>NZ_CP059182.1:0-316116 GCF_014251255.1 Blattabacterium cuenoti
TTGAAAATTTTAAAAATTATGGATAATGAAGCTTTAATAGATTCTTTTTCAGATTTTAAATATGAAAAAAATATAGATAGAGTTAATCTCATGGCTATTTTAGAAGAATCCATACGATGTGTATTGAGAAAAAAATACGATTCTTCTAAAAATTATGATATTATTGTTAATCCAGATCAAGGAGATTTAGAAATTTGGAGAAATCGTATAGTTGTAAAAGATGGGTTTGTGAAGGATCTCAATAAAGAAATAGAATTATCTACAGCTCGTAAAATAGAACCAGATTTTGAAATAGGAGAAGAAGTCACAGAAAAAGTAGAACTAAAATCTCTTGGAAGAAGATCTATTTTATCTTTAAGACAAAATTTACTTTCGAAAGTGAACGAATATGATAATACAAATACTTACAAAAAATTCAAAAATAAAATAGGAGAAATTATTAACGTTGAAGTTTATCACATTTTACCTAGACAAATTATTATGAGAGATGAAGAACAAAACGAAATGGTTCTTCCTAAACAAGAACAAATTCCAAATGATTTTTTTCGAAAAGGAGATCCTGTTAGAGTATTAGTAAAAAGAGTAGATTGGAAAGATAATAAACCTTTTGCTATTCTGACTAGAAAAGATGAAACTTTTTTAGAAGAACTTTTTAAATTAGAAATACCAGAAGTTTCTGAAGGATTAATCACGGTTAAAAAAGTAGCGCGTATTCCAGGAGAAAAAGCAAAAATTGCTGTCGAGTCTTATGATGATCGTATAGATCCTGTAGGAGCTTGTGTTGGAATGAAAGGATCTAGAATTCATCCTATTGTTAGAGAATTAAAAAACGAAAATATAGATGTAATCAATTATACATCCAATATACAATTATATATAACGAGAGCTTTAAGTCCTGCTAAAGTTTCCATGATGGAGGTGAATGAAGAACACAAATATGTGAATGTATATGTCAAATTTGAAGAAATATCTAAAGCGATTGGAAAAGGAGGACAAAATATAAAATTAGCTAGTCAATTAACAGGATATAAAATCCATATTTTTAGAGATTTTCCTTATGAAGATGACGTAGAACTAACAGAATTCTCTGACGAAATAGAACCAGAAGTTCTAAAAAAATTTCATCAAGTGGGATTGAATACTGCAAAATCCGTTTTAAACTATAGAAATAATGATCTTAGTCAACGGACTGATCTTGAAGAAAAAATTATTAAAAAAGTAATTTTTATCCTCAAAAAAGAATTTGAGGAAGAATTCAATAATAATAAAAAATAATCCATGAATTTTTTTTGTGTCTAAATTTTTATTTTTGTTCTTATTATTAAGATTTATATGACTGATAAAATCAGATTAAAAACAGTATTAACCAAATTCAATATTTCCTTACAAAGAGTTGTCAATTTTTTGAAAAGAAAAGGGATTAAAATAGAAAATAATCCTAATGCAAAAATAGAGGAACAAGTATACAGATTTCTTGTAAGAGAATTTAAAACTTATAAAGAAATACGAGATGCTTCTGAAAAAGCTTTTTTACAAAAAAGAAAAGAAAAAGAAAAAATAAAAAAAGAAGTATTGAAATCCAAACATAATAATGTTGCTCATCAAATCATACGTGCAAAATCAGAGAAACTAGTTAGATTAAAAAAAATAGGAAAAATAGATATTGACACATTAGAAAAAAAATATGGAACTCCCGAAGGGACAAAAGACAAAAAACATATTGAAGTTGAAGAGAAAAAAACAGGAAATCATAAATCTATTATTCAAAAACATAAAGAAAAAAATAATAAAAAACCTGAACATATAGATACTATCTATCAAAAACTAGATGGTGTCATGTTAACAGGAGATAGAATTGATCTATCTCAATTTGAAAAAAAAAGAACAAAACAAGAAAATAAAAAAAAACGAAAAAGAATTAAAAAAGAAATAATTCTTGAAGAGATAAAAAATATTCCTATCAATAGTGTGAATAATAGTAGAAATAAACAGGAAAAAGAAAGAAGAAATATTTTTAAAAATTTTTCTCATGAAAAAAAAATGGAGAAATCAAAGAATAAAAAAAATTATCAAAAATCTATAGTTACTGAAGAACAAATTGAAAAACAGATTAAAGAAACTTTAGAAAAACTTTCTTCAAAAGGAATTAAATCAAAAGCTTCAAAAATTAGAAAAGAAAAACGTTTACATAAAAAAGAAAAAAGAATTCTTAAAAATGAAAAAATAAAAAATGAAAAACAAGAACAAGAAAAAGTTCTTAAACTAGCTGAATTTACAACTGTAAATGAATTAGCATCTATGATGAACGTAAATGCAACAGATGTTATTGTTTCTTGTATGTCATTAGGAATTATGGTGACTATGAATCAAAGATTAGACGCAGAGATATTAACCCTTGTTGCTGATGAATTCGGATACAATGTAGAATTTGTAGGATTAGATTTAGAAGAAGCTATTCAAGGAGATCATGATTTAGAAGAAAATTTAAAATCTAGACCTCCTATTATTACTGTTATGGGACATGTGGATCATGGAAAAACATCTTTATTAGATTATATTAGAAATACTAATGTAATTGCTGGAGAAGCTGGTGGAATAACTCAACATATAGCAGCTTATAGTGTTGAACTATCGAATAATCAAAGTATCACCTTTTTAGATACACCTGGTCATGAAGCTTTTACTGCTATGAGAGCAAGAGGAGCACAAATCACGGATATAGCGATTATTGTGATAGCTGTAGATGATCAAGTAATGCCTCAAACTAAAGAAGCTATTAGCCATGCTCAAGCAGCAAATGTTCCTATTATTTTTGTGTTTAATAAAATTGATAAACCCAATGCAAACCCTGATAAAATTAGAGAACAATTAGCTAATTTAAATTTTTTAGTAGAAGAATGGGGGGGGAAATATCCCTCTCAAGAAATTTCAGCAAAGTTAGGAAATGGAGTAGATAAATTATTAGAAAAAGTTCTTTTAGTCTCTGAATTATTAGATTTAAAAGCAAATCCAAATAAACCTGCGACAGGAACTGTTATAGAAGCTTCTTTAGATAAAGGAAGAGGATATATAACCACCTTGCTTTTGCAAGGCGGAACATTAAAAGTAGGTGATTATGTTTTAGCAGGAAGTCATCATGGAAAAGTCAAAAATATTTTAGATGAACGTGGAAAATCTATTCCATGTTCAGGACCATCAAAACCTATCAAAATTCTAGGATTAAACGGAGCTCCTACTGCTGGAGATAAATTTAAAGTATTCAAAGATGAAAAAGAAGCAAAACAACTTGCTTCTAGAAGAGAACAACTGCAAAGAGAACAAAATATAAGAGCTCAAAAACATTTGACTCTAGATGAAATAGGAAGACGTATAGCTCTAGGAGACTTTAAAGAATTAAAAATTATTATTAAAGGAGATGTTGATGGTTCTGTAGAAGCTCTTACAGATTCTTTACAAAAATTATCTATAAATAGGATCATGATTAATATTATATATAAAAGTGTTGGTCAAATTACAGAATCTGATGTTTTGTTAGCAAGTGCTTCAGATGCTATTATAGTAGGATTTAATGTACGTCCCAATACTGGAGCTAAAAATATTGCAAAAAAAGAAAATATAGAAATACGAATTTATTCAATTATATATGACGTTATTAATGATGTTCAAGAAGCTATGGATGGAATGTTATCTCCAGAAACAAGAGAAAAAATTTTAGGAAATGCAGAAATAAGAGAACTTTTTAAGTTTCCAAAAACAGGAACTATAGCTGGATGTATGGTCGTAGAAGGAAAATTATTACGTAAAGCAAAAGTTAGATTAATTAGAGAAGGAATTGTAATATACAACAATGGTGTTTTTACTTCTCTAAAACGTTTTAAAGAAGATGTAAAAGAAGTTTCTAAAGGATATGAATGTGGATTGGGGATAAAAGATTATCATAATCTTAAATATGGAGATATTATAGAAGTCTATGAAGAACTATCTTATTCTCCTCCTCCTACTACAACAACTACAAACAAAAAGAAATAAGTTAAAAAAATCAAGTGAGTCTTAGTCAATCATCATACAGAACACATAATTGTGGAGAACTTTGTAAGAAAGATATTGGAAAAAAAGTAGTTTTATCTGGATGGATTCAAAAATTAAGAAATTTAGGATCTATAACTTTTATAGATATTAGAGATTATTTTGGAATAACACAACTTATTTTTTCAAAAAAATTCAAAAAAAATATTGAATTGGGAAAAGAATTTCTCATTAAAGTTAATGGAAAAGTAGTAGAAAGAGTTTCTAAAAACTCTAAAATTCCTACAGGAGAAATAGAAGTCCTATTATCTAGAATAGAGGTATTAAACTCCTCCATATCTCCTCCTTTTTTCATAGAAGATAAAACAGATGGAGATGAAAAATCACGTATGAAATATAGGTATTTGGATATACGAAGAAATCCAATAAAAAATAATTTGAAACTTCGTCATAATATTTCTATAGAAATACGAAATTTTCTTTCTAAAAATGGATTCTTAGAAATAGAAACACCTATGTTAATTAATCATACTCCTGAAGGAGCTAGAAGTTTTGTAGTTCCATCTAGAATACATTCTGGAAAATTTTATTCTTTACCTCAATCTCCTCAATTATTTAAACAATTATTGATGATTGGTGGAATTGATAAATATTTTCAAATTGTAAAATGTTTTAGAGATGAAGATGCTCGTTCTGATCGTCAAATAGAATTTACACAAATAGATTGTGAAATGGTTTTTGTAAATGTTAATGATGTATTGATTTTTTTTGAAAAATTCATAAAATACATATTCAAAAAAATAAAAAATATTCAATTAGAACCTTTTACAAAGATTACTTATTCTGATGCAATTAAAATGTATGGAACAGATAAACCTGATTTACGTTTTGAAATTAAATTTTTGGAGTTGAATGATTTAGTTCAAGAAAGAGGAATTGAATTTTTTAAAAAAAAAGAACTAACAATAGGAATAACTATTCCAAAATGTAGTTCTTATCCATGTGAAAAAATTCATTCCATTATTGAATGGATGAAACAAACAAAAATAGGAATTAAAGATATTTTTTGGTTGAAATATTTTCCAGATAAAACATTATTTTCTCCAATGAGTAATTTTATGAAAAAAGAAGATCTGATAATGTTCATAAAACATTTGAAGGCAAACCCTGGAGACTTATTATTCATTTTTTATGGAAAGGAAAAAATGAGAAATCAACTCAGTCAATTTCGTATGAAATTAATCAATTTTTTAAAAAAATTAAAAGAAAATATTAAAATATTTAAACCTTTATGGGTTACAGATTTTCCACTATTAGAATGGAATAATAAAATTAAAAGATATAAACCTTTTCACCACCCTTTTACAAATCCAAAAGAAGAGGATCTTCATCTTATAAAAAAAAATCCAGAAAATGTTCGTTCACAATCTTATGATTTAATTATTAATGGAGTTGAAATTGGAGGAGGATCTATTCGTATTCATAATAAATCCATTCAAAATTTAATTTTAAAACATTTAGGATTCTCTGTAAAAGAAATTCAATCTAAATTTGGTTTTTTAATCAGAGCTTTTGAATATGGAGTTCCACCTCATGGTGGAATTGCTTTTGGGTTCGATAGATTAATTGCCCTTTTAGAGGGGAAAAAAAATATAAAAGAATTTATTGCTTTTCCAAAAAATAATTCTGGAAAAGATCTAATGATAGATGCTCCATCTTTCTTAGAAAAGAAGAAACTAAATGAATTATATTCATAATTCATTTAGTTTCTTCTTATATCGTAAAGATGATTCTTCATAAATAAAAAGAGCTTCTTTTTGGTTTTTCCAGTTTCCTATTTTTACTTCCTTACCCTCTAAATATTTGTATTCCATGAAGAAATGTTCAATTTCTTTCTTCGCATGAAAAGAAATTTCTTCAATATTATTAATAATATTATAATTAGGATCTTCTATTGGGACACAAATAATTTTTTCATCTTCTCCTTTTTCATCCGTCATAAAAAAAATACCAATAGGTTTAACTCTAATTAAACAACCTGGAATTGTTGGTTCTGTTAAAAAAACTAATGCATCTAATGGATCTCCATCTTTTGAAAGAGTTTTTGGAATAAATCCATAATCCGTAGGATAACTCATAGGAGAATATAGAACTCTATCTAAACGAATTAAATTATTTTTCTTATCAAATTCATATTTATTTCGACTTCCTTTAGGAATCTCAATTAGTACATCAAAATTTGTTTTCATATTTTTTTTTGGACTATATTTTTGTGTAACAATTAAATTTCTCTAAATACAAAGCAACTTTTTTAGCAAATCCTCCTCCTAAAACCCCATCTATAACGCGATGATCATAAGAATGTGACAAATAAATTTTATGTCTAATTCCAACAAAATCTCCTTCTGGAGTTTCTATAATGGAAAGTTTTTTTTGTATTACTCCTATTGCCAATATAGCTACTTGTGGTTGATGAATAATAGGAGTTCCAAATAAATTTCCAAAACTACCTATATTGCTAATAGTATAAGTTCCTCCTTGTGTTTCTTCAGGTTTTAATTGATTCAATTTTGCTCTTTTTATTAAATCATTAATAATTTTTATTAATCCTCCTAAACTATAAGAATCTGCATGTTTAATGACAGGAACAATTAAATTACCATCAGGTAATGCGGTAGCCAATCCTATATGAATATTTCTTTTTTTTATAATATTAGTTCCATTAACAGAAATATTGATCATTGGAAGATCTTTTATAGCCTTAACCACACATTCCACAAATACAGACATTAAAGTCAATTTTTCTCCTGTATTTTTTTGAAAAGTATCTTTCATTTTTTCTCTCCACTTAACAATGTTTGTTACATCCGCTTCAACAAAAGAAGTAACATGTGCAGATATATTTTTACTTTCCATCATATGTGATGCAGTGATTTTACGCATTCTATCCATTTCTTCTATGATCTCCTCATCATTATCATTTTTACCACTACTAGTAAATGAAAAATTATTGTAAGGAGAAATGATTTTATTTTTATTTAAATGAATATACTTCAATATATCTCTTTTGGTAACACGTCTATTTTCTCCAGTTCCTTTTATAGTTTCTAATTCAGAGAAATTAATTCCTTCTCTATGAGCAATAGAACGTACAAGAGGGGAATAAAATCTTTTTTTTAATGGTTCTTTTTCTTCTGTTTCTAAAATAGCTATAGCAGTTCCTACCTTAACCACTTCATTCGGAAAAAATAATTTTTTTTTCAAGATTCCATTTACAGGAGAAGAAATTTCAGAATCTATTTTATCCGTAGCTATCTCTACTAAGAGATCTTCTTTTTTTATAGAATCTCCTTCGTTTTTTAACCAACGAATGATAGTAGCCTCCGCTATACTTTCACCCATGGCTGGAAGGGTCAAATTATACTCGGACATCTAAATTTTTTATCGTTTTATTATATATTGTTTTTTTTTCTGATATTAACCATATTTTACAATCTATCTAAAAAAAAGAAAAAACCAATAAAACCAAAAATAATAAATTCATTTTAAAAAATGAAAATTCTTTCTTTGAATCAAATTAAAAAAGTTGATCAATATTGTATTGATTACGAAGATATTTCTTCTATAGAATTAATGGAAAGAGCTGCAAAAAGTTGTTTCGATTGGATTATTCAACATTATAATCATAAACTTAGAAAAATATCATTTATAATATTAGTAGGAAATGGAAAAAATGGAGGAGATGGACTTTCTTTATCTAGAATGTTACATTTGCATGGCGCTAGGGTCAAGATATATATCTTGAATATTTCTAATCATTTTTCAAATGAATTTATAATTAATAAAAATAAAATATTAAGATATGGAATTGAATTGAATTCAATAAATGAAGGAGATAAATTTCCATTATTTGATAATAAAAATAAACTTATAGATGCAATTTTTGGAATCGGATTGAATCGTCCTATTAAAAAAAAATATTGGAAGTCTTTTTTTTATTATCTAAATAATCAGAAATTTTCATCTGTTATTTCTATAGATGTTCCTTCTGGTCTTTTTATGGAAAAAAATCATGATATTATCATAAAAGCGACTCATACATTAACTTTTCAAGTTCCAAAAATTCCTTTTTTTTTATCAGATTATGCTTTTTACGTTGGAAAATGGTATTTATTAAATATTGGATGGAAAAAAAAATACATACATAATATGTATGTAAAAAATTTTTACATTGATAATACAGATGTTCATTCTATTTATAGAAGTAGGGAAAAATTTTCACACAAAGGAAATTATGGTCATGGACTTATTATAGGAGGAAGTTATGGAATGATTGGATCTGTTTTACTTTCTGCAAAAGCAAGTTTTCGAATTGGAATAGGAAAATTAAGTGTATATCTTCCACATTGTGGAAATAAAATTATACAAACTGTTCTTCCAGAATCTATTATAAAAACAGATCGAAAAGAAAATTTAATTTCTTCTATTCCTAATAATTTTATTATTCAAAAATATGCAGCAATAGGAATAGGAATGGGAATGGGAAAAGATCCTATCACTGAATATGCATTAGAATCTTTTCTCTTAAGATTAAGAAAGAAAAATAAAAAAATTCCTATGGTGATAGATGCAGATGCGATTAATATTCTATCAAAAAAACCAAATATACTAAATCTTTTATTAGAAAAAGAAACTATTCTCACTCCGCATCAAAAAGAATTTGAGAGATTATGTGGGACATGGAAAAATGATTATCAAAAATTATCTCTTTTGAAAAAATTTTCTAAAAAATATAACATTTTCTTAGTATTGAAAGGAGCGCATACTGTTATTTCTACTCCTCATGGAAATCTTTATTTCAATAGTACTGGAAATCCAGGAATGGCTACAGCTGGAAGTGGAGATGTCCTGACAGGCATGATTACAGGTTTATTAGCTCAAGGTTATTCTTCAAAAAACGCTTGTATTATGGGAGTTTATTTGCATGGTCTAGCTGGAGATATAGCCTCTAAAGAATTAAACGAAGAATCTATAATGGCCATGGATATTATAAATTATATAGGAAAAGCTTATAAAAAACTAAAAAATCATGAATGAAGAATATATTTTTTGATACACAAACGATATGTTATCGTATATAACAAAATTATTATTGATAGAAAAAAACTAATTTTAAAAATATAATCTCCATACTTGATATAAAAAGTTTTCTTTTTATTTAGAAAAATTTTTCTGGATAAAACTCCTTTTTTTCCGTACGGAATAGAAGATATAATTTCTCCTTTTTCATTAATAAAACAAGACACGCCTGTATTTGCAGATCTGGCAATAAATTTTCTATTTTCAATAGCTCTAAGACATGCATAAGATAAATGTTGCTTATATCCTTGTGAGACCCCCCACCATCCATCATTAGTAATGAGGGTCATAAATTCTGCATTCTTTTTAAAGAATTGAGAGACATATTCTCCAAATACAGATTCATAACAAATAATAGGAGCGATCTTTATTCCTAAAAAAGGATGTGTAAATATTGTATAATGAGGATCTTTTCCGTGTTCCATTACGGATCCTCCAAAATTAAGAAAAATATTTCCCAATATAGGAAAAAAAATTTTTTTATAAGGAAAAGTTTCTACAGCTGGAACTAATTTAGATTTATGATGAAATTCAATCTGATCATCAGAATATGTTTCTATTTGTATGATAGAATTAAATATATCAATCCATAAGATTTCATTTCTAAAAAAAATTGGAGTTGAAGTTTGACTAAACTCTTTTTTTTTAGAAGAGTTGAATAATTCTATTCCTGTAATAAATACGGTTTTTGGAGAAATTTTTTTTATATGATTTCTAAATATTGAGATGATGTTATTTTTTCCTATATTTTTCAGATAAATTTTTTTTCCATTTCCTGGAAATAGAGTTTCAGGTGCTATAATAAAAGTAGTATTTTTATCAATTTTTTTATCTATTAACTTTATCAATATAGAAATTAATTTTTTCGTTGAAATTTTATATTTTTGATGATATGGATTGATATTAGGTTGTAAAATTAGAACGTTAACAGTTCCAGTTACATCTTTTTTTTCTTCACATTTTAAATATATGTAATTTGAAATAAGAATGAGGAAAAAAATTTTTCCTATATTAAAAAATATGTTCTTATATAAAGAAAGTATGTTTTTATTTTTTTGATATTTGATAATAGAATTCATAAATCCTATATTCACAATCCATATCCATAATGTTCCCCCTAATATTCCAGTATATTCATACCATTGAATCCATTTTATATGATTAGAAAAACCATTTCCTAAATTTAGCCATGGCCAAGAAAACTCCCATTCTAAATGCATTTTTTCAAATGAAATCCATATACAAACTAAAAATAAATATCCTATATTTCTATTTTCTACATGTTTTTTTATCCATGAGTAAAACGAAAAAACAATGGACATTAAAAAAGCATTTATTGTAACAGGAGTTAAATAGGCTTCTGTTGAAAAACTTCCATCAGGTCTTTTTGCATAAAATAACCACCATGTGGATATAGCATTCCATGTAAAAAAAGTAAAAAAAGACAAGAAAAATATTAATACAATTTTTTTCTCTGAATCTGAAGAATAAAAATGTTCTTCTGCATATAAAATAGGAATAAAAGCTATAAACAAATACAAGGGATTTCCATAAGTAGGCCATCCCAATCCTAATAAAATTCCAGAAAGAATACTAAAAAAGAAAAATTTAATATTTTTACTCCTATGTTTTATAAGAAATCTTGAATGACAAGACAATTTATTAAATAAAATTATTTGATTGCATTTGACAGGTTTTTCTCCTTACAGAGTTAAAAAGAAAAACTATGTGGAGCTGGCGGGATTCGAACCCGCGTCCAAACAAGTAGCATAAAAAATTTCTACATACTTATCCAAAAAAATTTTTTTAGACTAAAATCGGTTTTTGGATACCAAATAAAAGTTTAGATTCTAAAAAAAATAGGAAAACTTAAGAATCATCCGTTTTCTTGTCCTTATATATGTTTTAGTATCTCTATATAATCAGTGTATTTATAAGGAAAAATTCCTGAGAGACATTTTGCTTCCACATATTGTGGATTTAGCTATGAAATAATATCAAATTAAGAATTATTTTTCAAGCAGCAAAAGCATATTGTTTTTCGCCATTTATATTGACTTTGTAAGTCTGTATTTACGTGTAAGATCTTACGTAACACGGTATGCTTAATTTTACAACTAATCTTGCTGTCAATTCCAAAAAGTCAGCCCCTTTTTTTTTCAAACTTTAATCATTTTTTCTTATGATGAAAAGAACAAATTTATTAAAAAATTTTGAATATTACATTCATATAAGTCGTTTTTTTTTTAAAAATAATCCCACTCATGATGCATAGAAAACAATAAAAAAGTTATTCAAATCAAACTCGCTTGATTTGCAGCATCTAATCTAATGAAAATGAATAACAAAACAGTAAAAGACCAAAAAGAAGATCCTCCGTAACTGAAAAAAGGTAAAACAATTCCTATTGTTGGAAAAAGTCCCATTACCATGCTTAAATTAATAAAAAAATGAACAAAAATAATATTCCCTACTGAATATCCAAAAATTCTTCCAAAAATATCTTTTTGTCTTTCGGACAAAAAATATATTCTACTAATGAACAACAAATAAAATATGATTAATATAATACTTCCTATAAAACCCCACTCTTCTCCTACAGTACAAAAAATATAATCCGTATGTTGTTCAGGAACAAATTTTCCTTTTGTTATAGTTCCTTTTTTATATCCTTTTCCAAAAAATTTACCGGAACCAATAGCTGTTTTTGAATACAGGAGATTATATCCTATATTATCTCGATATTTTTTATCGAATTCATTTTGAAAAAGAATATTAATCCTATCTTGATGATGTTTCTTTAAAAATTTTTGAAAAAAAAATGGAGAAACGACAACGAAAATGGATAAAAAAATAAAAACAAATAAATAAAATAATAAATCATTTATATTTATAAACCTGTTTTCTTTTCTTAAGAAAAAAATCAATAGTAAAATTGAAAAAATACAGAATATAATAATCCAAGATGATATCTTTAAAGAAGCAATAAACAAAAAAATTAAAAGCAATAAAAAAAGAAGAAAAGAAATAGACAATCCTTGTCTATATAAAGTCAAAATAAATGAAGAAAAAACTATAGATGAACCTGGATCTGGTTGAAAAAATATTAATAATGAAGGTATTATTATTAATAAAACAGATACATATAATAATGTTTTTTTATTTTTCTGAACATTTTCTTGACTCAAAAGATAAGAAATGATTAAAGATGTGGATATTTTTGACAATTCAGAAGGTTGAAAACTAATAGGACCAAAAACATACCAAGATTTTGATCCATTTATATTTTTTCCTAAAAAAAACACTCCAATCAAAAGAAATAACGTAAATAAAAAAAAGAATGAAGAGAAATATTTATAATGTATTGGTTTGAATAAAAAAATTATGAATATGGAAAAAAAACTAAATAAAATCCATATTAATTGTTTTTCTGCTTTCTCATAAGAAACAGAATATAAATTCATATATCCAAAAAAAATCATGAAAATATAGATAAGAACAATATACCAATCTATATTTTCTAATAATGTTTTATTTCTTTTGATTTTTATCAATTATTTTTTTTTTATTTTTCATTCTTGCTATACTATTGTATACTTTTTGTAATCCTAAATTCATAATTTTTTTTTCAAGATTTTTTCTAGAAATATTGTTTTTAATGTATTTTTCTGCAATTAGACTGGCGATAGGACCAGCCCAACGAGATCCAAATCCTCCATTTTCTATAATTACGGAAACAGCTATTTTAGGGTCTTCTACTGGAGCAAATAGTATAAAAATAGAATGATCAGGTAAAGATATTGTTTTATGATTGACACTAATAAAGTTTTGTGACGTTCCTGTTTTTCCAGCCATTCTAATATCCGAAGATTTGAAACTTTTTCCAGTTCCAATTATAAATACTTTTTCCATTCCACTAATAATTAAATCAAAATATTTCTTTTTTACTTTTGTATATTTAGCACGAGTATAATTAGGATTAGAAATAGGTTGATTATTAATACATTTTACAATATGTGGGGTATAAAAAAAGCCTTTATTGGCTATAGCACAAACCATATTAGCTAATTGTATGGGAGTGACATTGATTTCTCCTTGACCAATACTGTTTGAAATAATTGTAATAGCATTCCATTTTGTATATCCATATTTTTTATTGTAATAATCTCCAGAAGGAATGATTCCTTTTTCTCCAGTAGCCAAATCATTGCACAAATAATTTCCAAATCCAAAACTTTTAATGATATCAGACCATTCATTAGCTCCTTTTGTTAAATTTTTTGGATATTTTTCAATAACACGTTTATAAACTTGTGCAAAATAATTGTTACAAGAAACAGCAACAGCTGTTTCTATTCCTATAGGAAATCCATGAATTCCTGAATGACAATGAATTCTTTTTTTTCCATATTTAAATCCATTATAGCATATAAAAGTTGTTTTTGTATTTACTACTCCCATCTGAAGACCTGCTAATTCTGTCATTAACTTAAATGGAGAAGCTGGAGGATAACGGGCTTGTGTTGTTCTATCCAATAAAGGATAGTCTATTGTATTTTTAATTAATTTTTTAAATTCTTTAGATCGGTTAATTCCCACAAACAAATTAGGATTATTGATAGGACTAGAAACTAAAGATAAAATTTCTCCATTTTTAGGATTAATAGCTACTATTCCACCTTTTTTTTGAAACATAAGTTTTTCTGCATAATTCTGTAAATTCCAATCTATAGTTAAAGAAATATCATTTCCACCAATTGCTTTTATATTATTTTTTCTGTTATTATAGGGAGCGATAATACATCCTTTTCTATTTCTTATCCAATATTTCACTCCTTTTTTTCCTCTTAATATTTTTTCATAAGATTTTTCTACTCCAGCCCATCCAATAAAATCTCCTCTTTGATAATAATTAGATTCTTTCTTTATATCTTTTTGACTTACTTCTCCAAGATATCCTAAAATATTAGCAGAGCTTTCTACTTTATAATCTCTAAGAGAACGTTTTGTCCAATCAAATCCTTTGTATTTGTAAAGTTTTTCTTGTATAGTAGCAAATTTCTCTTTTGAAATGAAAGGAAGAAAAACAGAAGGTAAATATTTTGAATAAGCTTTTGCTTTTTCTAAATTTTTGTGAAAAGTATCTTCTTTTATCCCTAAAAGATTACAAAATTCAATAACATTGAAATTTTCATCTATAAGTATAGGAATTACTATTAATTCATAAATAGATTTGTTAAATACTAATAAATTATTATTTCTATCGAAAATAGAACCTCTTTCAGGAATAATAATTTCTTGTTTTATAGAAGTGTTGAATGCATTTAAAATATATTTTTCAGTATATATTTGTAGATAAAATAATCTAGTTATAAAAATTAAACCTATAAAACTTAAAATAATATAGAAAATATATAATTTCTTCAATGTTTAATTTTTCTTCTAAAGAAAAAATATATAATACACAAAATAGTTGTAAAAATACTGCTAAATATAATTTTCAATAAAAAAATTTTTCTAAAATAAGATAACTTCAATATTTCTAATATGAACAAAGAAAAATGATGTGTAAGAATCAACGAAAATATATAAAGAAATTTTCTAATAAAAGGTAATTCATAAATGGAAAAGTTACTTTTTTGTAGAAAATTTTTTCCTTCAAAAAATTGTAAAAATTTTAACCGCAAAAAAGCGGAAAGAGTCGTAGAAAAAGCGTGTATTCCTCCAGAATTCATACAGTGATCTATAATCCAACCTATCATAAAAGATAAAAATAAGAAGACCAATTGATTTCCATAATATGAATAAATTAGTATAAAAATAATATACATATAAGTATACCAACCTAAAAATATAGAGTTTAATATTGATACTTGAATTAAACAAATCAAAAAAATGGAAAAAATAGATAAGAAAAAATTCTTTAGAAAATTCATTATTTACTTTCAACTTTATAAAGTTGAACATTTTTCCATTCTTTTCTAAATAAATTTTTCACAACATAGGCATTTTCTATGGTAGAGAAATTTTCTAATAATTTTACTTTTATAACATAATTAGCATGCTCTTCATCAAATCTATAACAAAAAACTTTTCCAATTGGAATTCCTTCAGGAAAAGTTGCAGATTTTCCATCTGTTTCTACTATATCTCCTTTATGTATGATAGAATGTTTGGGAATATCGTATAAAACAACGTATTCATGATCTAATCCATCCCAACTAACTGTTCCAAAATATTTATTTCTTTTTAGTCTCGCATTAACTTTAATTTTTGGATTTAAAAGAGAAATAGCTGTACTAAAGTGTGGGGAAGTTTTTATAATAATCCCTGCAATTCCATTAGGTAAAATAATTCCCATATCTGTTTTAATTCCATCCAAATTTCCTTTATTTATAGTAATATAATTTTCCTGTTCATGGATACTATTATTAATAATTTTGACAGGGGTATAAACATATTGTTGTAGATAATCAATATTATCTTTTTTAAAATCTTTAATTATTTTACTTATTTTTGAAGAAATATGAGAACGACGTAATCTTATATTTTCTTTTATAAGTCTATCATTTTCAACTTTTAATAAAAAATAACTACGTAATATATGAATTGTTTCGTACATTTTTCCTACCAAAAAATTGGAGGAACCATTATAAATATATTGATGAATATTATTTTTAGAAAATGAAAGAAAAATAGCTAAAGATTCTAATAGAAAAAATAAAATAAAAAAACGCCATTTTATAATGGAATTAAAAAACTCACGCATAAATATAAAAGCATAAAATTATAAAAATCTTTTTTTTTATTTCATCAAAAATGTAAATTTATCAATATTTTTCAAAGCAACTCCTGTTCCTTTTACCACAGCTCTTAAAGGATCTTCTACTAAAGAAACAGAAAGACCTGTTTTTTTAGAAATTCTTCTATCTAATCCTCTTAGAAGGGATCCTCCTCCTGCCATGTATATTCCTGTTTTATATATATCTGCAGCAAGTTCTGGAGGAGTTCTAGATAGTGTTTCCATGACAGCGTCTTCAATACGTAAAATAGATTTATCAAGTGCAGGAATAGTTTCTTTATAAGAAAGATTCATTTCTTTAGGTTTTCCTGTTGGCAAATCTCTTCCTTGAATATGAATATCTACAGGAGGATTTTCAATAGATTCTATAGCGGCTCCTATATCTATTTTAATTTTTTCAGCAGTTCTTTCCCCAATGTACAAATTGTATTTAGTCCTAAGAAAATAGGCAATATCATTAGTAAAAACATCTCCGGCTATTTTAATGGATTTTTGACAAACAATTCCACCTAAAGCAATTACTCCACATTCTGTGGTCCCTCCTCCGATATCAATAATCATATTTCCTTCAGCTTTTGTAACAGATATGCCGGATCCAATAGCTGCCGCCATAGGTTCTTCAATAAGATAAACTTCTTTAGCATTTAAATGTTGAGCAGAATCTTTCACAGCTCTTTTTTCTACTTCTGTAATTCCAGATGGAATACAAATAACCATAACTAATGATGGAGTAAATAATTTTTTATTTATTCCTGGAATTTTTTTGATAAATTCTCTTATCATAAGTTCTGCTACTTGATAGTCTGCTATGACTCCATCTTTTAATGGTTTATAAATTTTAATATTTTCATGTGTTTTTCCTTGCATTTGTTTCGCCTCTTCTCCTACAGCTAAAACTTTTTTACTTCTTACATCTATAGCAATGATTGAGGGTAAATCAACAATCACTTTATTGTCATGCATAATAAGAGTATTTGCTGTTCCCAAATCTATAGCAATTTCTTGAGTAAATAAATTTTTCATCAAATCAACTAATCCCATAGTTTTTTGTTATGGATTCTAAATCTTTACTCAATTTAAAAAATAAAAAAATATTTTTCTATTTAAAAATGAAGTTTTTCAGTATCTTATGAAAGATATAATTTTTTCTTTTGAAAGAACACAACATTTATTTGTTACAAGGAAGCAACAAAGAAAATAAAAAAGAATATTTGGATAAATCTTTATTCCTAATTTGTAAAAAAATTGGGAAAATAATTAAAAAATCTTCCTATTTTGAAAGCGTAGCTTGGAATATGAATAAAAATACATCTTCTTTTTATAATAGAGCTTTGCATGTAAAAACATTTCATTCTCCTATAGAATTATTGGAAAATATTTTAGAAATTGAATCCATTGTAGGGAGAAAATCAAAAAAAAACATTTTTTCTTTTAAGAAAAAAAGAAAATACCAAGATAGAGAAATTGATATTGATATCATATTTTATGATCATCTTATAATACATAGCTCTATGTTAACGATTCCGCACCCTTTATTTCATTTACGTAGATTTGCTATAGAACCAATGTGTGAAATTTATCCAAAAAAATATCATCCTATATTTAATTTAACAATATTGGAAATATTAGGAGCATGTATAGATAAATTAGAAGTAAAAAAAATATCAACTTTTTGATTTTATCCAAAAAAATGAATGTTATAAAATTCTTATTTCAAGGGATTATAAGAAATAGAAAAAAAAATAAAATAATTTCAATACTATTATATAAAAAGTTAATTATTTTATTTTTTTTTCTATCTTTTCATACTTCTTTTCTTCTTTCAGAGGAAGAAAACAATAAAAATAAATTTGAAGACTCTACGAAAATAGTAAATCTTATTCTGAAAGATAAATTCAAAAATCTGAAATATAGTTCAAATGCACAAGAATATAATATGAAAGAAGGAAAATTTTATTTAAATGGAAATGTTTTCATAGAATTTCTAGATGTGAAAATTGAAGCAGATTGGATAGAATTTAATTGGAAAAATGGAGACATTAATGCAAAAGGAATAAAAGATAAATATATAAAAGTTGTACAAGGTGATAAAAAATATTTTTTGAAAAATTTTTGCATCAATTTGAATAATCAAAAAGGAGAAGCAAATGACGTTTACATACAAGAAAAAGATCATGTTATGATAGCCAATCATATAAAAAAAGAAAATAATGAAATGACTCTAATGAAAGAAGTGATATATACATCTGATCCTTTTTTTATAAAATCTGATCCTTTTTTTATAAAGAAAAAAAATAACCATCCTGATTTTTATTTAAAAACAAATAAATTAAAATATTTCCATGAAAAAAAATCGATTATTACTGGACCAGTATTTTTTTATTGGCATAAAATTCCTATGCCTATAGTTCTTCCATTTTTATACATTAAAAATAATAACGAATTTTATGGAATAAAATTTCCTATACTTAGAATTAAAAATAAAGAAATTTATATGGAAAAAATAGGTTTATTTTTTCCCGTTTCCAATTCTTTAAATTTTTCAATATTCAGTTCTATATATGGAAGTGAAAAATGGAAGATAGAGACAGAAATGAAATATAAATTTCAGAAAGAGAACCCATATCATGGATTAATTTCTTTTAATTATCAAGGATTTTCAAATAAAAAATTTGATTCTCAATTCAAATGGAAACATAATAAAAAATTTCAATCCAATATAGAATTTAATACAGACATAAATTATGTAATAAGCAACAGACTTTTTGAAAAAAAAAATGAAGTTTTTATTTCAAATATTAATCTAAAAAAAAAATTTGATAATCATTCTTTATTAACTATGTCCACTCATTTTATTCAAGATGAAAATGAGAACAAAAAAGAAACAAAGTTAAAAATACCAGAAATTCGTTTTTTGATACGTAAAAATCATTTTTTGAATGAAAAGAATCCACTAATACATTATTATTTATTTGATTATCATGCATTTTTATATAAATCAATTAATTTTTATCCATATAATTCTCCTATTTCAAAACAAAAAATGAATTTTAAAATTCAAACCAGTATGAACCATACTATCAGTATGTCAACTGATATTCGTTTTTTTCCTTTTTTAAAGATCCTGCCAAAAATTCATTATAATATACTTTGGGATTTTTATTCGAGATGTTTTTTTTATACTAAAAATATATCAACGGATATTATTTCTACTCCATTATCCAATAATTTAGAAATAAACTCTATTCTTTTAAAACATGAAATAGAACCTATATTATCTTTACAGATAAAAGATTCCTCTAATTCTTTTTCTGAAAAAAAAATAAGTTTGATATTAAAAAATAATTTGGAATTGAAAAAAAATACTGAAAAAAACATAAAAATACTTGAATTTTTTCAAATAAGTACTTCTTATATTTTTGGAGCTCCTTCTAAATGGGAAAATATACATTTTATGGGATATACTGATTTTAAAAATCATTTAGGAATCAAATATAAGGGGGGAATTAACTTCAAAGAAAAAGAAGAAGAAAAAAGAAATAAAAAAATCTATTTTTATTTTTCATTTTTTTACAATTTCATAAGAAATGAAATGAATTTTCATAAAAAAAATGAATCTTGTAAACAAGGAAAAAACCGTTATAAATATTTTCTTTTTGATAAAGAGAATTATGCAAAATATATGATGATTCCAATGAATTTCAAAGTCAATTTGAATTCAAGTTTTCATGAAAAAAATACAAAAAAATATTTTAATACATTTTTAAGTGTTAATGGATCTATAGAAATAACAAAATATTGGAAAATAAATATTCGCACAGATTACGATTTGTTGAAAAAACAGATGACATTCGCCAATATAATTTTTCATAAAGATTTAAGAAGTTTCAAAATAGATTTTAATTGGTCTCCCATAGGAGATCGTTCTTGGTCTTTTTTTATTGGAATAAAAGATCCTATTTTAAAAAGTATTTTTTGATATAGTGAAAAAAAAACATTATTCATAATATGAAACAAAAAAAATATTCAATAAAAAAAATTCCATCTTTTGGACCATATCGTTCATATGTTATTGTAGAGAATTTTTTATTTGTTTCTGGACAAATAGCCATTGATCCTACAACTCAGAAATTAATTTCTGAAACGATAGAAATGGAAACTGAAAGAGTTATGAAAAATTTGAAGATTATTCTTTCAGAAACTGAAATTGGATTTGAAAATGTAATAAAAACTTCTTTGTTTATAAAAAATATAGAAGACTATCCCAAAATAAATTCTATATATTCTAAATTTTTTCATAAAGAAAATTATCCAGCTAGAGAAACTATACAAGTTTTAGGATTACCAAAAAACGCAAACATAGAGATATCTTTAATAGCGTACAAAAATATGAAAAATTAGAATTTGAATGAATTCAATTAGAACATGGATTCCGATTATTTTATAATCATATGATTCTTAATTTTACTTTTACTAAAAAATATTTAGTAATATTTGGTTTATTTTTATTCTTCTTTAATAAGAAAGTATACCCTTTTCCAAGGAAAAATTTTTTTTTGAAAAAAAAGATACAGATTATTCATACTGACTTTATTCAAAAAAATGAAAAACATTATAACAATATCATTTTAACTGGTCATGTTCATTTGAAATATAGTAAATATCATCTTTTTTGTGATAAAGCTATATTTTATAAAAAAAAAAATAAATTTTCTGGATATGGAAATATCCAGTTATTATCAAATAATAATAGAATTTATTCTAAAAAAATAGAATATTCAAAAAATATTTTGAAAGTATCAAAAAATGTGGTTTTATTTCAAGACAATATAAAACTAATGGCAAATGCAATTAGTTTTAATTTGAGAAAAAAATATTTTCAAGCGGATCAAAATGTTATTTTATTTTTTAAAAAATTAAAATTATCTACCAATATTTTAAAATACGATTTTCAATTGAAAAAAGTTTTTTACAAAAAAGGAGGATCTATTTCTTATAGAGATTTTTTACTTTCCAGTAAAGAAGGAAGTTATTTTCTTAAAAAAGAAAAAATCGAATTAAATAATGAAATTAAATTGGTTAATAAAAATTATACAATCTTTTCTAAGAAGATGGAGTGTTTCTTTCAATTGAAAAAACTAAATTTTTATAGTCCTACTATAGTAATATATAATAATCAAACAAATAATTTTCTTTCTGCTAAAGCAGATCCTTTTTTATTTGGAAAAAAAATTTTTTTTACGAAAAAATTTCGTATCCATTATAATGGAAAAATTATAAAAGGAGAATGTTTATTTTTAGACTATAAAAAAAAATATGGATTTATAAAAAATGTCTTTTTTGAAGATCCTAAAATAGGATATTTAATAGGAGGTTATGGGGATTTTGATTTGAATTCTGGATTTTTCTCTTTAAAAGAAAATCCAACGGCTATCATAAAAATTTACAAAGATTCAATCTATATTCGTTCTGATACTATTGAAATTGCTTTTTTGAAGAAAAAATCTTCTATATTCATTAAAGCTTTTCCTATTAAAAACATTTTTTTTAGAAATAAAGTTATACAAGGAAAATGTAGTCTCTTGAAATATGAACTATCAAATAATTCCAACATAACTCATTTAACATTAAATGGAAATCCTATTTTTTGGATTAACAACAACCAACAAATTACTGGAGATGACATTCATCTTTTCACGAAAGATGGAATTATAGATTCATTGGATATGACAAATGTATTTTTTATAAAAAAAATAAACTCAGAAAAATTTCATCAAATACAAGGAGAAAAAATGACTGGTTTTTTTAGAAAAGAAAATATGGAAAAAATTTTGATTAAAGGAAATGCTAAAAGTATTATTTTTTTTGATTCTACTTGGATTAACAAATCATCTTGTGGAATGATTTCTTTAGATTTTGAAAAAGAAAAAGAACTCATAAAAGTTTCTTATCTAAAGAAAGTTTATTCAGAGCTTTTTTATTTTCCTTTTCATATTCTTTTTTATAAGGAAAACCTTTTTCTTCCTAAATTTTCTTGGAAAGAAAAAGAAAGAGAAGAAATAAAAACTGAAAAAAATTCTCTTTTAAAACAGATAGAAAAGTATAAAAAAAAGTTGAATTGACTATGAGAATAGGAAAAGAATTAGAGAATGATTTTATTCAATATCAAACTCAAATCAACCCTAACCCCATGAAAATTATAGTGGATTATGCAAAAGGAAATTACATTTATGGAAAAGATGGAAAAAAATATTTAGATTTTGTAGCAGGAGTTTCTGTTAATGTATTAGGACATGGAAATAAAAAAATAAAAAAAGCCATAAAAAAACAGGTAGATAAGTATTTACATACTATGGTATATGGAGAATTTATACAAGAAGTATGTGTCAAACTTTGTAAAAAAATAGCAGAAAACATTCCATCTCCATTAGAGACTACTTACTTGGTCAGTTCAGGAACTGAAGCCGTGGAAGGCGCTTTAAAACTTGCTAAGTGTTATACAGGACGGGAAGAAATTATTTCTTGTAAATGGTCTTATCATGGAAGTACACATGGATCTATGAGTGTTATGGGGGCTGAAAAAAATAAAAGACCTTTTAGACCTTTACTCCCTTTGGTCAAATTTATAACATTTAATCAAATAGAAGAATTCATTTCTTCTATTACAGAAAAAACAGCTTGTGTAATTTTAGAAACAATACAAACTTCTTCAGGAATAAGATTACCTGATCATTCTTTTTTAAAAGAAGTTAGAAAACAATGCAAAAAAAAAAATATTTTAATGATTCTGGATGAAATACAGACAGGATTTGGAAGAACAGGAAAACTTTTTGCTTTTGAACATTATGATGGAATTGTTCCTGATATTTTAATTATGGGAAAAGGTATGGGAGGAGGAATGCCTATAAGTGGTTTTATATCCTCTAATAAAATCATGAGATCTTTTTGTGATCGTGTTCCATTAGGACATCTCACAACTTTTGGTGGAAATGCTGTAGCAGCATCAGCTGCTTTGGAAACACTAATTCAACTAGTTGATTCTAATATTATGAAACAAGTTCCTTTAAAAGAAAAATGGATTAGAAAATATTTAGTTCATGATGAAATAAAAAATATTCATGGAAAAGGACTCTTTTTATCTATTGAATTAAAAAACAAGAATTCTATAGAAAAAGTATTACATTCTTGTATGAAAAAAGGATTGATTCTATTTCGTTTTTTATTTCATAGTAATTCTTTACGTATTTCTCCTCCATTAACTATTGCAGAAAAAGAAATAAAAACAGGATGTTCTATTATTAAAGAGAGTTTAAATGAATTAAAAAGATAATAAAACATAAATGAAATTAAGATTTTTTATTGAATTAGCTTATAATGGAAAACATTATCATGGATGGCAAATACAAAAAAAAGAAAATAATACTATAGAAGAAAAGTTAGAATATTGTTTATCTAAATTATTGAAAACATCTTTAAATGTAATAGGAGCAGGAAGAACAGATAGTGGAGTTCATGCAAAACAAATGTTTGCACATTTTGATTTAGAAAAAAACATAAAAAGTATTAATATAAACTTAATAAAAAGATTAAATCTTTTTTTGCCTAAAGACATCAGGATCATTAATATTTTCCCGGTAAAAAAACATATTCATGCCAGATTTAGTGCAATAAGTCGTACTTATCAGTATTATTTACTATGTGAAAAAAATCCATTTCTTCAAGATTTTTCTTGGTATTGTTTTTATCCGTTAGATATAAAAAAAATGAATGTAGCTTCTAAAATTTTAATGGAGTATAGAAATTTTAGTTCTTTTTGTAAAAAAGAAAAAGACAAAAAAAAAACAATA
Source organism: Blattabacterium cuenoti (assembly GCF_014251255.1). NCBI lineage: Bacteria > Pseudomonadati > Bacteroidota > Flavobacteriia > Flavobacteriales > Blattabacteriaceae > Blattabacterium > Blattabacterium cuenoti. Next base: position 23,815 of record NZ_CP059182.1, read on the forward strand.
TCTGTAAAGTATATAATGCTTATTGGTCAATAAAAAAAAATAATACATGCTTTTGTTTTACTATTGAAGCAAATAGGTTCTTAAGAAGTATGGTAAGATTAATTATTGGAACACTTATTGACGTGGGAAGAAAAAAAATAAGTATAAATAAATTTGTGGAAATTATAGAATCAAAAAATAATGCTAATTGTAGTCCGATCGTTCCTGCATGTGGGTTGTTTCTTACTAAAATTCTTTATCCAGAAGATATTTTTTTATGAAAAAAAAAGGATTCTACTTCAAACAACTTTTAAAAATGAGTTTAAATTATAAACTCATTTTAATATCAACAATAATCACTTCTATATTAATATCTTTTATCTCTGCTTATCGACCAAAATTAATACAAAAAGCTATAGACGTTCATATAGTTTACAAAGATTTTTTTGGACTGAAAAATGTATTGACATGGATAATTATTCTTCTTTTTCTAGAAAGTATATTTCATTTTATTTTATTATATCTATCTAATATTCTTGCTCAAAATGTGATTGAAAAGATTAGAATTCTTTTATTTGAAAAATTTTTACATTTGAAAAATTCGTTTTTTAATAAAACGTCAATAGGAAAATTAGTCTCTTACTCTGTTTCAGATATAGAAACAATCACTGTGATATTTAACGATGGAATTTTACTAGTCTCTGTAGATATATTAAGAATAATGATGATTATCATTATGATGTATACTGTGCATAAAAAATTGTCTTTTATTGTTATTTGTACTATTCCATTTGTGTATATAGTTACTCGTTTTTTTCAAAAAACATTAAAAAAAACATTTCACGAAGAACGTGTACATAATTCACGTTTAAATAGTTTTTTGCAAGAAAATATTATAGGAATGTCCATTGTTCAGCTTTTTCATAAAGAAAAAGAAGAATATTTAAAATTTAAATCTATAAATCATAGGTTAATGAATGCACATTTTAAAACAATTTTTTATTTTTCTATTTTTTTTCCAATAGTAGAAATTATATCTGCAGTAACAATAAGTATTGTCATATTTTATGGAGGATACAATTCCATTGATAATGGAAATGTAAAACCTGGACAAATCATTGCTTTTATTTTTTTTATTTATCTTATTTTTCGTCCTATACGACAAATAGCAGATAGATTTAATTTAATACAAAGAGGAATAGCAGGAATAGAACGTATATTTTCCATATTAAATTATGGAGAAACAATTTCAGATAAAGGAAATATACGAATTAAAGAGCTAAAAGGACATATTGTATTTAATAATGTTTATTTTTCCTATATTGATAGAGAAATGGTTCTAAAAGGAATCTCTTTTGAAATAAAACCCGGAGAAAAAGTAGCTATAGTAGGATCTACAGGTTCTGGAAAATCTACAATGACACATTTAATTTCCAGATTTTATGAAATAAAAAAAGGAAATATTGTCATTGATGGACATCAGATTCAAGATATTGAATTAAAAAATTTAAGATCTCATATTAGAGTAGTAACGCAAGATACATTTTTATTTAATGATTCTATTATAAACAATATTACTTTAGGAGATCCTTCTATTAGCATAGAAAAAATAGAAAAAATGGCAAAAAAAATAGGAATTCATAGCTTTATAACATCTTTGCCACATGGATATAAACATATTGTAAAAGAAAGAGGAGATATTTTATCTCTTGGAGAAAAACAATTAATTTCTTTTTTAAGAGTTCAAATGCATCCTTATTCTATGCTTATTCTAGATGAAGCAACAGTATCTTTAAATAAAGAATTAGAAAAATTGATTTATCATGCTACAAATTGTATGACAAAAAATAAAACTTCAATTATTATTACTCATAGACTTTCTACATTAGAAAATGTAGACAAAATATTAGCTTTGAATAAAGGACATATTGTTGAAAAAGGAACCCATGAAGAGTTAATTCAATTAAATGGATATTATGCAGGATTATATAAAGAAACTTTTCATAGAAGAAGATGATTCTTTTATGTACAAGATTTTTCTATTTTTTTAAAATAAGTTTTTTTTAATTGATTTTTCGCCCAATTTCTAATCTCATGTTCTTTTTTTATGTTTGTCAAAATCATTTTTAATGTTGGATAATCTTTTTCCATAGAAAGAGAATGAGATGGAATGATTTCTAATAATTTTACAATAAGAAAAGTTTCTTTTCCATTGATAACTTCTTTATAAGGATTAGAAATTTCACCATTTTTTAAAGAATGTAATATTCTTTTCATTTTGTTTGTTAGATGATTTTCTTCAATCAATTTCTTTTTCCATACAAAAGTATTTATGAATTGATCTTCCATTCTATTTTTGAGAATATTATCTAATAAAACTGTTTTAGGAAAAATTTTGTGATTAATGATACGTTTTTTTATTAGACTAATAAATGATTTTGTTTTAGAAAGTTCTTCTTTTGTATACTTGTGTTTAATTAGAATATGTCTTATATCTATTTTGTCCCCTATTTTTTTTTCTAGTTGAACTAAATGAAATCCTAAATTAGTTTCAAAAGGTTCTGAAATTTCTTTTTCTTTCAAAGAAAAAACTATACGTTCAAATTCTTTTGATATATTTTCTTTTTTAATTCCTTTCATTAATCCTCCTTTGAATGCTGAAGGAATATCTTCTGATAATAAAATAGCTTTCATAGAAAAATCAACATCGGAATGGATTTCATTTTTTATTTTTTTTAAAAAGTCAATAATTTTTTTTCTGTTTACTTTGCTTTTTTTTGGATAAAAATCCATATAAGATATCCAAAATTTTTTAGGAACCTTAGGAAGAGACTTTTTTTCTTTTAAAAAAAAAGATCTCACTTCTTCAGGAGATACTTCTACATTTTTAACTATTTTCTGATTATATTTTTTTATAGATTGATTCTCTTTCATTTTCTCAATGAATTCTTCTAATGAAAAATATTTCTGAATAGTGGGATCATTTTCATTATTATAGTAGGAGGAATAGTCTGATTCTTCTTCTTGATTAGACTGATTAAAAATTTGTATTTCTGGATCTATTTTTGCGTGATAAAGTATTAATTTTTGAATTATCAAATTCTCTAATCCTTGACAGAAATTTTTATTATTAGAATAATCTAAATAATGCTTTACTTCAGAATTCAAAATTATCTCATTCCCTATTACTGCAGAAATCTCATTTATTTTCTTTAAAGAATTTTCTAAAGAGAAAGAAAAATAAGGACAAAGAAACAAAATAATAATAAAAAAATATTTATAACCCATATTTTATTTTACTAAATATAATTTGCAAATTTAAAAAATATTTTCAATTTTTTGAAAAAAAGAAAATTATGTCATTAATAGTCAAAAATCTGTATAAAAAACGTAAAAAAAAATACATAGTAAAAAATGTTTCTTTGCAATTATCTCAAGGAGAAATAGTAGGATTAATAGGTCCTAATGGAGCTGGGAAAACAACTTTTTTTTATATGATAGTGGGATTAATTATGCCTGATCAAGGAAAAATTTTTCTTAATGGAGAAAACATCACAAAAGTACCTATGTATCAACGTTCTAGAAAAGGAATTGGATATTTATCACAAGAACCATCTATTTTTAGAAAATTATCTGTAGAAGATAATATTTTATGCATATTAGAAATGAAAAAAAATTCTTCTAAAGAAAGAAAAGAAAAAACAGAAAAACTTATTCAGGAATTTAGATTGCAACATATTCGAAAAATACGTGGAGATCTTCTTTCTGTCGGAGAACGTAGACGTACTGAAATTGCTAGATGTTTAGCAACAAAACCTAATTTTATTCTTTTGGATGAACCTTTTTCTGGAATAGATCCAATAGCTACGGAAGAATTAAAAAAAATTCTTTTTTCTTTGAAAGAAAAAAGAATTGGAATATTGATAACTGATCATAATGTACAAGAAACATTTCTAATAGCAGATTCTCTTTATTTTATGTTTGAAGGAAACATATTAAAAAAAGGTTCCTCTAAGGAATTAATACAAGATCCTATAGTAAAACAAGTTTATTTAGGAAATAGGAATAATAGATTATTAGAATTAATAAAAAAATAAATCAAATAATGAATCATCGTTTCATAGGACCAGAAGTCGGATTATTTTTAAATGGAGAACCCCCAATTCCAATAGCTAAAAAAAATTTTTTTTATGAAAAAATATTTGCTGTAAATGGAGCTTTTTCCTATCTAAAAAAATTATCAATACAAGTTGATTGGACAATAGGAGATTTTGATTCTTTAAAAGAAAATTTAGAAAAATTAGACAATAAATTTTTTAAAAATTATGATCAAAATTATACAGATTTTGATAAAGCATTGAAAATAATCTATAAAAAAGGTTTTTTTAATATAAATGTTTGGGGAGCTAGTGGAAAAGAACAAGATCATTTCTTGGGAAACTTATCTACAGCTTTAAAATACAAAAAAAAATTATCTATTATTTTTCATGATAATTATCATTCTTATTTTTTTTCTCATAAAAAAAATTCTTTTTCTCATAAAAAAAATAAAAAAATTTCTCTTTTTCCATTTCCAAAAGTAGAAGGATTATCAACTTATGGTGTAAAATATCCTCTTACTAACAAATTATTAAAAATGGGTGAATGTATAGGAATTAGGAATGAAATTATACATAATAAAATAGAGATAAATTATAAAAAAGGAGAATTATTAATCTTTTTAGAAAGATAAATTTTTATCAATCATAGATTCTGATTAATCCTAAAAATAATTTTATTCGTATGTCTTTCCAAGACATTATTTTCTCCTAAATTATTCAAAGAAATGTGAACATATCCATGGTAAATCATATTGAGAACAAATGCAGTTTGTTGAATAGGTCGTAAAAATTCATCTATAGTAAAATTATTTCTAAATCCTGCATGGAAAGAGTTTTTTTCTGCTCCAGAAGTAATAGATACTAATAAATGTTTTCCTGAAAGAAAATCTTTTCCATCATTATATAATTTTGTAAAAACTTTATCTTTCCATTCTTTTAAAAGAGATGGATAACTATACCAATAGAATGGAAATTGAAAAACAATGAATTTTACATTTATAATAATTTTAATTTCTTCATCTACTTTGATTTTAAAATCAGGATAAATATTGTATAAATCTCGTATAAGAATTCTTTCTTTATTTTTATCATGAATGATTTTTACAATTTTTTTGTTCAAAAAAGATTTCTCTATGTTAGGATGAGCTACTAAAAACAAAATTTTTTTCATTTTGTTATGAAAATAAAAAAAAAATAAACTTAAAAACTTAAATTAAACTATTTAATTTTAATTTCTTCATCATATTGGAAATATGATTAGCAGAATTTTTCAAAAGATCTCTTTCTTCTTTGTTTAACTGTAATTCTATAATTTTTTCAACTCCATCTTTTCCCAAAAGAACAGGAACTCCTAGATATATATTTTTCAAATCATATTCTCCTTTTAAAAAAACAGAACATGAAAAAATACGTTTTGAGTCTTTTATGATAGCTTCTACCATTTGAACGACAGATGCACTAGGTGCCATCCAAGCAGATGTTCCTAGTAAATTGACAATCTGTTCTCCACCCTTTTTTGTTTTTTCAATAATATCCTGATTTTTATCTTTTGATAAAAATTCCTGTATTGGAATTCCAGAGACAGAGGTATATCTATATAAAGGGACCATAGTATCTCCATGTCCACCCAATAACAAAGATTGTATATCATGAGGAGAACAATTCAATTCTCTTGATAAAAAATAACGATATCTAACTGAATCTAATATTCCAGCCATTCCTATGACACGAGAAGAGTCCACTCTTAATGTCATATAACTAACATAAGACATTACATCCAATGGATTAGACACTATTATAAACTTTGCTTTTGGAGAAAAAAGGATAGATTTTTTAGTTACAGAATGAATTATTTCTGCATTTGTGTTCATTAAATCATCGCGATTCATTCCTGGTTTTCTAGGAATCCCACAAGTAATAATAATAATTTCAGAATTTTCTGATTTGGAAAAATCATTAGTGATTCCAATAACATGAGTATTGGATCCTATAATGGAAAGCATCTGAGAAATATCTAAACTTTTTCCTTCGGCAAATTTTTCTCTAACATCTAATAAAATAATTTCTTTCACTATGTCTTTTTGAGATAATAAACTAGCACATGATGCCCCCACATTCCCTGCTCCAATAATAGTAACTTTCATTTAATTATGTTTTTAATACAAATGTATGATTTTATCTATTTTGAATGGTTCAGATAAAAAATATTTAATTTTGTAATTGATTATTAATTGAATCAAAAAAAATATTTATTGTTGTTTATGAACAAAGATTTCATATATAGACATATAGGACCTACCAACGAAGAAGTTTATAAAATGTTGAAAATATTAAAATGTCATTCTATCAAAGATTTAATAAATAAAACAATACCAAAAGAAATACGTTTTAACAAAAAACTAAATATTCCGAATTCTATTTCTGAATATAAATATTTAAATCATATTTATAGAATTAGTAAAAAAAATAAAATTTATCGTTCTTATATAGGATTGGGATATAAAAATACTATAACTCCTGCTGTTATTCAAAGAAATATTTTAGAAAATCCAAATTGGTATACTCCTTACACTCCTTATCAATCCGAAATATCTCAAGGACGTTTGGAAGCATTAATCAATTTCCAAACTATGGTTTCAGACCTTACGGGAATGAATATAAGTAACGCCTCTATGTTAGATGAAGGAAGTGCAACAGCTGATGCAATGTTTATGACTTATAAATATTCTCTAAAAAAAAGACGTGTCAAAAATTATCCACATTTTTTTGTTTCAAATGAAATCCTTCCACAAACATTGGATATTATAAAGACAAGATGTTATGGAATAGGAATTAATCTTGTTCAAGACTTTCACGAAAACATACAAAAAAGATCCAATGAAAAGGAAATATTTGGATTATTGCTTCCTTATCCTTCTTCTTCAGGAGAAATTTATGATTACAGTGAAACTATAAAATATGCAAAACTAAAAAATATATCGGTTATAATCTCTACAGATTTAATGGCTTTAACTTTGTTAAAACCTCCTGGAGAATGGGGAGCCGATGTAGTTGTAGGATCTACACAATCTTTTGGAATTCCTATGGGATATGGAGGACCTCATGCTGCTTTTTTTTCTACTCATGAAAAATATAAACGTCTTCTTCCAGGAAGAATTATTGGAGAGTCTTTGGATCGAAAGAACAAAAAAGCATTTCGTATGTCCCTACAAACAAGAGAACAACATATTAAACGAGAAAGAGCAACTTCTAATATATGTACATCACAGGTTTTACCTGCTATAATGGCCTCTATGTATGCTGTATATCATGGTCCAGAAGGATTAAAATCTATAGCAGAAAATATTCATAAACGGACTAAAAAACTTGAATCATTACTGATGAATAACATTCATAATATTCATCAAATAAATACATCTTATTTTGATACTCTTAGAATCAGAATAGATTCAACCAAAATAGAACCATTAAAAATGGTAGCTAAACGTAAAAAAACCAATTTCAGATATATAGATAAAAATCATTTAACAATTACTTTAGACGAGACGACTTGTTCTCAAGATATAGATCATATTGTTTCTATTTTTCATGAAGTTTATAATAATAAATATCAAAAAATTAAAAAGAATAAAGAAAAAGAATCTAATAATAGAATTCCTAATTTTTTAAAAAGAACCTCTAATTTTTTAGAACATCAAATTTTCCATAAGTTTCATTCAGAAAATGAACTAATTCGTTATATTAAAAAATTAGAAAAAAAAGATCTTTCATTAACACATTCAATGATTCCATTAGGATCATGTACTATGAAATTAAATGCATCTGCAGAATTACTTTATTTAAACCAATATAAATGGAGAGATCTGCATCCTTTTGTTCCTGAAAATCAATCCAAAGGGTACCAGTTGATTATTAAAAATTTAAAAAAATATTTAAAAGAAATAACTGGATTTCATGGAATTTCTTTACAACCTAATTCAGGAGCTCAAGGAGAATATGCTGGACTAATGGTTATAAAATATTATCATAATTCACGAAAAGAATCTAAAAGAAATATAGCATTAATTCCTTCTTCTTCACATGGAACTAATCCGGCATCCGCAATGATGGCTGGAATGAAGGTGATCTTAATTTCTACTCAAAAAGATGGATCTATTGATAAAAATGATTTATTCAAAAAAGCAAAAGAGAATAAAAATTTTTTATCTGTATTTATGATCACTTATCCTTCTACTCATGGTGTATACGAATCTCATGTAAAAGAAATAATAGAAATTATTCATGAAAATGGAGGACAAGTTTATATGGATGGAGCAAATATGAATGCACAAGTAGGATTAATAAAACCGGCAAATTTAGGAGTGGATATTTGTCATCTTAATCTACATAAAACTTTTGCTATTCCTCATGGAGGTGGTGGACCTGGAATGGGGCCTATTTGTGTTGCTCCTCATTTATCTCCTTTCCTTCCTAATCATCCTTTACAACAAACAAAGAAAAGAAAAATGACATTAACAATTTCTTCTTCTCCATATGGATCTCCCCTTATTCTCCCTATTTCTTATGCTTATATTCGTTTATTGGGACCAAATGGATTAAAAAAATGTACAGAAATATCTGTATTAAATGCTAATTACATAAAGGAAAAATTAAAAAATTATTATCAAATATTATATTCAGGAAAGAATGATACAGTAGCACATGAATTGATTATAGACTGCAGAAATTTTAAAAAAACTATTGGAATAGAAGTAATAGATATTGCAAAAAGAATGATGGATTATGGATTTCATGCTCCTACTGTTTCTTTTCCTGTAGAAGGATGCATGATGATAGAACCTACAGAAAGTGAATCTAAAAAAGAATTAGATCTATTTATTGAAACAATGATAAATATACGAAAAGAAATTAATGAAATTTCAGAAGGTAAATTTTCTAAAGAGGAAAATGTATTAAAAAATGCTCCACATAGTTTAGATTTATTAACAGAAAATAATTGGAAATATCCATATACTAGAAAAAAAGCTGCTTATCCATTGGATTGGGTAAGAGAAAGAAAATTTTGGCCTTCAACTGATAGAATAAATGATGGATATGGAGATAGAAACTTGATTTGTACATGTACTTAATAAAATCTTTGAAATTTTGAATATGAACAGACATTAACAGAATCAAAAATATTTTTTTCATATTTAAGTAATCCTGTTATGGCTATCATCGCAGCATTGTCTGTTGCATATTTTTTTTTTGGAATAAAAATTTCCCATTTTTTGTTTTGTTTTTCAAAAACAAGAAAATGGCGTATGATTTCACTATTAGCAGAAACTCCTCCTGCTAAAGAGACTCTAAAAATTCCGGTATCTGAAATAGCTGCTTTCACCTTTTCTAAAAGAATCTCTGCAATGATTCTTTGGATAGAAGCACATAAATCGTATAAATTATTTTCAATGAAATATGGATTTTTTTTTGATTTATTTTTAATAAATTGCAAAACATGACTTTTTAATCCACTAAAACTAAAATCTAATCCTTTTACTAAAGGTTTTGAAAAAATAAATCTTTTGTAATTTCCTCTTTTAGAAAAAGATTCCAGTTTTGGCCCCCCAGGATAAGAAAAACCAAACATTCTAGCTATTTTATCAAAAGCATCTCCTACAGAATCATCTAAAGTAGATCCTAATATATCCATTTTGAAAAAATCACTAACTTTTACTATTTGAGTATGTCCTCCACTTATCATTAAACATAAAAATGGAAATTTTGGATAAGAATTTTTGTTTATATTCACTTTTTTTATAAACTGAGAAAGAATATGAGCTTGGACATGGTTAACGCTTATCAAAGGAATTTTTAATCCCATTGAAAATGATTTTGCAAAAGAAGCTCCTACTAATAAAGGACCTATTAACCCTGGTCCTAGGGTAAAAGATACAGCATCAATTTGATTTTTTTTTATTTTTGCAGATGAAATAGCCATATTTACAGCCTTTGTGAGATATTTATCATGTAGTCTTGCAGCTAACTCTGGAACAACGCCGCCATATTTTTCATGAATTTTTTGATGAAGAATGATATTGGATAATACATTTCTATCTCTGTTAATAACAGAGACAGCAGTATCGTCACATGACGTTTCTATTCCAAGAATAACAATAGATTTTTTTTTCATACTTAAAATTATAAGTTTGATCTGGATAAATAAAAATATTTTTCATAATTATGAAATTATTATTAAAAAAAAAGTATTCTACACAATTTGATAGTAATTAAAAGTCAATGTAAAATTTGAAAAAAAAATACATTGAATAATAATCAAATTCATCTTCAAAAGAAAGTTTTGTATCTTGGTATTTTTAATACCTTTAAAAAAAAATAAAATATAAAACAATGATTCTAAGACATAATACAGACGAAATAGACAATACTATTGTCAGAAAACTTAACATAAATGCTAGAACTCCATATACTGAAATTAGTAAACAAATCAGCAAAGAAATTAAACCTTTATCCGTTGGAACTGTTCATGTTAGAGTTAAAAAATTAGAAGAAGCTGGAATTATAAAAGGAAGTACATTAATAATTGGATACGAGTCATTGGGATTTCATTTGATCGCTTTTGTAGGAATATTCTCTGATTCTAGAGAATCTCAATTAGTTAAAGAAGAATTAAAAAAAATTCCAAATGTTGTACAATTGTACATTACCTCAGGTAAGTATAATCTTTTTTGCAGAATTATAGCTAAAGATCCTTCAGATGCGAGAGATGTTATTTCTAAAATAGGAGAAATCAAAGGAGTTCTTAGAACAGAATCGACTATTTGTTTAGAAGAAAGCATTAATGATGAAAATAGATTACTATCTAACATATTACAACAACAACATCAATCATAATAAGAATTTATTATATAAAAAATGACGATATTATAATATCCTGTTCTCATTATTATTATTTATTGAAGTTTATTATGTTGTTTTCCAACATAACATATTCATCTTTCCAAAAAATTGCATAGTTTCAATTTTTTTAAGGAAATGTCTAAATTCTTCAGATTGTATTATATAATATCTAAAAAAATCTTAGATAAATTTTTAGTTACGCTTATTGCTATATTAGCATTAACATTTTGTTTCCCAAAAAAAAAGATTTTTAAATATAAATTTTCAAAAGGAAAAACTTGGATTTACGAAGACTTATTTTCTCCGTTGAATTTACGGATATTAAAAAATAATAAAGATATCAGTTTAGAAATTGAAAATATAAAGAAAAAATCAAATTTTTTTTGTTTTAAAAATATAAAAATAGCCAAAAATATAAAAAAAAAAATCAAAAAATTTTTAATAAAAAAGAAACTTTTTGCTTTTCAAAAAAAAATTACTAAAATAGTAAATACTATATACAAATATGGATATATAGATTCTAATCATTTTCCAAAGAAAGATAATATTTCCTTCGTTTTTTATAAAAAAAACAAACATTGGATATCTTTTTCGTATAAAAAAATTTATACTTTTAATAGAGTCCAAAATTTGATTGAAAAAGAAATTCCTAAAAATAGACATCATGAATTTCTCATAAAAAAAATATTAAAAAAAACTATAGTACCGGATCTTTTTTATGAAAGAAATTATAATGAAAAAATTTTTAATGAAAAAATAAAATCTATTAAAAAAATCAAATTTTCTATTGCAAAGGGAGAAAAAATTGTCAGTAAAAATGATATTCTTAATGAAGAAAAATTTCAAATGTTATCCTTATTAAAAAAGGAATATGAAACCAAAATATGGAACAAAAAAAATAACTATTTTTTGATTTTAGGATATTTTTTAATCATTAGTATGATTTTCTCCATACTTTTTTTGTATCTTTTTTATTTTCAAAAAAAAATATTTAAAAGTAATAGAAAAATTAATTTTTTAATAATCAATATATTATTGATATCATTTATTACAATCACAATCTTAAAATATTATTCTAAAACATTATATTTGATTCCTTTTTGTATTCTTCCCATAAGTATTCGTGCATTTTTTAATTTCAACTTGAGTTTCATCATTCACTTAATAACTATTTTATTATTATCATTGATTACCCCAAATAGTTTCGAATTTATTTTTATTCAAATTACTACAGGTTTTTTAGTCTTGTTGACAAAAAAAAATATTTTTAAAATGAAAAACCTATTCCTAACTGTAGGAAAAATTACAGTAACTTATATAGTTATTTTTTGCTCACTTACTTTAATCCGGGAAGGATCTTTAGAAAAAATCTCTTTGTACACTTTTTTTCTATTTTTTTTTAGTGGATTATTAACTTTGTTTGTTTATCCATTTATATTCATTTTCGAAAAATTGTTCAATATAACTTCAGATATTTCATTATTAGAACTTTCTGATGTAAACACCCCTATACTAAGATTATTATCTAAAAAAGCTCCAGGAACTTTACAACATGTTTTAACCGTATCAAATATAGCAGAAGAAGCTGCTATAGCTATTGGAGCGAATTCTTTGTTAGTGAAAATAGGAGCTATTTACCATGATATTGGAAAAATACAGAATTCCATTTTTTTTACAGAAAACCAACACAACATAACACTTAATCCTCATGAAAATTTGAGTCCAAAAGAAAGTGCTAAAATTATTTTAGAACATGTTCCAATTGGGATAAAATTAGCAAAAAAACATCATTTACCTGATCCTATTACTGATTTTATAAAAACTCATCATGGAAACAGTCTTGTTTATTACTTTTATGAAAAACAAAAAGAAAAATATCCTAATGTTTTGATAGATAAAAAACAATTTCAATATTCTGGACCTAAACCATTTTCTAAAGAAACAGTTATTGTTATGATATGTGATTCTATAGAAGCCGCTTCAAAAAGTATAAAAAATCCATCTGATAAAGATTTAAATAATTTAGTAGAGAAAATTATTTTTAAACAAAAAATAGAAAATCAATTTTCCAATTCAAATATTACTTTGAAGGAAATAGAAAAAGTCAAAAAAGTTATTCAAAAAAAATTGATAAACATCTATCATTCTAGAATAGAATACCCTATGTGAAAATTATTTGTCTATTTAATAGATCTATTTTAGATTTGTAAAATGAACAATTAGTTTTTAGTCGTCTGTTTTTGTTGCATATATTTGATTTATAATGGAGAGTTGCCGGAGTGGTTAACGGAACAGTTTGCTAAACTGTCGGTATGAAAATACCGCGTGGGTTCGAATCCCACATTCTCCGTTTTCGGGGTATAGCGTAGTTCGGTTATCGCGCCTGGTTTGGGACCAGGAGGTCGTAGGTTCAAATCCTGCTACCCCGACGTAACATTTTGGATCACGTAGCTCAAATGGATAGAGCAACTGCCTTCTAAGCAGTAGGTCACAGGTTCGAATCCTGTCGTGATCACAATTTCTTCTTTTCTATTTTTTTATCAGTTTTTTTTTCCTTTCAAAACTTCATCTATCATTCCATATTTTTTAGCTTCTTCAGAAGTCATCCAATAATCTCTATCTGAATCTTTTTCTATCTTCTCAATAGGAGCATCTGTATGTATTGAAATAATTTCATAAAGTTCTTTTTTCAATTTTAAAATTTCACGAACTGTAATTTCTATATCTGAAGCTTGTCCATGTGTTCCCCCTATTGGTTGATGAATCATAATTCTAGAATGTTTCAATCCAGATCTTTTATTTTTTGCTCCTGCACAAAGTAAAACTGCTGCCATAGATGCTGCCATTCCTGTACAAATGGTAGCGACATCTGGTTCAACAATTTGCATGGTATCATATATTCCTAATCCTGCATAAACATCTCCTCCTGGAGAATTAATATAAATTTGAATATCCTTTAAAGAATCTACAGACTGTAAAAATAACAATTGAGCTTGTACAATATTAGCAACTTGGTCTTCTATAGGAGTTCCCAAAAAAATAACACGATCCATCATTAATCTAGAAAAAACATCCATTTGAGCTACATTTAATTTCCGTTCTTCAACAATATAAGGTGTTGTAGATTGAATATATCTATCAATAGTTAAACTATTAATTTTTTTATGTTTAGTTGCATATTTAATAAACTCTTCTGAATCCTTATTGTACTTATAATCCATTATTATTAAAGTAATTTTATTTTTTTAATTTACTCATATTTCTTATCATAAAAAATTTTCATATGAATAAAAAATGTAGAAATTAGAATAATTTTTATTAATAAAAAATTATTGAATTTGTACAAAAAATTAATGATTCAAACCATTGTTTATTCTATAGGTTTCATTTTTCAAAAGATTATTAATTACACTTTTTTAAAAATTTTTACTCAATCTTTGAAAAAAGAAGAATTTTCTCTTTATACCGATATGTATGCTTTATCTTTTCTAGTTATAGCTTTTCTTTCTTTTGGATTAGAAAATACTTATTTTAGATTTTTATCTAAAAAAACTTACGATAAAGAGGTTATTTTTTCAACAGGAGTTTTTGTACAATTGTTTCTCACTTCTTTTTTTTTGATCATTTCTATGAATTCAATCAAATATTTAGTTTCTATTGCTGGATATAAGAATCATCCAGAATATTTTTTCATGTTTTTTTTAATCATATTTTTTGATACTATTTGCATTCTTCCTATGGCTTGGCTTCGTACTAATGAAATGGCTTTAAAATATACCATTATAAATATGATTAATATATTAATCCAATCTATTTTTATAATTTATCTGTTTTCTTTTTCTAAGAAAAGTAATCACTTGAATTGTTTTTCTATTGTTGAATTAGTTAATTCTTTTACAGATAAAACAGGTTATATTTTTTTTTCAAATGTGGTTTCATCTTTAACTAATTTTTTTTTAGTTATTCCTATTCTTTTAAAAGAAGTCTCTATCAAAAAATTTAATCAGTCTCTTGCTAAAAAAATGTTAAATTATGGAATTCCTATCATGCTTGGAACTATTGCTTTTTCTCTTAATGAAAACCTTGATAAAATTTTGATTAAAAGATGTCTTTCTGATGAAATTAATGGAGCTTATTCTGCATGTTACAAAATAGCATCCTTTATGAGTTTGTATATTCGTGCATTTCGGTTAGGAATTGAACCTTTTTTTTTTAAAAAATCCGAAGATCCTTATGCAAAAAATTATTACGAAGAAATCACATATATGTTTATAATATTGGGATTAATGTTTTATGTATTGATATGTGGAAATATTTCTTTGTTTATAGAATTTTTGATTGATAAAAAATACCATTTTGCAATTCCCATTATCCCAATAATAATGATGGGAAATTTATTTTTAGGAATTTATATAAATTTGTCTATTTTTTATAAAACTATAGATAAACCTATTATAGGAACTTATATTTCCTTAATAGGGGTTTTGGTAACCGTTTTATTTAATGTAATTTTAATAATAATTCCTAATAGTAGTTTTATGGTTTCTGCATGGGGAACATTCACTTCTTATGGAAGTATGGTTTTAGTTTTGTTTCTTTGGGGAAAGAAAAAATTGAATCAATTTTTTAATTGCAAAAAAAAAATATGGAAAATTATCATCCATTTGTTAATGGCATTTCTTTTAGTAAGAGTTACTAATAAAAACAAAATAGAAATTAGTTTGTTTTTACAATTTTTGTACCTGATCATAATTTTTTTATCAGAAAGAAAATTTTTGAATAAGATAATTCTATAAATTAATTTTAAAAGTTGACATTGTTTTTAAGAGCTTATATAAAAAAATCTATTTCTATAAATTTTTTGGAAAGAAGATTAATTTCAACAGGAATCTATATTCATTTTGATGAAACGAGAAACAATTTGATCGTAAAAAAAAATTTTTTAAAAACAATCTGTTTAGTTTTTTTTACGGAAAAAATGAAAAAAATAGATTCTAAATCTAAAGAAATAAAAATCATTATCATCAATATTTCTTTAAAATCTATTTTAATTCACCCTTATGATCCAATAGCAATCGTAAACATTACTAAAGAAATTAAAATAGAATGGAAATTATCTAATATACTGAATAAAAGTGTAAGAGGAAGTGGTAGTTTTGGTAGTACTGGAAGATAATTAAAAAAAATAAATATGAAAATTATAATGCCTATGGCAGGAAAAGGATCACGTCTACGTCCACATACCTTAATTACTCCTAAACCGTTTATTTCTATCGCAGGAAAATCTATTTTGAATAGACTACTGGAAAATCTATCTCAATCTATTTTTTCTATAAAAAAAATCATTTTTATCATAGGAAATGCAGAAAAAAAAATAGAAAATCAATTAATCAATATTGCTACCAAAATTGGTTTAGATGTTTCCATATACTATCAAAAAGAACCATTAGGAACTGCAGATGCTTTGCTAAAAGCTAAAGATGATTTGAAAGGGCCTACAATTATTGCTTTTTCCGACACTTTATTTTACAACAATCACTTTGAAAAAATAAATTTAGATGATAATATTATATGGACAAAAAGAGTAAAAAATCCTAGTTTATTTGGAATAGTAAAATATGATTCTAATACAAAATCGATTATTCATTTTATAGAAAAACCAAAAAATAATCTATCAAATTTAGCAATGATTGGTATTTATTATTTTAATAATAGTTCTTTTCTTAAAAAAGAACTGCAATCTATATTAGATCATAATATAAAAAACGAAGAAGAATACCAATTAACATCTGCATTAGAAAATATGAGAAAAAAAGGGATAAGATTTACTATTCACCAAGTTAAAGAATGGATGGATTTTGGAAATAAAAAAAGAACTATTTCTTCCAATTCAAAAATATTATCTATTGAATCTAATAATAGATTAGAATTAATTAATAAAGAATCAATCATAAAAAATAGTTTGATTATAAAACCTTGTTTTATAGGAAAAAAAACAATTGTTGAAAACAGTATTATTGGTCCTTATGTCTCAATAGGAAAATATACAAAAATAAAAAATAGCAAAATAGAAAAATCTTTAATTCAAGACCATGTAGAAATTACACATGCTAATTTATTTAATTCTATGATTGGAAATTATGTCTTTTATATTGGAAAAGCAAAAGAAGTTAATTTAGGAGATTATTCTCAATTAAAAAATTGAGAAAAAAGTTTTTATAGAAAAAAAATAAATCACTGAATAAAAATTCATAATTTTTTTTATATTTGGATAAAAATTCCATATGATGGATTTTGTTTTTATTTTTTTCATACTACTTGGAACTTTTGGTACCACAGAAATTGTGGTTATTGTGATTCTTGCACTTTTACTTTTCGGAGGAAAAAAAATACCAGAATTAATGAAAGGATTAGGTACAGGATTGAAAGAGTTCAAAAAAGCTTCTGAAAAAGAAGATTCTGCAGTAGAAGAAGAATAAATATTTTTTTCATTTTTTGTTTGTTTGTTGATTAACTTAGCGTTTTTTTTTGACTAATTAATGACAACAATAAGAAATATTCTGTTCTTTGTTCTAATCTTAAAAAGCCTGATGATTCAATCGGCGTCAAAACCATTTTTAGAACAAAAAAAGAGTTCAAAAAAAACATAATAGAAACATTATTATTCCTACTACTACTCTATACTACACTACTATTGACACCTATGAATTGAAATCAAAAATCAACCATCTGAATCAAAAATCTCAAATAAAAATAATATTGTTTCTGCTTCTGTAGAAAGTTATCTTTGTATGGTATGGGAAGATATATAGAAAAAATGATTTCATTATCTAATTTTTATTTTTCTATGTTTGAAGAAAAATTTGAAAAATATCATCTTCCAAAAGAATTAAAAAAGATGCATCAGCTATCATAGTAGAATCAAATCTAACTTATAAAGTTACATCTCAAATTGGAGCACAAGGAATTTGGTAAATTATACCTGAAACAGGAAAAAAACATAATTTAAAAATTAATAATTTTTATGATGAGAGAAATGACCCCGTCAAATCTACAGAAGTTGCTTACAAATACTTTCAATATTTATTGAAAAAAAAATAAGAAATTGGGAATTAGTTTTATCATCCTATAATGGTGGGACCAGGGAAAATTGATAAAATATTTCTACGTCATAAAAAAGAAAAAAAAATTTTTGGGATTTATGGAATAAACTTCCAAAAGGAACCAAAAATTATATTTCTAAATTTATTGCTATGAATTATGTCATAAATTATTATAGAAAACATAATATTTTTCCTTCAATAACAAGAACTGTTGATCATGATCATCATCATATTCGTCATCATTATATTCATATGAAAAATCATGAAAAAAAATTAATTTTTATTTTTCCTACGTTAAATGTTAAAAATTTAAATTTTATCCATTCAAAACATTTTGTATATCCCATTTTTTTTTCTGAAAAATATTTTTCTCTCTTTCTCTTTCCAAAAAGAAAAATAAAATAATTGAAGAAGAATTTATTTTAAAGATTATGAATGAAAAATTTGAACAAAAAAAAAGATCCTTAAGACTTGTATTAGATAAAATGGATAAAATTTATGGAAAAGGAACAGTAATGCGTATGGGGGATTCTCAAATTGAAAATTTGGAAATTATATCTTCTGGATCACTTAGTTTAGATATTGCTTTAGGAATAAAAGGATTCCCTAAAGGTCGTATTATAGAAATATTCGGACCAGAATCCTCTGGAAAAACAACTTTAGCTTTACATGCAATTACTCAATCTCAAAAATCAGGTGGATTTGCAGGATTTATTGATGCAGAACACGCTTTTGATTGTATTTATGCAAAAAAAATAGGTGTTAATATAAAAGAATTAATTATTTCTCAACCAGATAATGGAGAACAAGCTCTTGAAATAGTAGATAATTTAATTAGATCTGGAGTTATTGATATGATAGTCGTTGATTCAGTAGCAGCTTTAACTCCTAAAAGTGAAATTGAAGGAGAAATGGGGGATTCTAAGATTGGATTACAAGCAAGATTAATGTCTCAAGCTCTGAGAAAACTTACTTCTAGTATAGGAAAATCTAAAAGTATTCTAATATTTATTAATCAATTACGTGAAAAAATTGGAGTGTATGGAAATCCAGAAGTAACGACTGGAGGAAATGCTTTAAAATTTTATTCTTCCATAAGATTAGATATAAGAAAAGGAAATCAAATTAAAAATGGAGAAAAAATTTTAGGAAATAGAACAAAAGTAAAAGTAGTGAAAAACAAGCTTTCTCCTCCTTTTAAAACTGCAGAATTTGATATTCTATATGGAGAGGGGATTTCCAAAATAGGAGAAATTCTTGATTTGGGTGTAGACTTAGGTATTATCAAAAAAAATGGATCTTGGTTTAGTTATGGAGATGTGAAATTAGGACAAGGACGAGATTCTGTAAGAGAATTTTTAAAAGAAAAGAAAAATATTATAAATGAAATGAAAAAAAATATAATTAATCAATATATTCAATAAATTCTTAGAAAGAAATATGAAAATTACTTTTTTAGGAACTGGAACTTCACAAGGAATTCCTGTTATTGGATCTAAACATCCAGTCTGTTTATCTAAGAATCCAAAAGATAAAAGACTTAGAAGTTCAATTATGATAGAAAAAAATCAAAAATATTTTTTGATAGATTGTAGTCCAGATTTTCGTTATCAAATGCTAAGAAGTAATCATGAAAGATTGGATGCTATTTTTATAACACATGAACACCAAGATCATATAGGAGGATTAGATGATATAAGACCTATTAATTTTAATATGAAAAAAACTATTCCAGTTTATGGATTACGTCGTGTATTAGAAAGTTTAAAAAAGCGATTTTATTATATTTTTTTAGAAAAAAAAAAATCAAATACTTCAAATATATCTATTCATGAATTAGATGATTATACAGATTTTTTTATTGTTGAATCCTTTAAAGTTTTTCCTTTATCCATATGGCATGGATCACTTCCTATTTTAGGATTTCGTATAGAAAATTTTGCATATATAACGGATGCAAGTAGCATTCCTATTCATACTATGAAACAATTAAAAGGATTAGATATTTTTGTTTTAAATGTATTAAGAAAAATTCCAAAACATCCTTCTCATTTTACATTATCCGAAGCTTTAAAAACAATTCAAAAAATTCGTCCTAAAAAAACTTACTTAACGCATATTAGTCATTTATTAGGTTTCCATGAAGAAATACAGACACAATTACCTAAAAATGTTCATTTGGCTTATGATGGATTGATTCTTTAGATCCAAATCCTTATTATTATTTATTTTCACAATATTTTATAATAAAAAATTTTTTTAACTAATATTATCTAATATTATTTTTATTATTTATGTTATTTAATTCTGTGTTATCAGATAAGGAAATCAGGTCTAAAAAAAATATAATAATATGCGAACGTTAAAAAATATTCTTTTTTCTACAAAAATTACTGCTGTTTTATTTTTATTATTATCCTTATCTATGGCATTGGCTACTTTTTTAGAAAAAAAATATTCTACAAATATGGCCAAAATATTTGTTTATGAATCAAGTTGGTTTGAAACAATAATGTTTCTAATTATAATTAATTTAATAGGAAATATATGGAGATATAAATTATGGAATAAAAATAAGTTTCCTTTATTCGTTTTTCATATATCATTTGTATTTATTTTTATTGGAGGAATATTTTCTAGATATTATAGTTTCGAAGGAGTTATGTCTATCAGAGAAGGAGAAACTAATAGGAAAATTATTTCTAGAAAAAACTATATCAAATTACAAGTAGATAAAGGATCGCATACAATGGTTTATCAAGATCCTTATATTTTATCTTCTTTTCATAATGGATATAAAGGAAAATTTCTTTTTAAAGGAAACATTTTAAAAATAAAAATTGTCGATTATATTCCATGCGCAAAAGTTATTCTTTCTAAAAAGAAACCAGAAACAAAAATTCTAAAAATTGTTTCAACAAATGAAAAAAAAGGAAGAACTGAAAATTTTATTAAAGATGGAAAAATCTTAAAAATAAACGGAATTTTTTTCTCTTTTAATAAAAA
Source organism: Blattabacterium cuenoti (assembly GCF_014251255.1). Lineage (NCBI taxonomy): Bacteria > Pseudomonadati > Bacteroidota > Flavobacteriia > Flavobacteriales > Blattabacteriaceae > Blattabacterium > Blattabacterium cuenoti. The sequence goes on from NZ_CP059182.1 coordinate 44,900, forward strand.
AATACCATTTGGTATACAAATTTTTGAAAAAAACAAGAAACTTTATGTGAAATCTTCTTTTTTAGGAAAAAGTATGAATATGATAAATAAAAAAATAGATCTCTTATCTAAAGAGACTCCTACTTTTTTAAAAATAAGGCATTTATATAGAATTGAAATAGACAAAAATCATGAAATGCAATGGGTAATTCCTGAAGGGATTGTAAAAGGAAAATTAGAATATATTCAATCATGTGACAATGAAGATAATGAAAAAGAAAATAATAAGAATTTATTAGATGCTATTACTGCAGAAATCTCATTTAAAAATCAATCCAAATTAATCACTTTTTTAGGAGGTAAAAATAGAACAGAAATGAGTGATCCTATATCATTCAACAAAAATTATAAGATTTCTATTGGATATGGTTCTATATTATTGAATCTTCCTTTTTTTTTACGATTAAATAAATTTAAAGTAGAAAATTATCCAGGTTCTGAATTTCCATCTTTTTTTATTAGTCATGTTACAATAATAGATAAAGAAAAAAAGAGAAATCGTTTTATTTATATGAATAATGTTCTAGATTATAAAGGATATAGATTTTTTCAATCCGGATATGATCCGGATGGAAAAGGAACACATTTTTCTGTAAATAATGATTTTATAGGAACTAGTTTATCATACATTGGATATGGATTCATGAGTTTAGGAATGTTTCTTACTCTGTTTTGGAAAGGAACTAGGTTTAGTTATCTTAAAAAAAAATTAAGAAATTTATCTCAAACTTTTGTATTTATTTTATTTTTTTTAGTTTTTTTTTCAAAAACTTATGCTGATGATGAAAGTATAATGCATGATGGTTTGAATAAAATTCCTTTAGAAAGTATTTCTGAAAATATTCACATTTCTAAAGAACATGGAAATAATTTTGGACATTTATTGGTTCAAGACCACAAAGGAAGGATAAAACCAGTGAATACTCTTGCAATAGAACTTCTAAGAAAGATACATAAGAAAAATTTTATAGAAAATTTAGATGCTAACCAATGGTTTATTTCTATACATCAAGATAATTTTTTTTGGACTAAGGTTCCTTTTATAAAAGTTGATAAAAAAGGAGGATATGAGTTTTTAACAAAAATACGAGTAAATAGAAAATATTATGTTTCTTTGATGGATCTTTATATTGTTGATTATAAATCAAAAAGATTAAAGTTTATTCTTCAAAAAGATTATGAAAAAGCTTTTTCTAAAAATCCTGCTCAAAGAAATGAATATGACAAAGCTGTTATTAATCTTAGTGAAAAAGTAGGAATTCTTCATGGTATTTTTCAAGGAAAATATCTTCGTATTTTTCCTATTCCAAACGATAAAAATCATACTTGGTCTAGTTGGATCAGTTCAGATTCAAAGAGTTTAAATCCTATTGGTTTTTTTATGATAAACAATTATTTGAAATCTTTGTTTGATTCACAAAATCAAAGAAATTGGAAAATTGCGGATAAAGAGATTCAAAAAATACGGTTATATCAAATCAAACATGCTTCTTCTTTTTCTCCTTCCGATAGAAAAATAAAGATTGAAATTCTTTATAACAAATTAAATATTTTTTATCATTTGTCTTTTTTTTATATCCTTATTGGAATAGTAATTCTTTCAATTTCTTTTGTAAAAATCTTTTTTCAAAAAAAATACATGAATTGGATTTATAAAATTTTGATTCTAATTTTATCGTTTCTGTTTATTTTGGAATTTTTAGGATTAATTTCAAGATGGTATCTATCTGGACATGCTCCATGGACTAATGGGTATGAATCTTCTATTTTCATTAGTTGGTGTTTAGTTGGAGTAGGATTTGTATTTTATAAAAATCAATTTGTTCCAGGAATTACAGCATTAATTTCATCTATTTTGTTGATGTTATCAAATGGAATGGATCCTGAAATAACCAATCTAGTTCCAGTTTTAAAATCTCATTGGTTAATCATACATGTAGCTGTAATAACATCAAGTTATGGTTTTTTTTTCACAGGAGCATTTTTAGGATTTTTTGTATTGATTTTATATATTATTTTAGGATTAGGACATAGAAACAATAATTTTTCTTCTTCTTATAAGAAAAAAATTCAAATTCATATTGATCAATTAACTATTATTAATGAAATGAGTATTACAATAGGACTTTTTTTATTAACTATAGGAACTTTTTTGGGATCTATTTGGGCTAATAGGAGTTGGGGCCGTTATTGGAGTTGGGATCCAAAAGAAACTTGGGCTTTTATCAGCATAATGATTTATGCTTTTGTATTACATATGCGTTTAGTTCCAAGTCTTAAAGGTGTATTTTCTTTCAATATTTCCAGTATTTTAGCAATATGTTCCATTATTATGACTTATTTTGGAGTAAACTATTACCTATCCGGATTACATTCTTATGCTAAGGGAGATCCTATTTCTATTCCTTATTGGATTTATTATAGTTTACTCATTTTAGTCATTGTTACAATTTTATCATACTGTTCAAAAAAACATTATGAAAAAAATAGACAAGTGACTAGTAAATAATATTTTTACTTAATTTATTCAAATCAAAACATATAAACACAAGTATTAAATATTAAAAAAAAATTGGAAAAAAAAAGAAGTACTCTCTTTAGAGATGCATTTGGTCATTTACATTTTATAAAACGTTTTTTAATTTTCACTTTTGGGTGTATTTCTTATAATCGTTACAATGGATTTAATCAATTACAGCTAAAAGGAACAGAATATATTAAAGATCTTCCTGATAAAAGAGTTCTTTTTGTTTCTAACCATCAAACTTATTTTGCAGATGTTTTTGCTATGTTTCATGTATTTTGCAGTGTTAAGAATGGATTTATAAATACAATAAAAAATCCTATTTATCTTTTGAATCCGAAAGTCAATTTATATTATGTAGCTGCAAAAGAAACTATGAATCAATGTTTTATAACAAAACTATTTACTTATTCAGGAGCTATCACTGTAAAAAGAACATGGAGAGAAGGAGATAAAAAAATATCTAGACCTTTAGATCTATCTGAGATTACTCGTATGGGAACCGCTTTAAATGATGGATGGTTAATAACCTTTCCACAAGGAACTACCAAAGCATTTGCGCCTGGACGTAGAGGAATTGTTCATGTTATAAGAAAATTTAATCCTATTGTTGTTCCCATTGTAATAGATGGGTTTCAAAAAGCTTATGATAAAAAAGGAATAAGAGTGAAAAAAAAAGGAGTTTTACAAAAAATGAGATTTAAAGAACCAATACAATTGGATATAAAAAATGATTCTACTGAAAATATAATGGAAAAAATCATGGATTCCATAGAACAATCTTCTAAATATGAAAAAATAAAAAATATTTATGAAATATAAACATCTTTATATAAGAAATACTTTCCTTAATTTTTTTAAAAAAAAAAAACATCAAGTTTTTTCTTCCTTTCCTATTTTTCTAAAAAATGATCCGACTCTTCTTTTCATTAATGCTGGAATGAATCCTTTTAAGGATTACTTTATAGGACACAAGGAACCAAAATATAAAAGGATTGTAAACATTCAAAAGTGTCTAAGAATTTCTGGGAAATATAATGATTTAGAAAATGTAGGATATGATAATTATCATCATACTATGTTTGAAATGTTGGGAAATTGGTCTTTTGGAGACTATTCGAGAAAAGAAACCATAGAATGGGCTTGGGAACTTTTGATACAAGTTTTTAATATTCCTGAGAAAAATATTTACATATCTATTTTTTTAGGAGATGAAAAAGATGGATTATCTATGGATAAAGAAACTTTGCAATGTTGGGAATCATTAATTAGTAGAAATAATATTCTATTTTTTGGAAAAAAAGAAAATTTTTGGGAGATGGGAAACATAGGTCCTTGTGGACCTTGTTCTGAGATTCATGTAGATTTACGTAGCAAAAAAGAAAAAGAGAAATTATCTGGAAAATATCTTATAAATAAAAATCATCCTAAAATAATAGAAATTTGGAATCTTGTTTTTATAGAATTTTTACGAAAATCAAATGGAACATTAGAAAAACTTTCTAAAAAACATGTAGATACAGGAATGGGATTGGAAAGATTGTGTATGATTTTACAGGGAAAATCTTCTAGTTATGAAACCGATATTTTCTTTCCTCTGATTAGAGAGATCAAAGAATCTTTAGGAAAAATTTATAAGGAAGAATTTTATCAAGATGTTTCCATTCGGATTATAGCAGATCATTTAAGAGCTATTGTATTTTCTATTTCAGATGGGGTGTTTCCATCAAACAATGGAGCAGGTTATGTAATAAGAAGAATTTTAAGAAGATCCGTTATTTATATTACTCGTTTTTTCTATAAGAAAGAACCTTTTCTTTATAAATTTGTAAATTCTTTAGTAAGGGAAATGAAAAATTTTTTTCCTGAATTAAAAAATAAAGAAGAACACATTCAATATATAATTAAAAAAGAAGAAACTTCTTTTTTTAAAGTAATTGAAAAAGGAAATGAACGAATTCAACATATAATTCTAAAATATAAAAAAGATAATAAAAAAATAATTGATGGAAACACAATTTTTAAATTGTACGATACTTATGGATTTCCAATAGAATTATCTAAGATGATAGCTAATCAGAATAATTTATTGATTGATGAAAAATTATTTCAAAAACAATTACTAAAACAAAAAGAAAAATCTAAAAAAGAAAATAATAAAGAAATAAAAAAAGATTGGATTCAAATTCATGATAATTCCTCATTGAGGAATGAAAATTTTATAGGATATGATTTTTTAGAATGTGATATTTTAATTGTAAAATATAGAAAAGTAGAAAATGATTCTTCTATTCATAAGAAGAAAAAAGATTATTATCATGAATTAGTTTTTTCAAAAACTCCTTTTTATCCTGAAGGAGGAGGGCAATTAGGAGATACTGGTATTATAAAAAACGAAATAGATGAAATTTATATTGAAAATACAAAAAAAGAAAATTCTATAATTATACATATCGTTAAAGAACTTCCTTTAAATATTTCTTTGTCTTTTAAAGCTATAGTTCACAAGGACAGAAGAAAAAAAATTGAAAAAAATCATACAGCGACTCATTTATTATATTTTGCATTGAAAAAAGTTTTAGGAAAACATATTCAACAAAAAGGATCTTATATTGGAGTAGATCACTTACGTTTTGATTTTTCACATCATAAGAAAATAACAATTGAAGAGTTACATAAAATAGAAGAAATAGTTCAAGAACTAATTTTTGATGATCTTCCCTTAAAAGAAAAACGATGTTATCCTTTACAAGAAGCTATCAAAAAAGGACTTCATGGAGACTTTCATGAAAAGTATGGACAAAAAGTACGAGTGGTGACTTTTGGTTTTTCTTCTGAATTATGTATTGGAACACATACTAAATCCACTGGGAAAATTCAAGTATTCAATATCTTATCAGAGTCTTCTATTTCGTATGGAATACGAAGAATCAAAGCAATCACTTCAAAAAAAGCAATTCAACATTTAAAAAACATTCGATTTCAACATGAAGACTTAAAAAAAATCATAAAATATCCGGAATCTCCAATGAAAAGTTTTCTTAGTTTACAAAAACTAAATAAAAAATTAAAAAAAGAAATTGAAAAAATACATGATCAACAAATCAAAATCTTTAAAAAAGAATATCTTTCAAAAGCTATTCAATTCTCTTTTATGACATATATATGTGATATATCTAATGAAGAAAAAGAATTAGATATTCATATTATTAAAAAAATTGTTTTAGATTTACGAAATGAAATATCAAATTTATTTATGATAGTAGGATTTCTAAAAAAAGAAAAACCAATGATTTTGATATCTATTTCAGATTTTCTTATTAAAAGAAAAAATATTCATGCTCATCAAATTATAAAAAAAATGACGGATTATATTCATGGAAAGTCTTGGGGAAAATCGTTTTTTGCAACTTCTATAGGAAGTAATAAAGAAGGATTGAATTTAGTTTCAAAAGAAATAAATCAATACATAAATAAAATCGAAAATAAAAAAAATGATTGAATTCAATTTATAGGTGAATGAATCTTTGGATAATAAATTTTGTTATAGTTTTATTTGTTATATTGGAAGTCTTTATTTTCATTTAAAACAAATTATATGATGAATCTATGAATGATAGATATTCTTTTTTAAACACTCTCCATTTAAAAGATATAGAATCTCTTTACAAAAAATATAAGAATAATCCTAATTCTATAGAACAAAGTTGGTGTGCTTTTTTTCATGGATTTGATTTTAGTGAAGAAAATTCTCTAAAAGAAGAAAAAAATAAAACGACTTTTAATTCTAATTCTTCTAATCTAGATACAGAATTTTTAGTTTTCAATATGATTCATTCATACAAAACAAGAGGTCACTTTTTGACTAATACAAATCCTATAAAAAATAAAAAAATAAGAGACTTTTCTTCTTCAGATTTAGACTTAAAAAATTTTGGACTATCTGAAAAAGAACTTGATCTTCAATTTGAAGCGGGAAAATTAATTGGATTAGGAAAAACTTCCTTAAAAAATATAGTTGACTATCTAAAAAATATTTATTGCAATTCTATAGGAATAGAATATATGTATATTTCTGATCCTAAAAAAATAGAATGGATTGAAAAATGGTTTCAAAAAGGAAAATTCTCTTTTTCTAAGGAAAAAAGAAAGTTTTTTTTGAAAAAATTAAATGAAGCTGTTACATTTGAAAATTTTGTTCATACTAAATTTGTAGGTCAAAAAAGATTTTCTATAGAAGGAAATGAATCTCTATTGCCTGCATTGGAAGAAATGATAGAATATGCTTCCAATAAGTATCTAACAGAAGATTTTGTAATAGGAATGTCACATAGAGGTCGTTTAAATATTCTATCAAATTTTTTTCATAAGAACTATTCTCATATTTTCAGTGAGTTTCAAGGAAAAGAATATAAAGAAAAAATATTTTCCGGAGATGTGAAATATCATTTAGGTTTTACAAAAATTAGAAAAACTAGTCAAGATCGACATATAAAGATGAGTTTGGTTCCAAATCCATCTCATTTGGAATCTGTGGATTCTATTGTAGAAGGGCTTACAAGAGCTAAGATAGATATCAATTACAATAAAAATAGTCATTCTGAAAAAATTATTCCTGTTTTAATTCATGGAGATGCAGCATTATCAGGACAAGGAATTGTTTATGAAGTTCTACAATTATCTAGATTAAAAGGTTATAAAACTGGAGGAACAATTCATATTGTAATTAATAATCAAATAGGATTTACTACAAACAATACCGAAGGTCGTTCTAGTATTTATTGTACTGATATAGCAAAAATAGTACTTTCTCCTGTATTACATGTTAATGCAGACGATATAGAATCTGTTATTCGTGCTATTTATTTTGCAGTAGATTTTAGAATGCATTATCATGAAGATGTTTTTATAGATTTAATTGGATATAGAAAGTATGGACATAATGAAGGAGATGAACCTCGTTTTACTCAGCCTTTTTTATATAAAACTATTTCTAAACATCCTAGTTCTTATTCTTTATATAAAGAGAAGTTAGAAAGAGAAAAAATCATTCATATAGATGACGTCAAAAAAATGGAAAAAGAGTATGAAGAAATTCTTCAAATAGGATACAATGAGTCTAAAACTATAAAATGGAATGTTCTAAATTCTTTTTTAGAAGAAGAAAAAACATGGAATAATTTTCCCATAACATATAATAATAAAGATATCTTTAAAAAAGTAAAGACTCAATTTCCAATTAAAAGACTTATAGAAATTGCTAGTAAAATTTTTACTCTTCCTATTGAAAAAAAATTTTTTAAAAAAACGAAATTTCTTTTTCAAAAAAGATTAAATATGATTAAAAATCATTTAGTAGATTGGAGTATAGCAGAATTATTAGCATATGGAACACTTTTATATGAAGGATTTCATATTCGTTTATCAGGAGAAGATGTCGCAAGAGGGACGTTTTCTCACCGTCACGCAGTCGTAAAAACAGAAGAAGAAGAAGAAGAAATTATTCCTTTGAATAAAATTCGTATAGGACAAGGAAAAATACAAGTGTATAATTCTCCCCTTTCAGAATATGGGGTTTTAGGATTTGATTATGGATATGCTTTATTTTCTCCTTACATTTTAACTTTATGGGAAGCTCAATTTGGAGATTTTGGAAATGGAGGACAAATTATTATAGATCAATATATTTCTTCTGGAGAAAATAAATGGAAAATCAGAAATGGAATTGTTATGTTGCTTCCTCATGGATATGAGGGACAGGGGCCAGAACATTCTTCTGCTCGTATAGAACGTTATTTACAACTTTGTGCTAACAATAATTTATTTGTTGTTAATTGTACTACTCCATCTAATTTTTATCATCTTTTAAGAAGACAAATGAAACTAAATTTCAGAAAACCACTTATCGTTTTCACTCCAAAAAGTTTGCTTCGTCATACAAAATGTTTATCAAATATAAAAGAACTCTCTGAAGGACAATTTCATGAGATTTTAGACGATCCTTATATTGCTTCTGCAAATATTGAAAAAATTACGAAATTAATTTTCTGTTCTGGAAAAATATATTATGAATTATTAAATAAAAAAGAATCTATTAAAGATGAAAAAACCGCTTTAATTCGTATTGAACAAATTTATCCTTTGAAAGAAGAAAAAATTAAAAAATTGTTTAATAAATACAAAAATAAAAAAAGTGTTCTTTGGGTACAAGAAGAACCAGAAAATATGGGATTGTGGAGTTTTATTTTAAGAAAATTGGGAAATAGCATTCCATTTCATTTAATCGCACCAGATGAAAGTGCTAGTCCTTCTACAGGTTCTTATTCATATTTTTTTAAAATTCAAAATCAAATATTAGAAAAAGCTTTTCAATAATTAAATTCAAATTATCTATGATAATAAAGGTTAAGGTTCCTTCTCCAGGAGAATCAATTACAGAGGTAGAAGTTTCCTCATGGCTCGTTAAAAATGGTGATTACGTTTCTAAAGGTCAAATAATAGCAGAAATAGATTCAGATAAAGCAACTTTGGAAATTTCTGCAGAAGAAAATGGAATAATAACCTTAATGAAAAAAAAAGGAGAAAAAATACAAGTAGGCGATATTCTATGTCTCATAGAAACTTCTTATGAAAAGAAATCAAATCTTCTTCATGCAGAAAAAACAGAAGAAAAAAAAGAAATAAATAATAAAAGAATTGAAACAGTAAAAAAATATCCTTCTCCATCTGCAAAAAAAATATTAACAGAAAAAAATATTCTCATAGAATCTGTTCAAGGGACTGGAAAACATGGAAGAATTACAAAAGGAGATTGTCTTGTTGCGGTTTCATCCACATCCTCTTCATCTTCTTCTTCTCCTATTATTATTACTACTAGTAGTAATAATAATAATGGAAATGGAGATGTTGATGATGATCATCATTATTTTTCTCCCCCTACAGGTAGAGTTCCAACAGCATCTAGATATCATAAGAAAACCCCTCTTTCTTCTCTAAGAAGAAAATTATCTGAAAGATTGGTTTCTGTTAAAAATAGAACAGCATTACTGACTACATTTAATGAAGTAGATATGAAGGAAATTTTTTTGATAAGGAAAAAATATAAAAATATTTTCAAAGAAAAACATGGTGTTAATTTAGGATTTATGTCTTTTTTTACGAAATCATGTGTTAGAGCATTATCTCTATATCCAGATGTAAATGCAATGATTAGTGGAGAAAATAAAATTAATTTCGAATACTGTGATATTAGTATTGCTATATCTGGACCAAAAGGATTAATGGTTCCTGTCATAAGAAATGCAGAAAATTTGTCATTCAGAGGAATAGAACAAGAAATTAGTAGATTATCTGAACGTGTTCGTAATGGAAAAATCTCTATAGATGAAATGACAGGGGGAACGTTTACCATAACTAATGGAGGAGTATTTGGATCTATGCTTTCTACCCCGATTATCAACCCACCTCAAAGTGCTATTTTAGGAATGCATAAAATAGTGGAAAGACCTATTGCAATTAATGGATCAATTGAAATACGACCTATAATGTATTTAGCACTATCTTATGATCATAGAATTATTGATGGAAGAGAATCTGTTGGATTTTTAGTTTCTGTAAAAGAATCAATAGAGAATCCAGTCAAATTTTTAATGGAAAAAAGTGAAAAAAATATTTCTAAAATATTAGAATTAGATTAATATAAATCTACCGCTTTATTTTCATTATATAAAATGATATAAAAAAATTGGATAGATTTTGATTTAACTGAGGATCCCTCATGAAATTTATTTTCTAAAGTAGGGATTTTGTCTATTTTTTCTACTTATATTCATTTTTTTCATTTGTATTTTTATGATTTGAATATAATCATGTAATAAACCTGTCACATCTGTTTTTTTTGCTTCTAATAACAAGACTTCAGCTCTTTTTTTATCTCCTTTTGACAAAGAAGCAATTGCTAAGTTTAATTTCGCTATTGCAATGTTTTGCTTAAATTTTAATCCAAAATCTAAAGCTTTTTGCATATAGATTTCTGATTGACGAATATCAGATTCTGAATATAAAATTCCATTTAAAAAATAATAATAAGCAATTTGATTTTTAGTAAGTTGTAATTTTGGATCTTTTACATATTCTAAACATTTTTTTAATCCTTTCATATCTTTTTTTCGTATTTTAAAAAAAGCTAATAACAAAAATTCATTTCTGAAAATGAAAAAAATGGGAAAGAAACTTAATCCAATTAAAATTGTTCCCCATAAATAATTTTTATGAAAAAAAAAATAAATAGATAGGATTAAAATAATTAAAAATAGGACTATTTTTGTGTGTTTTTTCATTATGAAAATTTTGATAAAAAATTTTTCAATTTTTTTTTTTTATCCAATGAATGAGATCTCTATAATTAGAATTACATAAAGTATGTCCGGAATTGTATTCTTTATAATGAAAAGAAAGAATTTTTTTTTTTTTCAAAAAATGTAATCCTTTTTTTGCCCAGTTAATAGGAATAATCGGATCATATTTTCCGTGAGAAATAAAAACTTCTAAATTTGAATAAAAAGTGGAATTTACTTTTTTTGGTAGAAAACATTCTTCTAAATATCCACTTAATGCGATGACTTTTTTTACTTTATCAGGTTTTTTTAAAGCAATAGCATAGCTTAAGATTGCTCCTTGGCTAAATCCACATAACCATACTTGAGTTCTGTTTAGTTTATATTCTTCTATGGCTTCATCTATAAAATAAGATATTTTTTCTATTGTTTTCTTAGCCTGTAAGATATTATTTATGAATTTTTCTTTATTAGGATTAGAAAAATCAATATCGTACCATGAATATTTATTGTTTCCAATTGAATAAATTCCTTGAATGCTAATTATAAAGAAATTTTCTGGAATATCTTTTTTAAAAGAAAAAAGATCATTTTCATTGCTTCCATATCCATGAATCATCAGAAAAAGAGTAGGAAATTTTTCATGAACAGATTTTTTTACAATATGTTTAATAGAAAGTTGATTCTTTAAAAACATTTTTCTTGTTATTTTCTAGTATTTGGTTATTACTCCTTTTTCTATTTTTAATTTTTCATCAGCCATATCTGCTAATTGGATATTATGAGTAACTATTAAAAATGTTTGTTGAAATTTTTTTCTAAGATAGAAAAAAATAGAATGTAATTTTTCGGCATTTTTTGTATCTAAATTTCCAGAAGGTTCATCCGCAAAAATCACTTTTGGGTTATTAATTAAAGCTCTTGCTACTGATAATCTTTGTTTTTGTCCTCCTGAAAGTTCTTCAGGTTTTGAATTTATACATTCAGAAAGATTCAATTGATTTAATAGTTCTTTTGCTTTTTTTTTCACATGATCTTTATTATTTTTTTTCTTTATGAATCCAGGTAAACAAACATTTTCTAATGCTGTGAATTCAGGAAGAAGTTGATGAGTTTGAAAAACAAAACCTATTTCTTCATTTCTAATCATGGAAAGTTTTTTTTCAGAAAGAGATAGGACATCGAATCCATTTATTTTTAAAATAGTTTTTTCATTTTTTTTAAAAGTCGGTCGATCCAATGTCCCTAAGATATGTAATAATGTGCTTTTTCCAGATCCAGACTCTCCTAAGATACATACAATACTTCCTTTTTTTACTCTAATATTTACACCTTTCAATATTTCATATCTTCCAAATGATTTGGATATGTTTTCAGCTTGAATCATAGAATAGAGAATAAAATATGTAAATTTAAAAATCTTCTTTTAAATTAACCGAAAAAAAACGTTTCATTAACCGAAAAAAAACGTTTCAAAAATCAACGAATTTTATAAATTTACTTTTTCACATAAAAACTATTCTAACATGAATTTATATGAATTTCAGGGAAGAGAAATATTAAATTCTTTTTCTATTAAAGTCCCTGACGGAATTGTTGCTTCCACTCCAGAAGAATCTGTACAAGCAGCAAAAAAAATATTAGAAAATACAAAAAAAAAATCTTTAGTTATTAAAGCTCAAATACATGCAGGAGGACGTGGAAAAAGTGGAGGGATCCAAATAGCAAAATCTTTAAAAGAAGTCTATGAAAAATCAAAAAGTATTTTAGGAAAATATCTGATTACTCCACAAACTTCAAAAAAAGGAAAATTAGTTCGTAAAGTTCTTATATCTGAAGATGTTTATTCTAATTCTTATATTTATGATGAATATTATATATCAATATTTATGAACCGTGATATAGAAAAAAATATAATTGTTTTTTCTAAAGAAGGAGGAATGGATATAGAAGAAGTGTATAAAAATCATCCCGATAAAATATACACAGAAGAAATAGATCCAGGGTTAGGAATACAGTTTTTTCAGATTAAACGAATTGGTTTTCTTTTCAATCTAAAAGGTTCATATTTGAATAATAAATTCAGAGATTTTGTAATTTCTCTTTACAAAGCTTATTTATATTATGATGCCTTACTTTTAGAAATTAATCCTTTAATTAAAACTTTGGATAATGAAATGATGGCCGTAGATACAAAAATTGTATTAGATAATAATGCTTTATTTCGTCATAAAAAATATTATGATGAAATGCGTCGTCAAAAAAAAGAAGATCCTATTGAAATAGAAGCTTTTGAAGCAAAACTTAATTTTTTAAAATTAAATGGGAATGTTGGGTGTATGGTTAATGGAGCGGGATTAGCTATGGCAACTATGGATATGATTAAATGTTGTGGAGGAAATCCAGCTAATTTCCTAGATATAGGTGGAGATGCAGATACAAATCGTGTAGAAAAAGCTTTTCGTATTATTTTAAATGATAAATCTGTCAAAGCAATATTAATTAATATTTTTGGAGGAATTGTTCGTTGTGATACAGTAGCAGAAGGAATTATTAATTCTTATCGTAAAAGAAACCATGAAATTGATATTAAAAAAATACCAATAGTTATTCGTTTACAAGGAACAAATGAAAATACGGCAAAAAAAATGCTTCAAACTAGTCAATTACCTATTTATTCTGCTGATTCTTTGGAAGAAGCAGCGAATAAAATAAAAGAAATTTTACTGTGAAAATGAAAGAGATGCTTTTTTATATTGTATTGACTAAAAAGTATAGACCACTAAAATGGAACGATGTTGTTGGACAAAAAGAAATAACAGTTTCTTTGAGAAGAGCAATTACAAAAAGTCGTTTATCTCAAATTTTGTTTTTTTTTGGTCCAAAAGGAGTTGGAAAAAATACATGTGCACGTCTTTTAGCTAAAGAATTAAACTCTTTTTCAGAATCAGAAGACCAATCCTTTAATTTATTTGAAATAAATGGTTTTTTGAAACATTCAATAGAAGATATTTATGAAATCGTCAGTCAGATTCGTTTTTATCCAAAAAAAGGAAAATATAAAATATTTATTATTAATAACACACAATTTTTTTCTCAAAAAATTTTCAACGTTTTTTTTAAATTTTTTGAGAAACTTCCTTCACATGTATTATTTATTTTCTGTGATACAAAAAAAAATAGAATACTAGATTCTTTTATTTCACGTTGTCAAGTTTATGAGTTTCAGTCTATTTCTTTAAAAGATATTTATTTATATTTGAAAATGATAGCTGAAAAAGAAGAAATAGAAATAGAAAAAGAAGCCTTATTTATTATTTCTCAATATGTCAATGGATCATTAAGTGATGCTATTGATATTTTTGATAAATTAATTTTTCATGAACATGAAGAAAAAAAAATAATATCTAAGGAATTTGTGATGGAAAAACTGGGAATTTTGGATCCTGATTATTATTTTCAAATCATTGATTCTCTCTTAGATGAAAAAACTTCTTACAAAGTATTAATTTTATTAGATCAAATTTTCAAAAAAAAGATTCATTATATCCATTTTATAAATGGATTTACCAAACATCTTAAAGATTTATTTTTATCTAAATATCCTGAAACAAGACTTCTTTTAAAATTAAGAAAAAAAACAACTATACAATCTTATATACAACAATCAGAAAAAATATCTTCCTTTTTTTTAAGAAGAGCTTTAATGATTTGTTGTAAAATGGAAAACGAATTAGAATTTAGTAAAAATCCAAGATTAATAATAGAAATATATTTAATACAGTTATCAAATTTTTTGAATAAAAATTTTTTTTGTGAGAAATTCAAAAATATTTTACAAGAAAATTGGGAAAATTTTCTGATAAAATTTTCTGATAAAATTAATCCCACTTATTTAAATCTTTTGACAAAAGAAATACAGTTTCACATATTGTCAAAAAATAAAATACTTCTAATAGCTCCTTCCAAATTAGGAACTACTCGTGAGTTTTTTTTCATACAAACATATTTTGTAAAATATTTTAGGAAAATATGGAAAAATCCATATTTAGAATTTAAAATCATGATCCAAGAATCAGAAAATTCTAAAAAAGAACAATACGATTTTCTATCAAAAAAAAATAAGTATGTAGAAAAATTGATTAAAAGATTAAATTTAAAAGTTTCATCTTCATAAAATTCTAAAATTCATAAAAAAAAGAAGAATCATAGGATGAGGATGAGTCTGTATGTATAAATGATTTTTTATTCATTTGTAGAAATAAAAGATATCATTTATCTTTTTTTATTAAGAAATATTTTTAATGATTTGAATTTATGATTCATTATTTTTCATATTTTTTTTTGAAAAAAAAACAAATATTTGTTCCTAACAATAGGAAAATAAATTTCTATTTTTCATCATCTTCAGATGAAGATATTGAAAATGATAGTTCCACTTCTTATGGATCCTCATCTGGAGAGAGGAGGAGTAGTAATAGTGGGGGGAGTAGTAGTGGTGATGGTGGTGGGAGAAGTACAGGATCTAGTAGTAGTAGCAGTTATTATGGAGGAGGAACTTCTTCAATAAGAAGTAAAACACCTGTTCTGGATAATTTTGGAAGAGATTTGAATGCTATAGCCATTGAAGGAAAATTAGATCCTGTAGTTGGGAGAGACAAAGAAGTTGAACGTGTTTCTCAAATTTTGAGTAGAAGAAAAAAGAATAATCCACTCCTTATAGGGGAACCTGGAGTTGGAAAATCCGCTATTGCAGAAGGATTAGCTTTACGCATTGTTCAAAAAAAAGTTTCTAGAGTTTTATATAATAAAAGAGTCGTCGTATTAGATTTAGCAAGTTTAGTAGCTGGAACTAAATATAGGGGACAATTTGAAGAAAGAATGAAAGCAATTATAAACGAATCAGAAAAAAATTCAGATTTAATTCTTTTCATAGATGAAATTCATACTATGATTGGAGCAGGAGGAACGACAGGTTCTTTAGATGCTTCTAATATATTTAAACCTGCTTTAGCTAAGGGAGATATTCAATGTATTGGAGCAACTACATTAAATGAATACAGACAATACATAGAAAAAGATGGAGCATTAGAACGTAGATTTCAAAAAATTATAGTTGAACCTTCTTCAGAAGAAGAAACTATTGATATTTTAAAAAAAATAAAAGGAAAATATGAAAGTCACCATAATGTCATTTATACAGAAAAAGCAATAAAAGCTTGTGTGAATCTTACTGGACGATATATTGTAGATCGTTATTTACCAGATAAAGCTATTGATGCATTAGATGAATCTGGATCTCGTGTCCATATTAAAAATATTAAAGTTCCACAAGAAATTATTCTTTTAGAGAAAGAATTGGAAAATATTCGTGAAGAAAAATCTAAAGTAGTTAAAAGTCAGAAATATGAAGAAGCAGCACAATTAAGAGATACAGAAAAAAAAATAGAAAAAAAATTGATAAAAGCTCAAAAAATATGGGAAGAATCTTCCAAAAAAAATAAAGAAATTGTTTCAGAAGAAAATGTAGAAGAAGTAGTCTCTATGATGAGCGGAATTCCTGTAAATAGAATTGCTCAATCAGAAATGAAAAAATTAAATAAAATGAGAAATATTCTGAAAAAAAGAATTATAGGACAAGATGAAGCAGTAGAAAAAATTGTAAAAGCAGTTCAAAGAAATAGGACAGGATTAAAAGATCCTAACAGGCCTATAGGATCTTTTATTTTTTTAGGACAAACAGGAGTAGGAAAAACTTATTTGGCAAAAATATTTTCGAAAGAATTATTTGATTCTTCAGAATCATTAATACGTATTGATATGAGTGAATATATGGAAAAGTTTTCTGTTTCTAGATTAATAGGAGCTCCTCCAGGTTATGTTGGATACGAAGAAGGAGGACAATTAACAGAAATTATACGCCGTCGTCCTTACAGTGTTATATTATTAGATGAAATTGAAAAAGCTCATCATGAAGTTTTTAATATTTTATTACAGATACTTGATTACGGAAGTGTCACAGATAGCCTTGGAAGAAAAATAAACTTTAAAAATACTGTCATCATTTGTACCTCAAATACAGGAACACAACAATTAAAAGAATTTGGAAAAGGAATTGGATTCGAGACTCAAGCAAGAAAATCGAATGACTATATAAAAAATATTTTAGAACATGCTTTAAAACGAACTTTTTCTCCAGAGTTTCTAAATAGAATAGATGATATTATTATTTTTAATTCTCTAAAAAAAGAAGATCTATCTAAAATAACTCATTTAGAATTAGAAAAAGTAAAAATTTACTTATCTAATTTAGGATATGAAGTTATTTTTCTTCCTGAAGTAAAAGATTTTATTAAAGAAAAAGGATTTGATAAAGAATATGGAGTTAGACCTTTAAAAAGAATCATAGAAAAATTTATAAAAAATACTATTTCAGAATGTATTATTAATGAAACTTTAAAAAAAGGAGATCAAATTACATTGAAAATGAATGAAAAAAAAGATGATATACAAGTTTTAATTCAAAAAAAATTATAATTTAATGTTCAATATTACTATTGAAAAAAAAGTAAAAATCATTATAGAAATTTTAAATTCTCTTTATCCTAATCCTGTCAGTTCATTATATTATGTCAATGAATTCACTTTGCTTATAGCTATTCTCCTTACTACGAGAAGTAAAGAGAATGAAGTTAACAAAATAACAAAACATTTGTTTAAAAAAATGAAAACACCTCAGGAAGTTATTCAACATTCTATTAATGATATTAAAAATTCAATAAGATATATTGGACTTTATAATAAAAAATCTAAAAATATTTATAATTTATCCATTTTTTTAATGAAAAAATACCATGGTATTATTCCAAAAAATCTTTCTATATTAGAATCTTTTCCAGGAGTAGGTCATAAAACGGCTTCTGTTTTTTTATCTTTTGTATCAAAAAAACGTGTTTTTCCTATAGATACTCATATTTATAGAATGATGATACGTTGGGGATTAACCAACGGAAAAAACATAAAACAAGCAGAAAAAGATGCTAAAAAAGTGTTCAAAAAAATGAATTGGAAAAAATTACATCTTCAAATTCTTTTTTACGGAAAAGAATATTCACCGTCTAAAAATTGGAATCTCAAAAAAGATATCATTTATCAAAAATTATTAAAATTAAAAATAAAAGATCATAAAATTTCAAAAAGGTAAATCATCAAAATCATCAGATGATAAAGATGGAGAT
Source organism: Blattabacterium cuenoti (assembly GCF_014251255.1). Classification (NCBI taxonomy): domain Bacteria; kingdom Pseudomonadati; phylum Bacteroidota; class Flavobacteriia; order Flavobacteriales; family Blattabacteriaceae; genus Blattabacterium; species Blattabacterium cuenoti. Next base: position 63,037 of record NZ_CP059182.1, read on the forward strand.
ATAGAAGATGTTTTTCTTGGATTTTCTTCTAAAGAATGTTGGGAAATTTCTTCTATTTTCCATCCTTGGATAGAATTAAAATATTTGGTGACTCCTTCTGGATTCGTCCATTCTCTTCCACGAATATTTATAAAAACTTTGATTTTATCTTCTGGTCTTACAGATCCTAATAGATCTACTTTATCTTGAATAAATTCAATTAATATATTTTGAGGATATGGTTCTTCAGTAGTAAGAACTATTTCTCTTTTTCTAAATCCACTTCCAAATTTTTGAGGATCAAATAATTTTTTAACTCTTCCTATTATTTCCATGTAATTTTATTTATTATTTTCTTGTATATGTGTCTTATGGTTAATGTCATTCTTTTTTCTATTAATAGATTCTCCAATCTTACTAGATATATTAAAAGATGTAATCATATTATTTAACATTTCACTAGCAGCTCCTGGAGAATTAGGTAACAAAATTAAATTAGTATTTGTTTTTTCACCCACAGATTGAAGAGTATCATAATGTTGAGTCACTACGATTAAAGCAGAAGCTTCTTGAGAATTTATTCCAACATTATTTAATACTTCTACAGATTCCAAAATTCCTCTAGCTATCTCTCTCCTTTGATCCGCTGTCCCTTTTCCCTGCAATTTTTTACTTTCCGCTTCAGCTTGAGCTTTAGCTACAATTTTAATTCTTTCCGCTTCAGCTTTATATTCTGCAGCGACTTTTTCTCTTTCTGCTGTATTAATACGATTCATAGCTTGTTTTACTTGTTCATCAGGATCAAGATCTGTTACTAATGCTTTAATAATAGAATATCCATAATCTAACATAGAACCTTCTAATTCTCTTTTTACAGCAAGAGCTATATCATCTTTTCTTTCAAAAACATCATCCAAACGCATTTTTGGAACTTCAGCTCTTACAACATCAAATATATAAGAAGTGATTTGAGAATTAGAATTATCTAATTTGTAAAAAGCTTCATAAACTTTATCTTGAATAACTTGAAATTGCACTGAAATTTTTACTTTTACAAAAACATTATCTTTAGTTTTTGTATCCACCAAAATATCTAATTGTTGAATTTTTAATGTAAGCTTTCCCACTATGTTATCTATGATAGGAATTTTAAAATGCAATCCAGCTTGACAAATACTATGAAATTTTCCTAGTCTTTCAACAATAGCAGCCGTTTGTTGATTTATTGTAAAAATAAAACTAGAAAAAAAAGATAGAACCAAAAGAACTAATAATCCATAAAATAAAAAACTAAAAATACTCATATTTATTAAATATTATCTTTGTATTTCTTCATTTTACATATCCAATTCTAAACGCGCTTCTTCACTCATAAACTCTCTATTCCAAGGAGGATCAAACGTTAAAACAATATCTACATTTGAAATTCCTTCTATGGATTGAACTCTTTCTTTTACTTCTATAGGTAAACTTTCAGCAACTGGACAATTTGGAGTTGTAAGTGTCATGATGATTTTTACCTCTTTTCCTCTAGAAATTTGTATATCATAAATCAATCCAAGTTCATAAATATCTACCGGTATCTCTGGATCAAATATACTTTTTAATACAGAAATAATACGGTCTTCTAAATCTAAAAATGACGAACAATCTTCATTCATAATTTTTCTTTGATAGGATTTATTCTCTTTAATTCTTTTCCAAATTTATCAAAAAAACGAATAGGATAACCTAATTTTTTTAGCCTAGGATAGACTTCATTCGCTTTTCCAATCACTAAAATTCTTCCATTTTTTACAGGAAAAATTTTTCTACTAGATTGAAAAATATTAGAAATAGTTACAGATTTTATACTATTCAAATAATTTTTGTAAAAATTATTTGTAAGATTATTTTTTAGTTCACTGATAAAAAGATCACTAATTCTATTTGGATCTTCCAAATCAAGAAGAAACTGACCGCTTATTTCTTTTTTTTTAATATTCAATTCCTCCAAAGAAACTTTATTTTTTGAAATTTTTAAAATTTCTTTCAAAATATCTTGAATCACTTTATCAGTAACTTCATTTCTTACTTGAGTATAGACAGAAAAAAATCCTACATATTTATCTGATTTTAAAATAGAATAAACTCCATATGTATAAGCATTTTTTTCTCTAAGATTTAGAAACAAACGGCTTTGAGGCCCTCCCCCTAAAATTCCGTTTGCTAAAATAGAAGAAAAATATATAGAATCACTTTTTTTTAAAAAAACAGGACCTCCAAAACAAATTGTAGATTGAGTAAGAGATGGAAGATCCACTATATCTATTTCTATTTTTTTAGATGGAACTCTAATTATCCTTAGATTTTTTCTTGATTTAAAAAAATTAATTTTCTTTTTTTTCCATTTATAAAGATAACGATTACACAATTTTTTTGTTTCTTGCAAAGAAACATCTCCTATAAAAGATAAATAGGAAATATTCGGAATATAATATTTATTATATAATCTTTTCAAATCATTAAGAGTAATATTTTTTATGGTATCATATGTTTCATATTCTCCATAAGGATGGTTTTTTCCAAAATATAAAACATTTCTGACTCTTTGTAAAAGAGCATCTGGATCTTTTTCTGAAAGATTCAGATCTATAATTCTTTGTTTAACTATTTTTTCTAATTCTTTAGAATTATCAAATTTACTATTGATTAGAATATCACTCATAATGTCGATAGATTTATCTAAATGCTCTTTCAAAGTAGAAAGAGAAATTCCTGAAAAAGAAGTGTACAAAGTTGTTCCAATATAGTCTATGGTTTCATCCAATTCTTCTTTAGAATAATTTTTTGTTCCAGAACGAAGCATTTGACCAAAAATTTTTCTGATTCCAGCTTTATCTTTTTCCAAAAAAGGAGGAAAATTCAATTCTAGTCCAACTCTAACTAAAGGAAGTTTATGGTTTTCTACCACTAAAACTTTTAACCCATTTTTCATTTGAAATGATTTAGGTTTTTCAATATTAATGAGAATCTTTCTTTTTAAAGATTTGGGTGGAATACTACGATCAATTGTTTGGGAAAACATAATAATACTACTATTACAAAAAAAAATCACAATCTGAATAAGAAGAATAATATTTTTTTTCAAAAGTTTAATTAGATGGAACATTATACAAACGGACTCTACAATTTTTATTGAAATACTTATTAGCAACTCTTTTAATATCTTCTACAGATATTTCACTATATTTTTCAATATCTGTATTGATTAAATCCGTATTTTTATAATATAAATAATAATGAGCTAAATTATCTGCTATTCCACTCATAGAATAATTTTTAAAAAGGAATTTTTTATAAAAATAATTTATCTGTTTTTCAAGTTCATACTGGGTAATTCCTTTTTCCTTTAAAATTTCAATTTCTTCATCTATAACTTTTGTTAATTGATCTAAAGAGATTCCAGGATTTATTACCCCATATATAGTAAAAGTTCCATAATCTTCCATAGAGTCTAAAAAAGATCCTGCATAAGAAGCCATTTGTTTTTGATTTACCACATTTTTCATAATACGAGAACTTTCTCCGGAAGATAAAACATGATCTATAATTTTTAATACATAAGAATCTTTCTCTATTATTTTTGGAACTCTATATGATAAAAAAATTCCTGGAACTTTAGTATTCTTATCTACATATTTAAAAAATATTTCTTGAGTTATAGGATCCTCTTCTATTTTTTTCATGTGAAAATTTATTTCTCCTTTGGGAATAGAATAAAAATATTTTTTAATTAGATTTCTTGCTTCATTCATCTCGAAATCTCCTGCTACGACCAAAGTAGCATTATTTGGAACGTAATAGGTTTTATAAAATTTCTTATAATCTTCTTCGTTTGCTCTATTTAAATCTTTTTCCAATCCAATAATTGGATATTTATAAGGATGTTTCTTAAACAATAAAGAAGGAATTATTTCTGAAATTGCTATTGCAAATGGTTGATTTTCAACTCTCATTTTTTTCTCCTCTTTTACAACTTCTCTTTGAATGTTAATACTTTCTTTATCTACTTTTGCATGGAACATTCTTTCAGATTCCAACCATAATGCTAAAGGAAGACGATCCGATGGTAAAATTTCATAATAACAAGTTTCATCATAATTTGTATAAGCATTGTTTTTTCCTCCATTAGAGGCTATATACTTAAAAAACTCTCCTCTTTTAACATTTTTAGATCCTTCAAACATAAGGTGTTCAAAAAAATGAGCAAATCCGGATTTTCCTGGAGATTCATTCTTTGTTCCTACATGATATAAAACAGAGACAGAAACCAAAGGATTAGTATTGTCTTGATGTAAAATAACATGTAATCCATTTGAAGAGAGTGTTTCTTCAAAAAATCTAACTTTAGATTCTGTTTTTTTAGCTTTCAAATTATTTGAATTAAACATTATTATTATTGCTATAATTGTTATTAAGAAATAAATTTTATTTCTATTCATGAATGAAAAATGAAATTTAAAAACAACAAAGTTAAAGATTAGAAAAAGAAAATAACGAATTTTTTTCTTTTATTTTTGTTGTCATAAAGACAAAATTATGAATTGATTTGTTAATATATGAGAAATTTTTTATTTATACTTCTATTTTTGTTTTCTTTTAAAATTGAAACAAAAAACATAGAAGGAAATGCTGAAAGAGGATTGGAATTGTTTAAAAAGAATTGTACAGCTTGTCATTCCATAGATTTAGAAAAAAAAATGATAGGGCCTCCTTTATCTGGAGTGATAGAAAAAAGAAGTAGAGAATGGTTACATAAATGGATTTTAGATAACAAATCTTTAAGACAAAGTGGAGATAAAGAAGCAATAGCTATTTATAAGGAATATGGAAATACAGAAATGAATTCATTTCCACAATTGTCAGAACAACAAATAGATGATATTCTATTTTTTATAAAAAATCCAATAAAAGAAAAGAAAGAAAACTCAGAAATACTAAAAGAGAACAATCATAATGATAATGAAAATATAAAAGAAGAATTTATACAATTTTTAATTAAAATTATTGTTTTTGGATTTAGCATTTTATCTATTATTCTTCTTTGGATTTTATACAGGATCAAAATATTAACCAAATTATTAAGTGAAAGTGACATCATTTTTCAACAAAAAAAGAAAAAGAATTTTTTGACAATCAGTTTCTTTTTTTTGTTTAACAAACTTTTGGAAAAAAAAAAGATCATCTTATGTTTTTTTCTTGTCTTTTTTTCCATATTGAGTGGATATGAAATTTGGAGTTTTTTAATGAAAATAGATGTAAATAAAGGATATAAACCAGAACAACCTATTTATTTTTCTCATAAAATTCATTCTGGAATCAATGGAATTGATTGTCAATATTGTCATTCTACTGCTAAATATAGCAAAGTTTCCGGAATTCCTTCAACAAACATTTGTATGAATTGCCATGTTACTATTAATGAATACAAAGGAGATTATATTGAAAAAGGAAAAAGCAGAGAGGAATATAATAAGGAAATACAAAAAATATATCATTTAGTAGGTTGGAATCCAGAAAAAAGAGAATACTCGGGAAAAACTCATCCCATTCAGTGGATTCGCATACACAATATGCCAGATTTTGTTCATTTTGATCATTCTCAACATATAATAACTGGAAAAAAAATGATCAAAAAATCAAAAAAAGTAGATTTAGTTTGTAATGCTTGTCATGGAGAAGTTCAAAATATGGATCAAGTAGAAATGTCTAATGATTTTACTATGGAATGGTGTATTTCCTGTCATAGAAAAACAGAAATAGATACTAACAATCAATACTATATTGAACATTTTCCAAATGTAATAAAAAAAGAAAAAAGAATAACTATAGATATGATTGGAGGAACAGAATGTGCAAAATGCCACTACTAACATAATGTGATTTTATTCTTAAAAGTCTATTGACTGAGTCGCAATCTCAGTTTTATTTTTATTTTAAAAATTTTATTATTCATGATGAAATCAAATAAAAAAGAAAATTCCGTTTGTTCGTGTTCGGATAATAATCATGTTGGAGAAATTCCAGTTAAAGTTCTTTTACAAAAGAAAACATCCAGACGTGATTTCCTAAAATGGATTGGATTTAGTACAGCTTCTGTAACTTTAGCTGCATGTAAAGGTCCAGTAATCAAATCTATTCCTTATGTAGTAAAACCAGATGTTGTTGTTCCAGGAATTCCTACCTATTATGCATCTACTATGATGGATTCTTTTGATATTGGAAGTGTTTTGGTGAAAACAAGAGAAGGACGTCCTATTAAAATAGAACCTAATTTGACATCAAAATATTTTAATACCACGTCGTCTAGAATCCAATCTTCTATTTTATCTCTTTATGATGAAGAAAAATTAAAAAACCCATTTATTAATGGAAAAAAATGTTCTTGGAATGAAATAGATAATTATGTCATTCAGCATTTAGAAAAAATATCCAAAGCAAAAAAAGATATTGTGATTCTTTCATCTTCTTTTCCAAGTTTTTCTACAAAAAAATTAATTCAATGTTTTTCAAAAAAGTATCCTACAACTAAATGGATTACCTATGATGCCATTTCATACTCTAAAGTTTTAGATGCTTCTGAAGAAATCCTTGGACATCGCGGATTTCCATTTTTTGATTTATCAAAAACAGAATTAATAGTGTCTTTTGATGCTGATTTTTTAGGAGATTGGTGTCCAGAAAATATGGGAAAAGCTTATGCAAAAAATAGAAATCCAGAAAAATCTATGATACAACATATTCAAATAGAGAGTAATATGTCATTATCAGGAGCAAATGCAGATATCCGTATTTCAAAAAAACCTTCTGATATAAAAAAAATGTTATTTGAGGTTTACCAGTATGTTTTTTTAGGAAGAGAATCCAAAGATCAAAATGTCAAAAATATAGCTTCTTTAATAAAAAAGAAAGGATCAAAAAGTGTCATTCTTGCAGATGGAGATAAAGAATCTTATATTCAATCTCTTTTGATTAATAAAAAAATTCACAGTAATGCTTTACAAGAAAAATTTTTTTTATCAAAAGAAAGTAATGATGAAAAATTAAAAACTTTTCTGGATAATAAAATAGAAAAAGAAAAAGTAGGAGCCCTATTCATTCATAATACAAATCCTATTTATAGTCTTCCATTTCCTTACAATAAAAAAATAAAAAAATTATTAAAAAGTATTCCCCTTACAATTTCCTTTTCTATGAAAAAAGATGAAACTAATGAAGTCATGAATGTTTTAGCACCTATACCTCATTGGCTTGAAAGTTGGGGGGATACTCATCCTGTGACAGGAATTTATACTCTAATTCAACCAACCATTCAATGTCTCTTCAATACAAGACAATTTCAAGAATCTTTAATAATTTGGGGAAAAATTAAAGAAAAAAATTATTACGATTTTTTAAAAAAAACTTGGGAAAAAGAAATCATTCCGAAATCAAATGTTTCATCGTTTAATGAAGCTTTGTTTCATGGAGTTGTAGAAAAAAAAGAAAATATAATATTTAGAAAAAAACATTCTAATAATAATGATTATGAAAAGAAATTACTCAATTATATCAATCATGAAAAAAAATTAGAATTAGAAAAATATTTTGAACTTAGATTATATACAAAAATAAGTATAGGAGATGGACATCAACATAATAATCCTTGGTTGCAAGAATTTCCAGATCCTATCACAAGAACGACCTGGGATAATTATTTAACTATCTCCTCTTACGATGCAAAAAAAATAGGATTAGAAAATTGGTATACAGGAAGTGGAGCTATGAATGGAAATTGTGTCGATTTAATTAAAAATAATAAAATACTGATTAAAGACCTTCCTATTTATATTCAACCTGGACAAGCTATAGGATCTGTAGGATTAGCTTTTGGTTATGGGAAAAAAAAATTCTCTAAAATATGCAATGGAAAAAATGCTTATGCAGTTTACGAAAATTTTGATTTAATACAAAAAAATATACAAATAAAAAAAGCAAATAAAATACATAAATTTGCTTGTGTCCAATTACAAAACACTGCAGTAGGAAGAAATTTAGCAAAAGAAACAGATTTAGAAACTTTTTTAAAAAAACCTATGGAATTTTGGAACGAACAAGAAAAAATTTCCACCCATAAAGGAATGTTATCCCCAAACCAAATTTCCATTTTTGAAAATAAAAATAAAGAAAATGAAAAAAAAGGACATCATTTTAACTTATCTATAGATTTAAATGCTTGTATTGGATGTGGAGCTTGTGTTATATCATGTCACTCGGAAAATAATGTTCCTGTAGTTGGAAAGGAAGAAATAAGAAAATCTAGAGATATGCATTGGATACGTGTTGATAGATATTATTCTGATAATAAAAAAAATCAAAAAGTATCTTTTCAACCAGTAATGTGTCAACATTGTGATTATGCTCCTTGCGAAACTGTATGTCCAGTAGGAGCAACAGTTCATGGAGAACAAGGTCAAAATATGATGGCCTATAATCGTTGTGTAGGAACACGTTATTGTGCAAATAATTGTCCTTATAAAGTAAGACGTTTTAATTGGTTTGACTATGTCAATAATCAAAAATTTGATTTTAACATGAATAATTCCCTAGGAAAAATGTCTATCAATCCAGATGTTGTTGTAAGAACCAGAGGTGTTATGGAAAAATGTTCTTTATGTATACAAAGAACACAATATACTATAAATATGGCAAAAAAAGAAAATAGAAAAATAAAAGATGAGGAATTTAAAACAGCTTGTAGCATTTCTTGTCCTACAGACGCAATTGTTTTTGGAGATGTTAATGATGAAAATAGTCAAATTTCAAAAAAAATAAAAGATTCAAGATCTTACAAATTACTGGAGTTTATAGGAATACGTCCAAATGTTTCCTATCAGTTAAAAATTAGAAATTTAAAATGAAAAAATTATGCAAAAATACTGTCTCTGTAAGAGATCCATTAATTATAGGAAAAAAAACATATCAAAACATCACAGATGATATTTTAAACCCTATAGAAAAAAAAGCTGGAAACTTATGGTGGATGGCTTTTTTCATCTCTATTTTAGCTTTTTTATGGGGATTAGGATGTATTATTTATACTTTAGGAACAGGAATAGGTGTATGGGGATTAAACAGAACCATTAATTGGGCTTGGGATATTACTAATTTTGTTTGGTGGGTTGGAATTGGTCATGCTGGAACTTTAATTTCCGCTGTTTTGTTGTTATTTAGACAAAAATGGCGTTTATCTATTAATAGATCTGCTGAAGCTATGACCATTTTTGCAGTTATCCAAGCTGGATTGTTCCCTATTATTCATATGGGAAGACCATGGAATGCCCATTGGGTATTACCTATTCCTAATCAATTTGGAAGTTTATGGCCAAATTTTAATTCTCCCCTTTTATGGGATGTATTTGCCATTAGTACTTATTTTTCTGTATCAACTGTTTTCTGGTTCATGGGATTAATTCCAGATTTTGCTATGATACGAGATAAAGTTACAGATCCCACTAAAAAAAAAATATACAGTATTCTTAGTTTTGGATGGGGGGGGACATCTAAAGATTGGCAAAGATTTGAAGAAATTTCTTTAATTCTAGCTGGATTATGCACTCCGTTAGTTTTTTCAGTACATACAATTGTTTCTTTTGATTTTTCAACCTCTGTCATTAAAGGTTGGCATAGTACTATATTTCCTCCTTATTTTGTAGCCGGAGCGATATTTTCAGGATTTGCAATGGTACAAACTCTATTAGGAGTAGCACGAAAAGTTCTTTCTTTAGAAAGTTATATTACTAGAAATCATATTGAATATATGAATATGATTATTTTGTTAACAGGAGGAATCGTTTTGTTGGCTTATCTTTCTGAATTTATTCTTTCATGGTATTCCAGTAATCCTTTTGAAGAGTATACTTATTTTTCTATAAAAGCAGCAACAGGTCCATTTTGGTGGGCTTTTTGGGCTTTAATTATTTGTAATGTTATTATTCCGCAATTTTTATGGATAAAATCTGTAAGAAGAAGTTTTTTTTGGTCTTATATTATAGCAATTATTATAAATATTGGAATGTGGTTTGAAAGGTTTGACATTATTGTATTGAATTTAAGTCGTGATTATATTCCTTCTTCTTGGACTGGATTTATTCCATCATTTGTAGATGTTGGAATATTTATAGGAACTATTGGTTTTTTTTTCGTTCTTTATTTATTATATATACGTGTATTTCCAGTGATTTCTCAATCAGAACTGAAAACAATATTGAAATCTTCTACTACTAACAAAGACTTCTTAAATAAGAAAAAATGAAAAAATGTGTATTTAATATTTATGCATTATATGATAATGATGATTTAATGATAAACAGCATTAAAACTCTTAAAAAAAATGGAATCTATATACATGAAGTCTATTCTCCATTTCCAATTCATCATTTAAACCATGTTCTTGAATTGAAAGAAACTCATCTATCTTTTTTATCTTTCATATATGGATTGTTAGGATTCCTTGTAGGAAGTGTCCTTACTTGGTATACTATGATTTGGGATTGGCCACAAAATATTGGAGGAAAACCTTCTTTTTCTTGGATTATCAATATTCCTTCTTTTGTTCCTGTTATATTTGAACTATCAATTTTTTTCTCTGCACATTTTATGTGTATTACTTATCTCATTCAATGTAGATTATTTCCAGGAGCTATTCCAAAAAATCCTGACCCAAGAACTACTAATAATATGTTTTTAATAGAAATTCATACAAAAGATAATACTGAAAATAAGAAATTAATGAGTTTTTTAAAAAAAAGTGGTGCAATGGAAATCAACATAAAAGAAATTAATAATAATTAGAACTATGAAAAAATATTTTTTTTATGTTGTGATATTTTTTATAAATATGATAAATAATTCTTGTTGGTTGGATAAGTCTAAACCCAATAGAGTGTACATGCCAGATATGTATTATTCTGAAGCTTATGAACCTTATTCAGATCCATATCCTGATTATAAAAAATCTCCTAAAAAAGTTAAAATCCCTTTTTTCTTAGGAGGAAGAGGATCTTCACTTTTCCCAGTGAAAGGAACTATTCCAAGAAATCCATATGGATTTCTTTCTTACGATATTCCTAATACAAATAAAGGATATGATGATTCTAAAAAAATTGTGACATCTCCTTTACAAAAGGAGAAAAAAACAAGTAGAATAATTACTACAGAAGATGGAAAAAATATTTATCAAATTAACTGTTCCATTTGTCACGGAAATAATGGAGATGGACAAGGTCTTTTGGTGAAAAAAGAAAAAATATTAGGAATTCCTAGTTATAAAGATAGAGATATAACTATTGGAAGTGTTTATTATGTTGTTACATATGGAAAAAATAATATGAGTTCTTATGCTTCTCAATTAAATGAAGTTGATAGATGGAAAGTCGCAGAATATGTCATGTATTTAAAAAATAATAAATAGTAAAGAAATGTATTATCTATTTTCTAAAAAATTGAAAAAAATAATTCTTATTTTCATGTTAACAGGGATCTTTCTTCTTTTTATTGCCCTCACAAAGGGATATTTTTTCAATATTCATAATAGAGAAGAAAATCAGCCTTGGCTAAGTTTATATATAGGTTTTTTTTATTTTACTACTATTTCTCTAGGGTCATTATTTTTCTTGTGTATACAAAATATATCAAAATCAGGATGGTCTATTGTAATTCATCCTGTAATGGAGGTCATCTCTTCTTTTCTTCCATATGGAGGATTAATGATTTTAATAATTTTATTATTAAATGCTATGGGAATGATTCATTTATTTCATTGGATGGATTTTTACAATAATCCTACTTCATTAAAGTATGATAAAATTATTGCTAATAAAAAATTATTTCTCAATATTCCTTTTTTTTTAATAAGAAGTATTATTTATGTAACAGGATGGAGTTTTTTTTATTTTAGGATAAAAAAAATATCTCACATATTAAATGTGACACGTTCTTTAATGTTTTACAAAAAATTAAACAGAATATCTGTTCTTTTTATTATTTTCTTTTCCATAACATCTATTATCATGGGATGGGATTGGATTATGTCCTTAAATCCTCATTGGTTTAGCACTTTATTTAGCTGGTATATTTTAAGTACTTATATAGTCACAGGAATTGGAATTCTTACAATAATATCTCTTTATCTCAAAAAAAAAGGATGTTTTTCATTTTTTAATGAAAATCATTTGCATGATTTAAGCAAATATCTTTTTTCTACTAGTTTATTGTGGACCTATTTTTGGTTTTCACAATTTTTACTATATTGGTACGGAAATATTCCAGAAGAAATTTCTTATTTTATAAAGAGAAAAGAAATATACCATTCTATTCATTTATGGATACTGATTCCAAATTTCTTAGTTCCTTTCTTTGGGTTGATGAGTAGTAAAAATAAAAAAAACCCAAAAGTAGTTTTTGCAGTAACTTGTATTTTGCTTATTGGACATTATATAGACATATACAATTTGATAGTACCTGATGTAAAAAAATTATTTGATTCAAAATTTGGATTATATGAAATTGGATCTTTATTATTAACAGGATCTCTTTTTAGTTATATTTTATTTTTAAATTTAAACAAAAAGGAATTAAATTTCATTGGAAATCCTTTTTTTAAAGAAAGTGAAAATTACAAATATCCTTATATGTGAAGATTAGAATCTTTTACAAAATTCATTATAGATTTATTGGATCCAAAAAGAGTTAAAATATCTCCTTTTTTCAAAATAGTATCTCCCGTAACTAATCCTATCACTTTTCTTGTAGAATTTTTCTTGGAAGACATAGGATTTTTCAAATCTCTTATGATAGTAATTAAAGAAACAGAATATTTTTGTGTTAAATTAAGGCTTTTCACAGATTTTCCACTAAAAGAGTATGGAGAAAAAACTTCTGCAATAGAATGTTTATTATCTACTCTAAAATAATCTAAAGCATAATTAAAAGAAATTTGTTTAGTTAATCGAAAAGCAGCATCTTGTTCTGGATGAACAACATTATTAATTCCCATTGCTTCTAATATTGTATCATGTATTTTGGATAATGATCGACTCACTATTCTAAGATGTTTATATTTTTTCAGTATAGCCGTTGTTACGATAGAAGATCCTTCATTTTCTCCAATAGCAACAATTCCTAAATCAGCTTGTTGTATCGGTAAAACTTTATATGCTGATTCATTATTTGCATCCATGCAGACTACATTAGCTATATGATCTTTTAATAAATCAACTTTTTCCATTTTATGATCTACACCGAAAACCTCATGTCCATTATCTGTCAAATTGAGAGCTAAAGATCTTCCAAAATTTCCTAGTCCAATGATTATAATTTTCATTTTATGAACTTAACTTTTTTGAGTAAAACAATATAATATTAATTATATAACTCTTATTTCTTCTCATTCTCAATTCTCAACTAATGAGGATATATCCTTTAGGATATCTATAATAATCATCATGAGCATTCATTCTATTTTTTTTTAATAATCCTAACATAATATTGAAAACTCCTATTCTTCCTAATAACATTAAGATGATTAAAACGAATTTACTTCCAATACATAAATGGGGAGTAATTCCTAAAGATAATCCTGCTGTTGAAAATGCAGAAAAAACTTCAAAAGAAATAGATAGAAGATCCAGTTTTGGATCTAAACAAAGAATAGTCAAAATTCCAATATATATCACAAAAATAGATAACATTATAATTGAAAAAGCGAGTTTAATAGACTCTGAAGAAATTTCTTTTCTTTGAATTTCTAATCTAGCTTTTCCTCTAGATAAAGAAATAATATTCATTAATGCCAATGCAAAAGTACTTGTTTTTATTCCACCACCTGTAGAAGCTGGAGAAGCTCCAATCCACATTAAAAAAATAGTAAATAAAATAGTGATTTTTGCTAATTTTTTCATATCTAATACTTGAAATCCTGCGGTTCTAGATGTTGCAGAAGAAAAAAATGAAACAACCCATTTTCCTACAAAAGTAGGATGTTCTGAAAGGGAACAATGGTATTCACTCATATAATAAAAAATAGTTCCTATTATAAGTAAAAAACATGTTGTGAATACAACAATTTTTGTATTTAAAGTGACAATATGTGCAGGATATCTAAAAAATTCATCTTTAAAAATTTTATAAAAAAATTTTTTAAATGTTAACCATATATATGTAAAAAAGTTAAATAAAATATCAAATCCTATTCCTCCCAATATTAATAAACATGCAAGAATAAACTGTAATAAATAATTAAACCTCACATATTCTGAATAAAGTCCCTGACTTAGGGTAGAAAAACCACTATTACAAAAAGCGGATACAGAATGGAAAATAGAAAAAAACAATGGATTTTCCAATTTCATTTTATCTCTATTAATGGAAAAATAAATTAATAAAGTTCCTATTATTTCTACGATTAGAGTAAACATAACCACTTTCACCGCTAGGCTAAGAACATTATTTGTAGTTTTTTTATTCAAAAAATTACTAATATAAATTCCTTCTCTAAAAGAAAATCCATCTCTAAAAAAATAACTAAAAAAAGAAGTAATAGTTAAAATTCCTAACCCTCCAAGTTCCACTAAAACAAGTAGAATGATTTTTCCTAAAAAAGTAAAATCCTTTGCTGTATCTAGTACTACTAATCCAGTGACACAAACAGCACTTGTAGAAGTAAACAAAGCATCTACAAATGATATTCCTTTTACTGTAGATGCTGGAAGCATTAGTAATACAGATCCCAAAAAAGACAAAAGAACAAAACTCGTAATAAAAATAAAAGCAGGATTATGTATTTTAACGTAAACAATAATCCGCATAAAATATGTCGTGCAGATTAAAATATATAAAATAAGACTGATGAATAAATAAATTTTTATGTCTTCAATTTTTTCATTTCTACAAAAAATTTGAAAAAAAGAAAAAATAAGAGAAATAATCAAAATAAAAAAAGATAAAAAAATCATGGATTTATATCCCTTATTGAGATTTTTTTTTAAAAAAAAAAGAATAAACAAATGTAAAAAACTTAATAAAGAAACTATGCTAATAAGTATTAATGAATTAAAAAAAGGATTTATATAAGTTTTCCATCCTAAAGATATTAGGATATATAAAAATATAACTGGAGTTATAATAAATGGTAATAAATTTTTATCATACATAATTTTCTTTTCTCTTTTTTAGACAACGAATTAATTCATTAATTTAATGAAGAATAAGAATATGAAAATTTGAAAATATAAAATGGAAAAAAGAATATCCGTCTTGTATCGAATTAAGGATTAAATAAATTCTATTAATTAATTAGAAATAAAAAGGTCTAAATGTTTCAATTTTATTGAATTCTTTATTGCAAAATTTAACATAAGAAAGAAAAGACATTTCTATTGCAGATGGGCTCATACGGAAAATAAAACGAAAATTTTCTGAAAAAATTTTTTTTTCTGAAAAATCAACATTTCCAAAAAAATATACTTTATTTTTTTTTGGAAAAGATTTGAAAAAATTATCCCCCAATTTTTTTATGGAAATAGGATATAACATCTTTTTTGAATGATTAAACAATGAAGTATAAACCAAATCTGATTTAGCATGTATCATGGGAATCAAAAATCCATTTTGAATATTAATTTTTTGAGAAAGAATCGTTAATGAATCTAATGACAATAATGGAATTCCTAAAGCACAACATAATCCTTTAGCTGCAGATATTCCGATCCTTAAAGAAGTATATGATCCTGGCCCTTTACTCACACAAATTGATTCTAAATGACTCAAATCAATTTTTGAAATTTGAATAGCATTCTGTATAAATGTATGCAGTTTTTCTGAATGAAGAAATTCATTAGAATTTTCTTCTATAGACATTAGACACACTCCGTTTTTTGCTATACTGACTGAACAATTTTTTGTAGAAGTTTCTAAATTAAGAATTAAGGACATTTTTTTCTTTAATTCTAATTTTTTATTTATATATTAAAAAAAAATAATGATAAATACAAAAAAAGTAATAAAATATATTGTTTCTTGGCTAAGAAAATACATAAAAAAATCTCAATTAAATGGATTTATCATTGGAGTTTCTGGAGGAATAGATTCTGCAGTAACATCCATGTTGGTTGCTATGACAAAACATCCTACTATTGTATTAGAAATGCCTCTTTTGGAAAAAGAAGAAAACTTTCTATCTAAAAAACATATTGATTTTTTAAAATCAAGATTTCCCAATGTTAATTCTTTAAAAAAAGATTTATCTTTTTTGTTCACTTCTTTTTGTCATACAGTTCATAACTGTAACAAAGAAATAAAAAAAAATCAAGAAGCTTTAGCTTTAGCTAATACAAAATCTAGAATTAGAATGATGACTTTGTATTACTATGCAAATATAAAAAACTATTTAGTTGTAGGAACTGGAAATAAAATAGAGGATTTTGGAGTTGGATTCTTTACAAAATATGGAGATGGAGGAGTGGATATTCATCCAATAGCTGATTTAACTAAAAGTGAAATACGTTCTCTAGCTAAAGAATTAAATGTTCTTGATTGTATTCAAAAAGCAAAACCTACAGATGGACTATGGGAAGATAAAAGATCGGATGAAGATCAATTAAAAGCTTCTTACGAAGAATTAGAATGGGCGATGAAAATATCAGAAAAATCAAAACAAATCAGTTTTTTAAAAGGAAGAGAACACGAAGTCATGAAGAGATACCTAATTTTACATAAAAAAAATAATCATAAAATGATTCCTATTCCTGTTTGTAAAATTCCTTTAAAAATAAAAAAAAATAAATTGATTTGATATTAAAAATATCACTAATCTAACTACAATAAGAAGCTAAGAATAGAAACTTTTTGTTGTCAAAAACATTACTTTCATTCAGATTTCCATTCATAGAGTAGAAATGATCTTATTTTTTCTGAATTAATTTCTTCATTTGATTCTAAAAAAAATAAAAATTGATAGAAAATCCTTTTCTTACCTTTGTTTATCATGAATTAAGTTAATTTATGAGATGGAAGAAAAAAATAATAAAAAAATTTATTCCGTGAATAAAAAAACTCCATTACGGAATAATGCTTGTTATATGAGCGAAGAAGAAAAAATAAATAAAATAGAAAAACATTTCTTTCATATTATGAATACTCTAGGATTAGATATGAATGATGATAGTTTAAAAAAAACACCAAGACGTGTAGCAAAAATGTTTATAAAAGAAATATTTAGCGGCCTTAATCCCAATACAACTCCAAAATCATCCACTTTTGAAAATAAATATAAGTATAATCAAATGTTAATAGAAAAAAATATTACAGTTTATTCGACTTGTGAACATCATTTTCTTCCTATTGTTGGAAAAGCTCATGTTGGTTATATTTCTAATGGAAAAGTTGTAGGTCTTTCAAAAATTAATAGAATTGTTAATTTTTATGCAAGGAGACCACAAGTTCAAGAACGTCTAACTATGCAAATTGTAAAATCTTTACAAGATATGCTAGAAACAAAAGATGTTGCTTGTGTCATAGACGCAAAACATTTATGTGTAAATTCACGTGGAATTAGAGATATAGAAAGTAGTACTATTACAACTGAATTCATAGGTTCTTTTAAAAATAATCCAGAAATTAGAAGAGAATTTTTTCATTATATTGGAATCCCTTAAGGGAAGAAGAAAATCATTTAAGGAATAATAATGAATATAGAAAAAAAGGATATACGAAATCACATCAAAATATATAATTCTTTAACAGGAAAAAAAGAATTATTTCAGCCTATTAATAAAGAATATGTTGGAATTTATGTTTGTGGCCCTACAGTTTATAACGATATTCATTTAGGAAACTGTCGTACTTTTATATCATTTGATTTAGTTTTTCGTTATTTGAAACATTTAGGATACAAAGTTCGTTATATTCGAAATATCACGGATGTAGGACATTTGGAAAATAATGAAGGAGAAGACAAAATTTCTAAAAAATCTCGTATTGAAGGACTTGAACCTATGGAAATTGTTCAAAAATATACAAGGTCTTTCCATTATATATTAAATATTTTCAATACTTTACCGCCTAGTATTGAACCAACAGCTACCGGTCATCTTATAGAACAGATAGACATGATTAAAGAATTAATCAAAAAAAATTTAGCATATGAAAAAAACGGTTCTGTTTATTTTGACATAAAAAAATATAATAAAAGATTTTCTTCTTACGGAAAATTGAGTCATAATAAAATAGATCAACTTTTGAATAAAAAATTCAACTCTATTGTTGTAGAAAAACGTTGTTTTCAAGATTTTTCTCTTTGGAAAAAAGCCAATACAAATCATATTATGAATTGGAATTCTCCATGGGGAAAAGGATTTCCAGGTTGGCATATAGAATGTACAACTATGAGTACTAAATATTTAGGAGAAACTTTTGATATTCATGGTGGAGGAATAGATTTAAAATTTCCACATCATGAATGTGAATTAGCTCAAGCTATAGGAATTTATAATAATAATCTTGCACACTATTGGATGCACACAAATATGATGACCTTTAATGGTCAGAAAATGAGTAAATCAACAGGAAATTTTTTAGGATTAAAAGATATAATTTATAAATCTTTTCATCCCACAATCATTAAATTTTTTATTTTACAATCTCATTATAGAAGTCTTTTAAATTTTTCTCATCAAGGACTTATAAATGCTGAAAAAGGATATGATCGTTTAATGAATGCAATTAAAAAATTAGAATCTTTTTCTAAAAAAAAGAGAATAAAAAATAATTATTCGTCAACTTTTAATATTATTCAATGGATAAAAAATTGTTATTATGCTATAAATGATGATTTTAATATTCCTTTATTGATTTCTCATTTATTCGAAGTATCCCACATTATTAATAATAATTCTTTTATAGAATGTTCAAGTTCAGATGTCAATCTGATAAAAAAATACATGAATTATTTTATATTTGATATTCTCGGTCTTCAAAAATTAGAAAAAAAAACTTCAGATAATTCTGATAAAAAATTAAAAATACTTATTGAAAGATTGATAAAATTTCGTATAGAGGAAAGAGAAAAAAGGAATTGGATCCTTTCGGATAGAATTAGAAAGGAATTATCTCACATAGGAATTTCATTGCATGATGATAAATTATTTTAATGTTTTATCTATATCCTCTATAAGATCTTCTACATTTTCTATTCCAAAAGATAAACGAATAAGTGAATCTTGAATTCCTGCATTTTTTCTAATCTCTAAAGGAGTGGACTTATGTGTCATAGTTGCTGGATGACAAATTAAACTTTTTGTTCCCCCCAAACTTTCTGCTAATTTGAACAATTTGGTAGATGTAACAACTTTTTTTGCAGATTCTATCGTGTCATCTTTCAAGCTAAAAGAAACTATTCCTCCAAAATACCGTTGCTGTTTCACTGCGATAGTATGATTTTTATGAGATGGTAATCCAGGATAATAAATTTTATCAATGCAGTTTTTCTTTTCTTTCTCTAAAAAAGAAGCAACTTCAAATGCATTTTCAGATTGTTTCTTCACACGTAAATACAAAGTTTGACACCCTCTTATAGTTAACCAAGAATCAAAAGGAGATAAAATTCCTCCAGTTGCATTTTGAATATATTTCAATTTTTCATACAAATCTGGATTTTTTACTGTAATTAATCCAGCTAATACATCCGAATGACCCGCAAGATATTTTGTAGCACTATGAATAACAATATCTGCACCTAAATTAAGAGGATTTTGAATGGCAGGAGAAGCAAAAGTATTATCCACTACAATTAAAATGTTTGGATTGATTTCTTTTGTAGAAAAGCTAATTTTTTTAATATCAGATATTTTTAAAGTGGGATTCGTCGGTGTTTCTAACCAAACAAGTTTTGTTCTCTTAGAAAGAGAAGAAATCACATTTTCGTAAAAAGTCGTATCCACAAATTTGGAATAAATGTTCAATTTTTTATACAAATTTAATAAACGAAAAGTTCCCCCATAAATATCATCGACAGCTACTATTTCATCTCCATATTTTAATAATTTTAAAATTGCATCTACAGATGCTAATCCAGAAGAAAAAGCAAGACTTGCATAACCAGATTCTAAATCCGTAATTAAGTGTTCCAATATTTTTCTTGTCGGATTATTTGTTCTTGTGTAATCAAAACCTTTATGAATTCCAGGAGCATCTTGAACATAAGTAGAAGTTTGATATATTGGTGTAGAAATAGCTCCTGTGAGAGGATCTGATAATATTTTCTGAATAAGTTTTGTTTCTTCCTTCATTATTAAGAAAAATTTCGCAAATAATATGCAAATGTACTCTTTCAATTCAAAAGATGGAAATTCATTAAAGATTGATATTAAAAAAAAATATAAATTTACTTTTTGTTTTTTTTTCCAATGTGGAAATGAATTTTAATAAACTAAAATTTATAATTCTTGTTTCTTTCATGATCGTTTCCGGTTTACCGGTTTTTTCTACTCCTCCTTCTTCTTCTGTATTAGTAAAAGAAAAAGAGAAAAAAAAAACTATTGATGTTTCTAAAATAATTGTTGAACATGTTAGTGATTCTCATGAATGGCATATTGTTGGAAACAATAAAAAAGGAATTGTATTTTATTTTCCTGTTTTTCTGTGGAATCATGGATGGGAGATTTTCTCTTCTTCTCAATTTTCATTTGGAAATGTAGTAAAAGGAAAATTTGGATACTATAAAATGTTTAAAGAAAAAATATACAAAACTGATTCCAAAGGAATTTTATATCTAGATGCGAGAGGTATTCCTAAAAACTATAAACCTTTTGATTTTTCTATTACAAAAAATGTGATGTCTATATGCATATCATTTTTTGTTTTGTGTTTTATTTTTATAAAAATGAGACATAGTTATAAAAATCATCAAGTGAAATGGAACATCGGAATTTTTTTAGAATTCTTAATTTTATTCATTCGTAATGAAATAGTGATTCCAAATATTGGAGAAAAAAAATATAGACCTTATTTTCCTTTTTTATTAACCACTTTTTTTTTCATATTGATAAACAATTTAATAGGTCTTATTCCTAGTTTTCCAAATGTGACCGGAAATATAAGTATTACATTTGTTTTATCGCTAATAATTTTTATTATCACTAATATTAATTCCAATAAAAGTTATTGGAAACATACTTTTTGGATGCCAAATGTTCCTTTTCTAATAAAACTTATACTTATTCCAATAGAATTGATTGGAATTTTTATTCGTCCACTAACTTTATGTATTCGTTTATTTGCTAATATTACTGCTGGTCACATTATTATTTTAAGTTTTATTTGTCTTATTTTTATTTTTAAAAATTTATTTATTGCTAGTTTTTCCATAACTTTCGGTTTCTTTATTTCTTTATTGGAAATTATGGTAGCTTTTTTGCAATCCTTTATTTTTACAGCTTTATCTTCTTTGCTTATAGGAATGACTGTAAAAAATTATGAAAATAAAACTCACTCAAAATAATCAATTATGGATAATCTAAATATAGATTTAACTTATTCTGGAATAGCTGCTTTAGGAGCAGGTATTGCAGTAATAGGTGCAGGATTAGGAATTGGAAAAATTGGAAGTTCTGCAATGGATGCGATTTCCAGACAACCTGAAGCTTCAGGAAAAATACAAAATGCAATGATTATTGCTGCAGCTCTTATTGAGGGAGCAGCTCTTTTCGGTATAGTAACAGCTTTATTAGCTGTATTTAAATAATAATTTAAATGGATTTACTAACTCCTTCTATTGGCTTAATTGTTTGGCAGACGATTATATTTTTGATATTAATATTATTTCTTTCCAAATACGCTTGGAAACCAATAATAAAATTTATTGATCAAAGAGAAGAAAAAATTAGAATTTCTATAGAAAAAGCTGATCAAGCTCAAAAAGAATTAAAAAATATAAAAAATAAAAAAAAGAAAATTTTGAAAGAAATTCGGATCGAAAGAGATCTTATTTTGAAAGAAGCTCTTAAAATAAAAGAAGAGATGAAACAAAAAGCTAGAGAAGAAGGATTTTTTGAAAAAAAAAAGATTATTAAAGAAACAAAAAAAATGTTACAGATAGAAAGAGAAATTGCAATACAAGAATTAAAGAATCAAATAGGTGACATTTCCATAAAAGTAGCTGAGAAAATATTAAAAAAAGAATTTGACAAAAATCAAAAAGTAAATCTTACACAAGAAAGATTCATAAAAGAATTCATAAGTGATTTATAATTTTTTTTAGAATTAGAAAAAAAACTTATTAATATGTTTTTAAAAAAGAAAATCACAAAACATTATGCCAGAGTTTTTTTTGAATATTCTGTGAAAAATAAAAAACAAGATTTCATTTTTTATAAAATTAAAAAAATATCTTTTTTGTTATATCATCATGTTGATTTTCAAAAATTTTTGAATAATCCATTCATAAGTAAGAAAAAGAAAATACTAATTTTAGAAAAAATTTTTCATTCCTTTGATTTTTTTCTTTTTCATTTTATAAAACTTATAGTCATACAAAAAAGAGAATCCTTTTTGGGAGATATTTTCTTAGAATATCAGAAAATATATAAAGAAAATAAAGGATATTTAAGATGTATTCTCACTTCTTCTTCTCCTTTAAACACGGATTTTCAAAAGATGATCGTTCAAAAAATCATTTCTTCAAATGAAGAATTTGATAATAAAAATAAATATCATATAATTAATAAAATTGACCCATCTGTTATTGGAGGTTTTTTGTTACGTGTAGGATATAAAGAATGGGATTTTAGTGTGAAAAAACAATTATTTGATATTCAAAAAATGTTTAAAAATTAATTTGACATGTCAGATTTAAAATATTCTGAAATATCATCAATTCTTGAAAAACAATTATCTGATTTTCAATATAACTTAAAACTATCTGAGTCAGGAATTGTTGTTAAAATAGGAGACGGAATAGTTCAATCTTTTGGATTGAATTCTGTTTTTTCTGGAGAAATGGTAGAATTCCATTCTGGAATAAAAGGAATCGTTTTGAATCTTGAAGAAGATCATGTAAGCATTGTGTTACTTAATTCATTTAATAGTAGTAAAGAAATTAAAGAAGGAGATATTGTCAAACGTACAGGAAAGATATTATCTATAAAAGTAGGAGAAGGAATGTTAGGACGTGTAGTAGATTTATTAGGAAATCCTATTGATGGAAAAGGACCTATAGAAGGAGAATTATTTGAAATGCCATTAGAAAGAAAAGCTCCAGGTGTTATTTATAGAGAACCTGTAAAAGAACCACTTCAAACCGGTATTAAATTCATAGATTCTATGATTCCTATTGGAAAAGGACAAAGAGAATTGATTATTGGAGATAGACAAACTGGAAAAACAACTATAGCAATTGATACTATTATTAATCAAAAAGAATTTTATAAAACGGAAAAACAAGTTTATTGTATTTATGTAGCTATTAGTCAAAAAGGATCTTCAATAGCTAGAATCGCACAAATTTTAGAAGAAAAAGGTGCTATGCCTTATACAATTATAGTCGCAGCAAATGCTTCTGAACCTGCATCTATACAGGTATTTTCTCCTTTTTCTGGAACAGCTATTGGAGAATATTTTCGTGATACTGGACGTTCTTCTTTAGTAATTTATGATGATCTTTCTAAACAAGCTGTTTCTTATAGAGAAATCTCTTTGTTATTACGTCGTCCTCCAGGAAGAGAAGCATATCCTGGAGATGTTTTCTATTTGCATTCTCGTTTGTTAGAACGTGCATCTCAAATCATAAACGATCAAAATATAGCTGAAAAAATGAATGATATTCCAGAATCAATTAAAAGTCATGTCAAAGGTGGAGGTTCTTTAACAGCAATTCCTATTATTGAAACTCAATCTGGAGATGTTTCTTCTTATATTCCTACTAATGTGATTTCCATAACAGATGGACAAATTTTTTTAGAAAAAGATCTATTCCATTCTGGAATCCGTCCAGCTATTAATGAAAGTATTTCTGTCTCTCGTGTGGGGGGAGCTGCTCAAATAAAATCCATGAGAAAAGTATCTGGAACTTTAAAATTGGATCAAGCTCAATTTAGAGAATTGGAATCTTTTTCAAAATTTGGATCTGAATTAGATCCAGATACCATAAAAATTATACAAAAAGGAAGAAGAAATATGGAAATATTAAAACAAAAACCTCATGATCCATATAAAATATCCGATCAAATTGCTATTATTTATGCTGGGACAAAAAATCTTTTAAATAAGATTCCTATTAAAAAAATAAAAGATTTTGAAAAAGAATATCTTTTTTATTTAAATGAAAAACACAAAAAATTGTTGAATTCTTTGAAAGATGGAATTTTTAACGATGAATTAGCTAATATTTTAGAAAATACCGCTTCAGAACTAATAGAAAAATATTATTCATCTTAATTTAATTATTAAATCATTTTTTTATGTTATGTCTAATCCAAAGGAGATAAAAAAACGAATTTTATCCATAAATTCTGTTTTGAAAACAACAGAATCTATGAAAATGATTTCTGTTGTAAAATTAAAAAAATCTAAAGAATCTCTTCTGTATGTTCAAAAATATTCAGAACATATAGAAAAACTATTTCAATATTTTTTGTTAACAGAAAAAGATAATTTAAAAAAGAATAAATATTTTTTTTCAACAGAGAAAAAAGAAAAAAAACGATTATTTTTAATTATTACTTCTAATAGAGGTTTATGTGGAGCATTTAATTCCTTAATTTTTGATAAAATTAATCAAATCATTCAGGAAAATTTACATGATCAATGTTTTTTTTTCTCTATAGGAAAAAAGGGATTGGATTTTTTGTTCAAAAAATATAAATGGAAAATATATGATGAAAATCAAATTTTTTTCAAAAATTTTACTTACAAATATAAAGAAATATGTTTTTTTACAAAAAAATTGATTGAAGATTTTTTTTCTAAAAAAATTACCTCAATATTTTTGATATATAATCATTTAAAGAATTCTCTCTTTCAAAAAGTCATTGTAGAAAAATTTCTTCCGATTTCTTTTTCCGTTTCTAATTCTTATGAAAAATCATTGAATGATTTTAATCCTATTTTAGAACCATCTAAAAAAATTATTTTGGATTATATTTTTCAAAAATATCTTAACATAAAACTGTTCAAAAGATTATTAGAATCATTGACTTCAGAACATACTGCACGTATGATTTCTATGCATAAAGCAACAGAAAATGCATTTGATATAAGAAAGAATCTTCTATTAAATTACAATAAAGAAAGACAAACAACAATTACTAAAGAAATACTTGAAATTATTAGTGGATTAGAAGCTTTAAAAAAATAACAAACATAATAAAAAAAGAAGAAAAAAAATAATTATGAAAATTATGCTTACAGGAATTCAAAGTACAGGAACTCCTCATTTAGGAAATATTTTGGGAGTTATAATTCCTTCAATAAATATAGCTAATAATAATTCCAAATTTTCTTCTTTCATATTTGTAGCCGATTTACATTCTTTAACACAAATAAAAAATGTGAAAGAAATAAAGGAAAATACCTACAAAATTGTTGCAGCATGGTTATCTTTTGGTTTGAATACTGAAAATAGTCTATTATATAGACAATCTGATGTTTCAGAAGTTACAGAATTGGCTTGGTATTTTAATTGTTTTTTTCCTTATAAAAGATTGACATTATCTCATTCCTTTAAGAAGGGAATTAAAAATCACATCAAAATGAATGTTGGTTTATTTACTTATCCTATTTTAATGGCAGCTGATATTTTACTTTATAATGCAGAAACAGTTCCTGTAGGAAAAGATCAGCTACAACATATTGAAATAGCACGTCGTATCGCTTCTTGTTTCAATAAAAAAATAGGAAAAAAACTATTTATTTTACCTAATCCATTTTTACAAACAGAAATTGTATCTTCTATTCCTGGAATAGATGGTCAAAAAATGAGTAAATCAAAAAAAAATTGTATTAATATTTTTTCTTCAGATAAAATTTTAAAAAAACAAATAATGAGCATTCATACAGATAATAAGTCTTTGAAAGAGAAAAAAGATCCGGATAAAGATTTTATAATGTCTTTATATAGGCTTGTAGCATCTATAGATGAAGTTGATGAAATGAGGAAAAAATATATAAAAGGAGGATATGGATATTTTGAAGCAAAAATAGCATTATATGAGTGTATCATAAAAAAATTTTCAAAAGAGAGAGAAAAATTTTCTTTTTTTATAAAAAATAAACCTTTCTTAGATAGAATTCTTTTTTTAGGCGCTAAAAAAGCAAAAAACATAGCTTTTGAAAGATTAAATGATATCAGAAAAGCTTTGAATTTTAACCTTTCGTAATTTTCATATTCCATCTGTTTTCAGATATCCTATGTCATAATGACACAATTATAGAACATGGCAAATATTTTGCTTTTATTTCATCAGATCATCATAAGACATATCTAAGATAAAATTGTGTCGTTAATATTTTTTATATTATGGATGTAAATAAAAATAAGAAAAACGCTGAAAAACAAGTAAAAAATCAATCTTCTTCTAAAGATAAGATTTCTGAATCGAACTCTGATTCTTCTTGTAAAAAGAAAGAAATTCATGATTCTTTAAAAAAGGAAATAGAATATCTTCAAGAAGAATTAAGAAAAGAAAAAGATAAATTTATACGTATTTTTGCAGAATTTGAAAATTCTAAAAAACGTATTCAAAAAGAAAGATTCGATCTGTTTAGAACCGTTCATCAAGAAATTATTATAGATTTAATTCCAATTTTAGATGACTTTGAACGAGGTGTTAAAGAATTGAAAAAATCCAAAGATGAACTTCTCATAAAAGGAGTATCTCTTATACAAGAAAAACTAATAAAAATTTTAAAAGAAAAAGGATTAAAAAAAATAAAAATAAAAAAAGGAGACGATTTTAATACAGATTTTCATGAGGCCATAACACAAATTCCATCTGTTACAGAAAATCTAAAAGGAAAGATTATAGAAATTATAGAATCTGGATATATCTTTAAAGAAAAAGTTATACGACATGCAAAAGTCATTACCGGTAAATAATAATTTATAACTTTTATATTTCATGGGGAAAAAAGATTATTACGAAGTATTAGGTGTTTCTAGAAATGCTTCTTCAGAAGAAATTAAAAAAGCTTATAGAAAACTAGCAATTAAATATCATCCTGATAAAAATTTGGATAACAAAAAAAAAGCTGAAGAAAAATTTAAAGAAGCCGCTGAAGCTTATGAAATTTTAAGTAATCCAGAAAAAAGACAACGTTATGATAAATTTGGACATTCAGGAGTAAGAGGAAGTGGATCTGGATCAGGAATGAATATGGAAGATATTTTCGCAAATTTTGGAGATATTTTTGCGGATGCTTTTGGGGAAGGTTTTTCTAGTTTCGGATTTGGAAAATCGACAAGACATAGAACTATTAAAGGAAGTGACCTTAGAATAAGAGTAAAACTAACATTAGAAGAAATTGCTAATGGAATAGAAAAAAAGGTGAAAGTCAAAAGAATGAAAGTTGCTAATGGAGTCAAGTTTAAAACTTGTACTTCTTGCCGTGGAACGGGACAAATCACACGTGTTACCAATACAATTTTAGGAAGAATGCAAACAACCTCTCAATGTCACATATGTTCTGGAACAGGAAAAAATATTGAAAATATTCCTTATGGAGCGAATAAACATGGATTAATTAAAGAAGAAGAATTAGTGAATATTCAAATCCCTGCAGGATTAACAGAAGGAATTCAATTGAAAGTTTCTGGAAAAGGAAATGAAGCTCCATTTGATGGAATTCCTGGAGATTTGATTGTTTTAATTGAAGAAATTCCTCATCCAATATTAAAAAGAGAAGGGAGTAATCTTCATTATGATTTATATATTTCTTTTCCAGATGCTATATTAGGAGCTTCAAAAGAAGTTCCAACTATCAATGGAAAAGCCCGTATTAAAATTGATCCAGGAACACAATCAGGAAAAACTCTTAGATTGAAAAATAAAGGACTACCTAATATTGAAGGATATGGATATGGAAGTCTTCTAATTCATGTTAATGTTTGGACTCCAAAAAAAATTAATGAAGAGCAAAGAAAATTTTTCGAAAAAATGAGGAAAAATGAAAATTTTCTACCTCATCCTGGAAATTCTGAGAAATCTTTTTTTGATCGCGTACGAGAAATGTTTTCTTAACTTAAAACAAAGAAAATAAAACTCTTTTTAAAAAAAAATTTGATTAGATTCAAATATAAGTAGATAGAAAATTTATTCATTTTCATATTCATGATATTATGAAAAGAGTAGTAGTAGGACTTTCGGGAGGAGTTGATTCCAGTGTAGCTGCTTTACTTCTAAAAAAAAAAGGTTATGAGGTGATTGGTTTATTTATGCATAATTGGGATTTAGAAGATTCTCTTTTTGAGAAGACTCAATGTTCTTTATGGAAAGATAGTGTTGATGCCATGTTAGTTGCTCAAGAATTGGATATACCTTTTCAGGTAGTAGAAATGAAAAGAGAATACAAAGAATCTATTCTGGATTATATGTTTCACGAATATAAATCTGGTAAAACTCCTAATCCAGATATTTTATGTAATAAAGAAATTAAATTCAATGTTTTTTTAAACAAAGCTATTGATTTAGATGCAGACTTTATTGCTACAGGTCATTATGTAATGAAACAAACAATAATAGAAAATGATCAAATTATTTATCGTCTTTTGATTGGAAAAGATTCCAATAAAGATCAATCATATTTTTTATGTAGACTAACACAATATCAATTAAAAAAATCTCTATTTCCATTAGGTACACTGACAAAGAATCAAGTACGAAAAATTGCTGAAAGAAACAAATTATGCAATGCCCATAAAAAAGATTCTCAAGGATTATGTTTTGTAGGAAAAATTCACTTCGTAAAATTTCTTCAAAAAAAAATTCCCCCAAAAAAAGGAGAAATCATAAATATAGATTCAAATTCTATGATATATCATAGTGAAAAAAAGAAATCCTTTTTGTCAAAGGAAGAAGAATTATTTTCTTTATCCAGAAAAAAAGGATATAAAAAATCGGATGGAAAATTAATTGGATATCATAAAGGAGCCCAATATTTTACAATAGGACAGCGTAAAGGAATTTCTTTAGGTGGATATCAAGAAGCTCTTTTTGTTATTGAAACTGATATAGATAAAAATATTGTTTATACAGGAATGGGAAAAAGTCATCCTGGGCTATATAGAAAATCTTTATTCATTCAGGAAAAAGACATTCATTGGATAAGAGAAGATATTTCTATTTTTGATGGAGAAAAAATGAATGTCTTTTGTAGAATACGTTACAGACAACCACTACAAAATGCAAAATTATATAAAATAAAAAATGGAATGTTAATAGAATTTGAAACTATGCAATGTGCCATCACAGAAGGACAATTTGCCGTATGGTATATAGGGAAAGAATTAATCGGATCTGGAATTATATCATAATTTTTTTATGATAAAATTCTTTATTGAAAAGATTTATATCTTGCAAAATTGGCAATATATTCATATAAAAATTATCCAGATAAAACACTTTTATAGAATATATTTTTTTTATACTTTTGCATAAATTATAATTTATATAATTTAATATTTGTAAAAATCTTTTCTTTGAATTTTTAATCTTTGAAAGATTCTTGTAAAATGGTATTTATTTTATAATCCCTACTTGATAATTCAGTAGGGCTTTTTGATTTATAAAACATATCATGAAAAGGAAAATTAATAATTTTAGTAGAAAAATCACAAAAAATTCTAATTTGCCAGCAGCACATGCTATGCTATATGCTACAGGGATGAAAGAATCAGATTTTTGTAAAGCCCAAATAGGAATAGTAAGTAATTGGTATGATGGAAATCCTTGTAATATGCATTTGGATATGCTTGGAAAAAAAATAAAATCGTCAATTATCAATCAAAAAGATCTAATAGGATTTCAATTTACCACTATTGGTGTTAGTGATGGGATTACTATGGGAACACCAGGAATGAGATTTTCACTTCCTTCTAGAGAGTTAATAGCTGATAGTATAGAAACCGTGGTAGAAGCACATCATTATGATGGAGTTATAGCAATCCCTGGATGTGATAAAAATATTCCAGGAGTAATGATCTCCTTAATCAGGTTGAATAGACCTTCTATTATTGTATATGGAGGAAGTATTTCTTCAGGATTTTATAATAAAAAAAAATTAGATATTGTTTCTTCTTTTGAAGCTTTAGGAAAAAAAAATACTTGTCAAATATCAGAAGAAGAATACAAAAATATTGTAAAAAAATCTTGTCCTGGACCAGGAGCTTGTGGAGGAATGTATACAGCAAATACAATGGCTTCTGCTTTAGAAGCTATGGGAATGATGTTGCCTTATTCTTCTTCTTCCCCTTCAATGAGTAAAAATAAAAAAATAGAGTGTCAAAAAGTATCCATATTTATAAAAAATCTTTTAGAAAAGAAAATAAAACCTAAAGATATTGTAACAAAAACTTCCATAGAAAATGGAGTTAAATTAGCAATGTGTTTAGGAGGATCTACTAATCTTATTTTGCATATTTTAGCTATTGCTAAATCTGCAAATGTCAACTTTACTTTAAAAGATTTTCAAAAAATTAGTAATCAGGTTCCTATCATTGGAAATTTAAAGCCAAGTGGAGTTTTTTTAATGGAAGATATTCATAATAACATTGGAGGAATTCCTGTAATTATAAAATACTTATTAAATGAAGGAATATTATATGGAGATTGTTTAACAGTTACAGGAGAAACTCTCTGTAAGAATATGAAAAATATTCCCAATATAAATTTCAATCAAAAAATTATTTACCCTTTAAATAACCCCATAAAGAAAAACAGCCATATAAGAATTCTATATGGAAATATTTCTCCAGAAGGATCTGTTGCCAAAATTACTGGAAAAGAAGGAACTTTTTTTCGTGGAAAAGCAAATGTTTTTAATTCAGAAAAAGATGCTAATCAAGCTATTTTGAATCAAAAAATTCAAAAAGGAGAGGTTATTGTAATTAGATATGTAGGTCCTACAGGAGGTCCAGGAATGCCTGAGATGTTAAAACCAACATCTTATATTATGGGGGCCGGATTAGGAAAAAATGTAGCTCTTATTACAGATGGAAGATTTTCAGGAGGATCACACGGTTTTGTTGTAGGACATATTACTCCAGAAGCACAATCCGGAGGATTAATAGCTTTTATTAAAAATGGTGATATCATTAAAATAGATGCGGAAAATAATACACTTACACTTGAAGTAGAAGAAGAAGAAATACAAAGAAGAAAAAAAGAATGGATTCCTCCTCTTATAAAAGTAAAAAGAGGATATCTATATAAATATATAAAAACAGTATCTACAGCTTCTGAAGGTTGTGTCACAGATCAATTTTAATGAAAATGGAAAAAAAATTATTTTCTGGTTCAGAAATAGTAATAAAAACACTCTTATATGAAAATGTAGAATATATTTTTGGTTATCCAGGAGGAGCGATTATGCCTATATATGATTCTTTACACGATTATTTAAATTTAGTTTCTCATATCTTAATGCGTCATGAACAAGGATCTATTCATGCTGCACAAGGATATGCCAGAGCTACAGGAAAAATAGGTGTATGTTTTACGACTTCAGGACCTGGAGCTACCAATTTAATTACTGGATTAGCAGATGCATTGATAGATAGTACACCTATAGTGTGTATTACTGGACAAGTCTCCTCTCATCTTTTAGGAACTGATGCTTTTCAAGAAACAAATATTATAGATATTTCTATTCCCGTAACGAAATGGAATACTCAAGTTTTAAAAGCTAAAGATATTTGTGAATCGATTCAAAAAGGATTCTTTATAGCCAAAGAAGGAAGACCAGGACCTGTATTAATAGATATTACCAAAGATGCTCAATTTCAAAAAACTGAATTTCATTTCATTCGTTGTGAATATGTAAAGAATTTTCATCCATATCCTTGCATAAAAGAAAAAAAAATTAGAGAAGCAGCTCATTTAATTAATATGGCTAAAAAACCTTTAATCCTTGTAGGACAAGGGGTCATTTTAGCTCATGCAGAAGAAGAATTTAAAATATTTGTAGAAAAAACAGGAATTCCAGTAGCCAGTACACTTTTAGGATTAGGCGCATTAGAAAGTAATCATTATTTATATGTAGGCATGTTAGGAATGCATGGAAATTATGCTCCTAATATTTTAACAAATCAATGTGATCTACTCATTGCTATAGGAATGCGTTTTGATGATCGTGTTACTGGAGATGTTAAAAAATATGCTAAACAAGCTAAAATTATTCACTTGGAAATAGATCCTTCTGAAGTTAACAAAAATATATTATGCAATATACCAATTTTAGGAAATTGCAAAATTTCTCTAAAAAAATTAATTCCCTATGTGAATAAATCTATTCATGAAAAATGGATTCAAAAATTTTTTCATTTAAAAGAAAAAGAAGAAACTACTGTCATTAAAAAATATCTTAATCCTGTAAAAAATGGAATAACCATGGGAGAAGTAATTAAATGGATAAATTTATATAAACAGGAAAAAGCTATTCTTGTAACAGATGTAGGACAACATCAAATGGTTGCTTCAAGATATTTTGATTTTACTTATAAAAAAAGTCATATAACATCTGGAGGATTAGGAACTATGGGTTTTGCTTTACCTGCTTCTATTGGAGCAAAATTAGGAGCAAAAGAAAGACAAGTCATTTGTATTGTAGGGGATGGAGGAATTCAAATGACAATCCAAGAAATGGGAACGATTTTACAGAATAATATTTCTATCAAAATTATATTATTAAATAATAATTTTTTGGGAATGGTTCGTCAATGGCAACAACTCTTTTTTGATAAACGTTATTCTTGTACAGAGTTAGTAAATCCAAATTTTGTAAAGTTAGCTAATGCTTACAACATTGGAGCAGAAAGAGTAAATAAAAGAGAAGAATTAGGAACAGCTGTAAAAAAAGCACTGAATCAAGAAAAAGCTTTTTTATTAGAAGTAATTATAGAAAAAGAAGATAATGTTTTTCCTATGATTCCTGCAGGTTCTGCTGTAGATGAAATACGTTTAACATAAAATGATTTATTAAAAATCAATATCATATATCATAAAAAAAATACTACATATATTATGAATCATCAATTCAGAATAATAATTTTAGGAGAAAATCAAACAAGATTGTTAAGTAGAATACTTATTCTATTAAATCGTAAAAATTTAAAAATGACACATATTAACGTGTCTAATCATCATAATATTAATAATGCTCAATCTATTCTAGATTTGGAATGCAATGAAGAACAATTAATAAAGGTCACAAAATCTATTGAGAAACTAATAGGAATAATTCATGTATGCTTTTTTAAAAAAAAAGAAAAAAAGACCAATACCAGAGAAAATTCATGGAAAAAAATAGATTTTCCGTTAGCCACATCTTAATTTAAGAAAAAGAAAAAATAAATTGAAATACTTAATTCATAATAATTATGAAAATTAAACTTGGAACTGTAGAAGAAAATATTATTACAAGAGATGAATTTCCTTTATGGAAAGCTAGAAAAATATTAAATAAGGAAACTATATCTGTATTAGGATATGGAGTTCAAGGCCCTGGTCAATCTTTAAATCTAAAAGATAATGGATTTCAAGTTATTATAGGTCAGAGACCGAATTCTTTATCTTGGAAAAAAGCTTTAGAAGATGGCTGGATAGAAGGAGAAAATCTGTTTTCATTGGAAGAAGCTTCTAAAAGAGGAACTATTATTATGTATCTTTTATCAGATGCAGGGCAAATATCTTTTTGGCCTATACTCAAGAAAAACCTTACTGAAGGAAAATCTTTATATTTTTCACATGGGTTTGGATTAACATTTTGTGATAAAACAAAAATTTTTCCTCCAAAAAATATAGATATTTTTTTGGTAGCTCCTAAAGGATCAGGAACTAGTTTAAGAAGACTTTTCAAACTAGGAAAAGGAATCAATTCTAGTTATGCTATTTATCAGGATTTTAGTGGGAAAAGTTTAGAAAAAACTCTTTCTATAGGAATAGGAATTGGATCTGGATATTTATTTGAAACTAGTTTTAAGAATGAAGTTTATTCTGATTTAGTGGGAGAAAGAGGAACTTTAATGGGAGCAATACAAGGAATTTTTGCTGCACAATATCATGTTTTAAGAGAAAAAGGTCATTCTCCTTCAGAATCTTTTAACGAAACTGTAGAAGAATTAACACAAAGTCTTATGCCATTAGTAGCTGAAAAAGGAATGGATTGGATGTATTCTAATTGTTCTACAACAGCTCAAAGGGGGGCTTTAGATTGGTGGAAAAAATTTAGAGATGTAACATTACCTGTTTTTAGACAATTATATAATGAAGTTTCTTCAGGAAGTGAAGCAAAAAGAATCATAGATTCAAATAGTCATACTGATTACAGAATGAAATTAGAAAAAGAACTACAAGTTCTTCAAAAAAGTGAATTGTGGGAAGTAGGAAAAATTATTCGTAATCTAAGACCAAAAGAAAAAAAGTGTTCTTCTACTACTAAGAAGAAAACCAATTAGATTTTTTTGTTGCAAAAATTTTATAAAAAATTATTATTTTATTAGATTGAAAAATAAATTCAATAAATATTTTCCTTCTTGCGAAGAAGTCTCGAAAGCGAAAAGGATATTAAAGGATATTGTTTATGAAACTCCATTACAAAAAAATTTAATCTTGTCTGAAAAATATCAAGCTAACATTTTTTTGAAAAGAGAAGATTTGCAAATCGTACGTTCATATAAAATTAGAGGAGCATATAATAAAATAAAAAGTTTATCTCATAAAGAACTGAAAAAAGGAATTGTTTGTGCAAGTGCAGGAAATCATGCACAAGGAGTTGCTTATTCTTGTAATATATTAAAATTACCAGGAGAAATTTATATGCCTAGTACCACTCCTAAACAAAAAGTAGAAAGAGTGAAAATGTTTGGAAAAGAATATGTTGAAATTATTCTGATGGGAGATACTTTTGATGCGGTAAGTCATGAAGCCATGAAAGATTGCAAAAAAAATAAAAAAATTTTTATTCATCCTTTTGATGATATCAAAATTATTGAAGGACAAGCGACCATTGGATTAGAAATATTAAAACAATCTACTTCAAAAAATATAGATTATATTTTTATTCCTATTGGAGGTGGAGGGTTAGCATCAGGAGTAGGAAGTCATTTTAAACAATTTAGCCCAAAAACTAAAATTATAGGAGTTGAACCTCAAGGGGCTCCCTCTATGAGTTATTCTTTAAAAAAAGGGAAAGTTATGGAATTAAAAAAAATAGATAGATTTATTGATGGAGCTTCAGTAAAAAAAGTAGGAGAATTAAATTTTAATATATGTAATCAAGTGTTATATGAAATTCAAACCGTACCGGAAGGAAAAGTTTGCACCACTATTTTAGATTTATATAATTTAGAAGCTATTGTAGCAGAACCAGCTGGAGCTCTTTCAATAGCTGTATTAGATTTTTATTCTAAAAAAATAAAAGGGAAGACAATTGTTTGTATATTAAGTGGAGGAAATAATGATATAACAAGGACAGAAGAAATAAGAGAAAGATCTCTTTTATATGAAGAAAAAAAACATTACTTTATTGTAAAATTTCCACAAAGAGCTGGAGCTTTAAAAGAATTTGTTAATAATATTTTGGGGCCAAAAGATGATATTGCTTATTTTGAATATTCAAAAAAAACTTCTAAAGAAGAAGGACCTGCTATCATAGGAATAGAATTAGCAGATAAAAATGAGTTTTCTGTATTATTAGGGAGAATGAAAAAATATAAAGTTCATTTTCAATATTTAAACAAAAATCCAGATTTATTTCGTATTCTAATTTAAATTTAAAGTATTGCTTAGGATGATAGAAAGAGAAGTATAAGTAGGAGGAGGAATCTGATAAAGAAAGTTGTACTTGTACCCACGACTGGATTTGAACCAGCACATCCTAATAAACGGATACCACCCCCTCAAAGTGGCGTGTCTACCAATTTCACCACGTGGGCTTTTTTTTCATATTTACATTTTTTGAATTTAAATAATTTTTATGTTAAAAAAAAAATACGCGAGAGTTAGATAGATTAAATTTATATTTAAATTAATAAAGAATTATATAATAATATAAAAATATTAATATGAATTATGAATATAGCAATAATAGGATATGGAAAAATGGGGAAATCTATAGAAAAAATAGCTAAATTAAGAAATCATAAAATTTCACTTATTTCTGACGAAACTCCTTCTTTCATTTCATTGAAAAAATCAAATGTTGCAATAGAATTTAGTCAACCTGATACTGCATTTAATAATATAAAAATTTGTTTAGAAAACCAAATACCTGTCGTATGTGGAACTACAGGATGGTTAGAAAAATTTGATATTGTTAAAAAAATATGTAAGGAAAATAATGGTTCTTTTTTATATTCTTCTAATTTTAGTATAGGAATGAATATTTTTTTCAAAATCAATTATCAACTTTCAAAATTGTTATCTCCATATTCTGATAATTATGAAGTAAAAATAGAAGAAACTCATCATAAAGAAAAAATAGATAACCCAAGTGGAACGGCTTTGTCTTTAGCAAAAGATATTATCAAAAATAAAATGAAAAAAACATGGATTTTGTATCCAAAAGAAGAAGAAAAAAATAAAATATTGATTGTTTCAAAAAGATTTGATAATGTTACAGGAACGCATATGATTACATACCAATCTAAAATAGAAAATATAACAATTAAACACATAGCTCATAGTAGAGAAGGATTTGCTATTGGAGCTGTCATTGCTGCAGAATGGATAAAAAATAAAAAAGGAATTTTTTCTATGAAAGAAGTATTAGGAATATCATAAAATTTGTTTTATGTTATGTTGTGTCACTATCTTGTTTATAGTTTACTTTTTTTGTTATTTGAACATATTATACATGTTTTAGGGACATGGAGGCTTTTCAAAAAATTAGGAATTCCATATTGGAAATTAGCGATTCCTATATATAATATTGTTCTTATTTTAAAAATTTTTAATAGATCTATTTGTTGGATATTTCTTTTGTTTATTCCATTA
The DNA here is from genome assembly GCF_014251255.1 of Blattabacterium cuenoti. Taxonomy (NCBI): domain Bacteria; kingdom Pseudomonadati; phylum Bacteroidota; class Flavobacteriia; order Flavobacteriales; family Blattabacteriaceae; genus Blattabacterium; species Blattabacterium cuenoti. The sequence goes on from NZ_CP059182.1 coordinate 100,296, forward strand.
ACAAGTATTATTCTTTTTGTGCTTTTATGGATGGATTTACTTCGTTCTTTTGGAAAAGAGAAATATATTTTTTTATTATTATTATCTTTGGGAGTATATCTATACTATGTTAATTATTCCAAAAACATTGAATTATTCAAAATAAGTAAATTGAAAAAAGAAAAAAATACAGGAATTTTATTTCCTATAGTTTTTTCTTTTCTTATACATACTTATATAGTTCAACCTTTTGTCATTCCTACTTCTTCAATGGAAAGAACTTTGTTAGTTGGGGATTTTATATTGGTAAGTAAAATTCATTATGGATTACGAATGCCTATCACTCCTATATCTATTCCATTTACTCATAATACTATTTTTGGAGAAAATATAAAATCTTATATTTCTTTTTTTCAATGGCCTTATTTTAGGTTTTATCCTATGAAATCTTCTGTAAAAAGAAATGATCTTGTTGTTTTTAATTTTCCTAAAGATTTAAATCATAAAATAATAGATAAGAAAGACAATTATGTTAAACGTTGTATCGGTTTACCAGGAGATATTATTTCTATAAAACATGGAATATTATTTGTGAACCATAAACAAGAAGAATCTTATTATTCTAAAAAAAATGTTTTAGAAAAGCAACAAATATATTTTATAAAAACAAAAAATACACCATTAAATATAGAATTTCTTAAAGAAAAGATGGATATTAAAAATGTTGAAATTATAGGGGTAAAAAATGAAGAATACTTCTATCAAATTCTGTTAACAGAAAAACAAGTTTCTCAACTAAAAAATATATTTGATAATATAGTTCTTATTCAAAAATATATTTTACCAGATCATTTTCGAGAAGATTTTATCTTTCCAAATAATTATCATTTTGGTTGGAATAGAGATTTTTTTGGTCCCTTATATATTCCCAAAAAAGGAGATATTTTAAAATTAGATTCAAAAAATATTCATATCTATTATGACATTATCGTCTCAGAAAAAAATGAGAGAAAAAAAAGTAATTTAAAATTACTTCTTAAAAAAAAGAATTTTTCTTACACTTATAAAGTAAAAAAGAATTATTATTTTATGATGGGAGATAACAGACATAATTCTTTTGATTCTCGTTATTGGGGTTTTGTTCCAGAAGATCATATAGTAGGAAAACCTATATTTATATGGATGAGTATTGATTGGAATCAAAAAAATCCTTTAAATATTTTTAATTGGAAATTACGATGGAATCGTATTATGACAACTATAGATGGAAAAAATTCTTATTTATTCTATTTTTTTGTATTTATAACTATATATGTATTTTATTTACTTTCCCATTCTTTTTTTTCTCTCTATAAAAGAAAAAAAACTTCCTATAAAATAACCAGATAATATTCCTCCGATATGAGCAAAATGCGCAACTCCAGGTGCTAAATTAAAAATTGCAGAAATAAAACTTCCAAAAATAAATATTAAAAGAGCTTTTCTTACAGCAATTGGTAAAGGAAATGGTAAAATAAAAATTTTATGTTCTGGAAAAAATCTAGCAAATGCTCCTACTATTCCACTGACAGCTCCAGAGGATCCCATCATAGGAGAATACATAGATGTATAAAGATTTATTTTCTGATCATCGTCCAAATAATAAAATATTTTTTTTGCTTGAGTAAAATCAAGTGAATGAACAAGATAATACATAACGCTCGTATTAAAAATGAGTTGAAATAATGCGGCAAATACTCCTGATAGAAAATATATTATCATAAATTTTTTGATTCCCAATAAAGTTTCTATTTGTCCTCCAAACATGAATAAAGCTAACATATTAAAAATAATATGTAAAAAGAAACGTTTGGAATGAACAAACATGTGAGTAATAATTTGATAAAATTCGAATCTGTCATCTAAAGGATGATACAAAGAAAAAATGCTTTCTATTTTATATTGTGAAAAAACAAAGATAGCTGTATATACAAGAATATTAATACTAATTAAATGTTTTACAGCATCTGAAAAATTGGATATATAATAAAAATTCACTTACAAAGTTGTTTTTTTAAAAAAGTTGTTTTTTAAAACAAAAAAAACAGGAAATCCTGAATATGTATAATTTGGATTTTTACAAAAAAATAAATCTCGTATTAAACATTCCATGTTACCTGAATTTAATTTTTTCCCGTATCTTACGGCAGCAGATTTAGATATAGATTTAATAAGTGTTTTTTTATTTTTTTCTCCTCTAACAAAATTGTAGGTTAAAATGTTTTTAAAAATATCAATTAACATATTCTGATGGATTTTTTCAGGAAGAGAATATAAATATACTGATTTATTACAAAAATATAAATGAAATCCTATTTCTATTAAGTCATATTGAACATTAATTAATGAAATTAATTCATTTCTTAGAAGTTTTATTTCAATTGGAAAGAGAAACTGTTGACTAATCAATTTTTTTTCTAAATTTTCTAAAAAAAATTCAAATAAAATATTTTGATGAGCTCTATGTTGATCGACTAATATGAAATAATCATTGTTTAATGGAAACATAATATATTTTCTATTTATTTGAAAAGTTTTTATATTTTTTTCAGTTAGTACATAACTAGATAATTCATTTGTAAAATGAACATCTTTTTTAAAAAGAAAAAAATCCGATTCTTTCATATTATGAAACCAATTTTCTAATTGAATTATTTTTTCTTTTTCTGAAAGATCTTCAAAACAAGAATTATAATGATTTAAAAAAGAATTATTTTTATTTAAATTACAGGATAATAATAAATTTGAATCATATAGTTCATCTTTTTTTATTTTATGTTGACTACTACTGCATAAAATGTTTTTTATTTCCTGTTGAATAATATTCAAAATCATATTTTCTTCTTCAAACTTTACTTCTTTTTTTGATGGATGTATATTCCAATTAACTAAACAAGGATCTATATGAATGAAAATAAAATAAGAAATTGTCTTTAAATTTTTTATGATTCCATCATAAGAATGAATAATATTTTTATGCAATAGTGTATTTGTTATGCAACGTTGATTCACAAATAAGAATTGATCTCCTTTTTTTTCTGAAAAATCTGGAATACTAATAAATCCCTCTATCAAAACTCTATTTTCTTTGATTAAAATAGGAATGAATCTTTTCTCATTATTAAAAATTTCTTTTATTCTTTCTTTTAAAGAAGCTTTTTTAAAATAAAAAATAATTTTATCATTGTGATAAAATCTATAGAGAATATTTCTATGTGCTAGAACTATTTTATAAAATTCATTGAGAATATGTTGAAATTCTATTCTAGAAGATTTTAAAAAACGTCTTCTTGCTGGAAATTTGTAAAAAATATTTTTGACTGAAATTCTTGTTCCCTGAAGCATATTTATAGAAGTTTGTTTTTTTATTTTTTCATCTTCTACAAAAAGATGAATTCCAACAACATTTTCTTTATTCTTTGTTTGTATTTCTAACTGAGAAATAAAAGCGATAGAAGCTAAAGCTTCTCCTCTAAATCCTTTTGTTTTGATTTTAAAAAGATCATCATTTGTTTTTATTTTTGAAGTAGAATATCTTTGAAAACTCATTTTAGCGTCATGAAAACTCATTCCTTCTCCATCATCTATTAATTGTATTAACGTTTTTCCTGAATCTTTTATAAAAATATCAATGATTTTAGCTTTTGCATCTATTGCATTTTCTAAAAGTTCTTTTAATACAGAAGAAGGACGTTCTATAACTTCTCCAGCAGCAATTTGATTAACAACATTTTTAGGTAAATATTGAATAATATTCTTCATTTATTGGATAAATTTTTTTTAAAGATGGCCATATCTATAGCTGTTTTTGCACATTCTATTCCTTTATTTCCATTTTTTCCTCCTGATCTATCAAAAGATTGTTGTTTATTCTTATCGTTAAGAACACAAAATATAACTGGAATGTCAAATTGTATATTTATATCTTTTATTCCTTGTGAAACTGCTTGACAAAGATACTTAAAATGAGGAGTTTCTCCTTCTATTATAGATCCTATTACAATAATGGAATCAAAATCATAACAATGAGCTATTTTTTTAGCAGAATAAATAAGTTCATAACTTCCAGGAACTTTCCAAAGTTTTATTTTTTCTTTTAATATTCCTGATTGAATTAAAGTTTCATAAGCTCCTTTATATAAGTTTTTAGTAATATCATGATTCCACTGTGAAACAATAATTGCAAATTTTAAATCTTTATTTTTTATTTTTTCATACTTATATTGGTATATAGGATTTTTTTTCATATAGAAAATTTTATAATTTATTTTCAATGAACATAAGGTATTTGGACACGGTCTCCTTGTACAAAAAAAAAGGATATTTTTTTTCTATTTTTTTTAGAAGGAATTGAGAATATTTATATTTTTTCATGGAAAAAGCAATTAAAGCTGCTTTGTAATAATAAAGAGGAGTAGTGATTTCATTTTCTCTTATTATGGCTGCTTGAACATAATTTTTTAAAGCTTCGTTTTTGTTCCTAATTTGTGAAAAAGCATCGCCTATTATTCCGTATTTTATAGCATATAAAATTTCATCTTTAGACGAAAAATTTTTCATCATATTTATAGATTCTTTATAATTTCCTAATTTATAATAACAAATTCCTGCATAAAATTTAGAAATATTTCCTGCTTTAGTAAAAGGATATTCTTTCACAATTCCATAAAATCCTAAATAATTGATTTTAGTTTTTTTATCATTTAAAGCTTTGCTTATAAATCCTTGTGAAAGGGATTGTTGAGCATAAGTTAATTCCTTTAATGCTTTTTCTTCTTCCAAAGGATATAAAAAAAACTTTTTGTAAAAAAAGTATATTCCGACTAAGAGAATGAAACTATAAAAAAAAATTCTAATTTTTTTTCTATCAATTCTATAAAAAGTTAGAAACATAATGATTCACAGTTGAATTTTTTTTTGAACAAAAAAAAACAAATGAATTTAGTTTTTTTTTCTTAAAACTTCTATACTTTTTATTCTTTTATTATCTATACTTTTTATAATAAAAGAATAATTTAAAAAATTTATTCTTTGTTTTTGTTTTGGAAATTCTTTATTAATTTCTATTAGAAAACCTCCTAAAGTATCTGCATCTCCTTTTTCTTTTTCAAAAATTCCTTCTTCTTCTATTCCCATAATTCTATAAAAATTGATTAGAGAAGTTTTTCCATCAAATAAATAATTATTTTGATTTAACTTAGAATAAGACATATTCTCTTCATCAAATTCATCAACAATATCTCCTACAATTTCCTCAATAACATCTTCAAGAGTCACTATTCCGCAAGTTCCTCCATATTCATCTACTACAATAGCAAGATGTATCTTTTTTTTTTTAAAATCATTTAAAAGATCATCTATTTTTTTATTTTCCGGAACAAAAAAGGGAGAATGAATTAATTTTGTCCATTCAAATTTTTTTTCATGAATAAATGGAAGAAGATCCTTAGCAAAAAGAACTCCTTCTATATCATCAATATTCTCTTTATAAACAGGAATACGAGAATATCCTTGATGACGAACTAATTCTAATACATTAGAAAAAAATGTTTTTTTATTTAAAGCAAACACATCTATTCTTGGAGTCATAATTTGATGTGTTTCTGTATTTCCAAAATCAACAATTCTTTGTAAAAATTGACATTCTTGAATATTTTTTTTATTTGAAGATGCGATCTTTAATGCTTTTGAAAGTTGATCAACAGAAATCATATTCTTTTTTTTACTTATTTTTTTATCTATAAATCTAGAAATTAGAATCATAGTTTGACTAATAGGGTTCAATAAATTACTTAAAAAAAGTAATGGTTTAGACATAAAAAGAGCAAAACGAAAATTGTTTTTACTAGCATATATTTTTGGAATTATTTCTCCAAACAGAAGTAAAAAAAAAGTAAGAACCCCTACTTCTAAAAGAAAGTTAATGGGAATAGAAATTTTATTTATGAAAATATATCTATCTTGAAAAAAAATCGTAATTAAATAAGAACTTAGCAAAACAATTCCAATATTTGAAAAATTATTGGAAATTAATATAGTAGCTAAAAGTTTTTTTTTGTTTTTAAGAATCCTTGAAATTCTATTTCCTATAGAAGGATTTTTTTTACTTTCTTTATCAAGAGTTTTTTTTTCTAAACAAAAAAAAGCCGTTTCTGATCCAGAAATTAGTGCAGAGAAGAATAACAATATTATTATTAATACAAAATAAATAATTATTTGAATATATAAAAAAGTATTTTCTAATTCTAAAAAAATATTCGTCGAAGATTCTTTTTCCAATTCCAAGAGATTAAATTTTTATTTTTTCTAAAAAAATTATCTAAAAAAAATAGATTCTTATCTACCCAATCAAAGATAAAAAAAAAACTAAATCATTTTTTCATGTTTTAAAAACAAGAGAATAGGACTAGGAAAAGGATATTCACAAATTTTTCCATATGGAATAAAAATAAATTTTTCTAAGAATATATTCTTAGAAAAATTTTGTGTTATTTCACAATTTAAAAATTGAATTGATAAGATCTGATGAGTTAGTTTATGTCTTATTTGATAAATAACATTATTATAAATGAGTTGAAATTTTTTCCAAACGTTTTCTCTGATTTCATTCTCCGTTAGTTTTTTCTTAGATTCTATTAAAGGGAAATCATAAAGACCTTTCCATATGTCTTTTGACAACCTCTTATTAAGACAAAGTTTTTTATGATAGTTACATATAAAAATGTAATAGAAAAATCTCCCTAGAATAGGTTTTTTTTTTCTATTGTTTTTAACAGGAAATTTATATACAGTTCCATTTTTAAATGAAAAACAGGAACGTTTTACTGGACATAAAAAGCATTTCGCTTTTTTTGGTGTACATAAAATAGAACCTAAATCCATAATGGCTTGATTAAAAAGACCTGGAAAATTATGATCTATCATTTTTGAAATATAAATTCGAAATTTATTGTTTGAAACAGATAATGTAATGTCATGATAAATTCCTATATATCTAGAAAAAACTCTATAAGCGTTTCCATCAATAGCAGGGATAACTTCATTAAAACATATAGATGCTATAGCCGCACCAGTATATGGACCAATTCCTTTATATTGGATTAAATCTTTGTATTTCTTCGGAAAAAAATCAATTGGCTTATTTTTTAATTTTTTCGCAAAAAAATGAAGATGAATAGCTCTTGTATAATATCCTAACCCTTCCCACTCTTTTAATACATCTTTTTCTTCAGCTTGAGCAAGTTTTTTTAAATTTGGAAATTTTTTTATAAAGTTTAAATAACATTTAATAGTTTTTAATGAAACTTTTGTTTGTTGTAACATAAATTCTGAAACTAATATATAATATGGGTTTTTAGTTTCTCTCCAAGGAAGTTTTCTTCCATTTTTTTTATACCAATTGATTATTTTTTCAGAAAAATACATATCTATTAAAATTTAAAGCAATTTTATAAAAAATTGGTATATTTAGAAAACCTAATTTTGTTATTCGATATATAATGATTAAACATGACAAAAGCAGATATAATAACAGAAATCATATCAGAAACTGGATCTGAGAGAATTGACACGCAAAAGGTGATAGAAACATTTATGAAAAAAATAAAACAAAGTCTGAAATCAGGAGAAAATGTTTACTTAAGAGGATTTGGATCATTTATTATTAAACATCGAGCGAAAAAACTTGGAAGACATATATCAAAGGATATGTCTATTGTAATTCCTGCGCATAATATCCCAGCATTTAAACCTGCGAAATCATTTACTGAGTTAGTCAAAAAAAATGTTCCTATTAAAAAATAATTAACTCATACGTAGTGTTGTGTTTTAGTGGAGTGTCTCTTTTGTAAGATCGATCAACAACGATTGTTAAAAATTATGCCAAACGGAAAAAAAAGAAAAAGACGTAAAATTGCTACCCATAAAAGAAAAAAAAGAAATAGAAAAAATAGGCATAAAAAAAAATGAATAAAAATTTTAATTTAATCTATTGTAATTTCTAAAACTTTTTTTTTTCCTTGTTTTTATAATATTAAAATATGAGTAAAAAATTGATTCTAAATGCTAAAGAAGAACAAAAACTAAAAATAGTTTTTTTTAAAAGAGGGAAAGTTGCTCTAATTTCAGATAGAGAAGTTTTAAAAATAAAAATAATGAGTTCTCTATGGGAGGAGAGTTCTCTGTAGAGTCTAATTTTAGATGAATTAAATGCTACTATTATAATAGTTATATAGTAGGTAGTAGATAATAGATATTGGTCATTAAAAAAAACTCAATAACCTCTTTTCATAAAAGAAAAAACTCAAAAGAAAAAAAAAAATTTTCTTTTGTCAAGAAATTCATTCCTTATTTTCTTTAAAGGAAAGATTCCTAAAAAGGGACAGAATTTCAAGTTCTGAATATAAAAAAACTCAAATAAATTGTATATTCCTCATTTTAAATTTTTCATATTTATAAAAAAAAAATATGAATGTGGGCGTGGTGAAATTGGTAGACACGTCAGACTTAGAATCTGATGCCTATTCGGCATAAGGGTTCGAATCCCTTCGCCCGCACAAACACAAAAAAAATTTCAGTGAATATTTCTTTTTTTATATCCTATATAAATTTGTCTAGGTCTTCCTATAGGTTCTCTATTTAATCTCATTTCTTTCCAATGAGCCATCCATCCAGGCAATCTTCCCAAAGCAAACATAACTGTAAACATGTCTTTTGGAATTCCCATAGCTTGATAAATAATTCCAGAATAAAAATCTATATTTGGATAAAGTTTTTTTTCCATAAAATATGGTTCTTTCAGAACTATTTCTTCAAGTTCTTTTGCTAATTCCAAAATAGGATCAGAAATTCCTAATTTCTGAATAACATTTTCAGCTACTTTTTTTACTATTTTAGCTCTAGGATCAAAATTTTTATAAATTCTATGTCCAAAACCCATTAATCGAAATGGATCTTTTTTATCTTTTGCTTTTTCTATCCATTTTTTTATATTTCCACCACTATTTAAAATGTTTTCTAACATTTCAATTACAGCTTGATTTGCTCCACCATGTAATCTTCCCCAAAGAGCACTAATTCCTGCAGAGACAGATGAAAGAAGGTTAGCATGAACAGAACTTAACAAACGCACTGTTGTTGTAGAACAATTTTGTTCATGGTCTGCATGTAAGATTAAAAGCTTCTCCAAAGCATCTGGAATAACTGGGTTTATTTGATAAGATTTTTTAGGAACAGAAAAAAACATTTTTAAAAGATTATAAGTATAATTATAATCTAGGTTATTGTTATTATTTGTTGTTTTTTCTACATCTACATAATGAATAGGAAGGCCTACCTTTTTTCTGTAAGTTAAAGCTGCTAATATAGGAAGTTTAGCTAGAAGATGAAAATATATATCTTTTTCTTCTTGAATAGTAGAAGAATCTGTAAATGCAGTAAGAATACATGTTAAAGAAGATAAAATTCCCATAGGATGATAAAATGCAGGAATTTTATCAAATATTTTATAAATTTCTTTACTAATTGAATTAAATTCTTCTATTCTTTTAGAGAAGGATTTTAGTTGTCCCGTATTAGGGAGCTCTCCATTTAAAAGAAGGTAACTTGTTTCTATAAACGAACATTTATTAATAATTTGTTCTATAGGATATCCTCTGTATAAAAGCTCTCCTTTTTCTCCGTCTATAAAACTAATAGAGCTTTTAGTAATCCCTGTATTTTTAAATCCTGGATCAAAGGTAATGAACCCTGTATTTTCTCTAAGTTGAGAAATATTAATAGCTTTTTCATAACAATAAGTACCATATACTACTGGTAATTTATAATTACATCCATTAATATCAAAATTAACAATATTGCTGAAGCACATAATAAATAAATTTTTAATTTTGAATCATTAAGAATAATAATAACTAAAACTAATAAAGAAATATAAATATATTGAATAAAAATCATTGAATAATAATACTCATCCCTAATATGAATCAGAAAATCATTTCATCAAATGAAAGAAGAGTATGATATCCTTTTTTTGAAAAGTATTTTTTCATACCTTCTCTATAACTTACTAAAACAAAATCCCCTCCCCAAGTTCCTAAACTTTTTACGACTCCTAAATAATCTGGAAAATATATTTCTTTTACAGTAGGAATATTCAGTGTTTTTGCTATAATCATTTCATGTTGAATTAATAAATCTTCAAATTCTTTCAAAGTTTTACAAAAAGGAATTTTTTGAGTAATGAAGGAAATAGAATTTATTTTTTTTCTGGAAATATTTTTTTTTTTGATAGAAAAAATCTTATTCCATCGCAAGTATTTTGTTTTTTATTAAGATGTAGAAAAAAAAGTTTTTCTTTGAATGTGGGATTAAAATCTATAGGAATAATATGAGGTTTTTTGTTTTTTTTTAATTTGTAAAAAATTGGTTTTTTGTAAAATCCACAAGCAATATCATATCCACTTCCCATTAAGAAATTTTTTTCTAGTAATACATAAGGGTTGACTTTTGCCCATTTTGAAATATTACTTATCAAAGTAGAACTACTTCCTAGCCCCCAATTTATTGGAAATTCTAATTTTGTTTTTACAAATATTTTATTTTCCGAATTTTTCAGAAATTTCTTTTGAAGTTTTCTATATTCTAATAATAAATTTCTTAATTTTAAAGCTGTTTTTTTTTCTGTCTCATAACAAATTTCTAAAGAAGGAAGAATAAAAACACATTCAAACCAAGGTTTATTGATTTCATTTAAACTTTTCCATCGTAACACAGATCCTTTATCTCCGTAATAAATAGAAAGTGATTGTCCTTTCACTGTAGGAAAAGCTAATCCATAAGCTCCATATAAAATTAAATATTCTCCTGTTAACAAAAGTTTTCCATGGCTATAAAAAAATTTTTTGTATTGAAATTTAGGAATCATCCTATAAAAAATTATAATATTGAATTAATTATTTTTTTGTTTATCTTTTGTAAAAGATGGCCAGGTCCTACATCTATAAATGAAATAGCCCCATGATTTTTCATATTTTCTATGGACTGTTTCCATTTCACTGGAGAAGTCAATTGTTGGATAAGGTTTTTTTTGATATTACTGGATTTTTTAACTGGTTGAGCATTTACATTTTGATAGATAGGACATTTGGAATCTTTAAATGAAATGGTTTCTATAAACTTAGAGAACTTTTTTCTAGCGGGTTCCATGATAGGAGAATGAAAAGCTCCATGAACAGGGAGCATCAAAATTTTTCCTCCTATTTTTTTAAAAAAAGAACAAACTCTTTTTAAAGAATCGTATTCTCCAGAAATAACTAATTGTCCTGGATAATTGTAATTAGCAGGAACTATAATTCCATTATCTCTCTTACAAATTTTTTCTATAACATTATCTTCTAATCCAAAAATAGCCGCCATTCCTCCATGTACAGATTCACATATTTCTTGCATTGCTAATGCTCTTTGAGATACTAATCTCAATCCTTCTTCAAAAGAAAAAACATCAATAGAGGTTAAAGCAGATAATTCTCCTAGAGAATGTCCAGCTACCATATCTGGATTAAAATTATTTAATATTTTTGTTTTTATTACTGAATAAATATAAATTGCCAATTGTGTGTACTTAGTTTTTTTTAGAATTTCCATAGTTCCGTTGAACATAATACATGTCATTTGAAATCCTAAAATATCATCTGATAAATGAAATAATTTTCTAGCTAAACTAGAAGTATTGTATAAATCTTTTCCCATTCCTATAAATTGGGATCCCTGACCAGGAAATATATAAGCTTTCATATGTAGAGATATTTGAGAAACAAAATTACTACATGTCATGAAAATAACCGATACTCATACACATTTATATATGAATCAATTTGATGTAGATAGAGATCTTGTAATAAAAAGAGCAATAGATAGTGGAATAAATAGATTTTATCTTCCTTCTATCAATACTTCTACAATTCCAAAAATATTAAAGTTAGAAGAAAAATATCCTAATATATGTTTTTCTATGATAGGATTGCATCCTAGTGAAGTAGATTCAGAAAATTTAGAATATGAATTGAAAAATATTGAAAAATGGTTAAATAATCATCGTTCATTTCTTTTTGTGGGAGAAATAGGAATAGATTTGCATTTAGGAAATAAATATCTTCATGAACAAAAATACGTTTTTCAAACTCAAGTGCAATGGGCAAAAAAGAAAAAAAAACCTATATCTATTCATTGTAGAAAAGCTTTTGATCAAGTTTTTGAAATCTTATCAAAAGAAAAAGATTCCAATTTAAAGGGAATCTTTCATTGTTTTTCTGGAACATTAGAACAAGCAAAACAAATTATTGATTTTGGAATCAAACTAGGAATTGGAGGAATGATTACTTTTAAAAATAATTATATGAATCAATTTTTACATAAAATAAGTTTAGATAATATAGTATTAGAAACAGATTCTCCATATTTATCTCCTTATCCTTTTAGGGGAAAAAGAAATGAACCTGTTTATCTTAAAATAATTTTGAATAAATTATCTCAAATTTATTCTATTTCAGAAGAAAAAATCGCTCAAATTATTAATTTGAATGTAGAAAATCTCATGTTTTCTTTCTCATGATTTTTTTTACACCATTTTTTCTGGTCTTACTAATTTATCAAATTCTTCAATGGTTAAATATCCCAATCTAACAGCTTCTTCTTTCAATGTCGTATTGTTTTTATATGCATATTTTGCAATTTTTGCTGATTTTTCATATCCAATATGAGGGTTAAGGGCCGTAACGAGCATTAAAGATTTATCTAATAATTCTTTAATTCTCTTATAATTTGGCATAATTCCTTTTACACAAAAATTAGAAAAAGAAATACAAGCATCTGACAAAAGATGTGCAGATTGTAAAAAATTATATGCCATCAATGGTTTATAAACATTTAGTTCATAATTTCCTGAAGATCCAGCTATTGAAATTGAAACGTCATGTCCTATAACTTGTGTACAAACCATAATAAGCGCTTCACACTGTGTCGGATTTATTTTTCCAGGCATAATGGAAGATCCAGGTTCATTTTCAGGAAGAAAAATTTCTCCAATTCCAGAACGTGGTCCAGAAGCTAAAAAACGAATATCATTTGATATTTTAATTAAAGAAACAGCGATCTGTTTTAGTGAATTATGAGATTCAACAATAGCATCATGAGATGCTAAAGCTTCGAATTTATTATTCGCAATTTTAAATGGAATCCCAGTATATTGACAAATGTACTCTATAACTTTAGAATCGTATCCTTTAGGAGAATTTAGTCCAGTTCCTACAGCAGTAGCTCCAATAGCTAATTGGGAAAGATGTTCTAAAGTTTTTTTTATAGAATTTAATCCATGATCTATTTGAGAAACATATCCTGAAAATTCTTGTCCCAAAGTTATAGGAACAGCATCCATAAGATGAGTTCTTCCTATTTTAACCACATTTTTAAAAGAATTGGATTTTTTTTCTAAAGAATTACGTAGTTCTCTTATAGAAGGAATGGTTTTTTCTATGAGTTTTTTATAACATGCTATATGCATTGCCGTAGAATAAGTGTCGTTAGATGATTGAGATTTGTTGACATCATCATTTGGATGGATTGAAGATCTTCCTTTTCCAAGAATTCCTCCCATTAAAACATGAGATCTATTGGAAATAACTTCATTGACATTCATATTAGAATGCGTTCCAGATCCTGTTTGCCATATTACTAAAGGAAATTGATCATTTAATTTTCCTTCTATAATTTCATCGCACACTAAAGTAATTAAATCTCTTTTTTTTTTGGATAAAATTCCAAATTCAAAATTTGCGTGTGCTGCCGCTTTTTTTAAAATAGAAAAAGCATGAATAATTTCTATGGGCATAGAACCCTCTAATCCTATTTTAAAATTGTTTCTTGATCTTTCTGTTTGAGCTCCCCAATATTTATCAATAGGGATTTGGACGCTTCCTAAAGTGTCTTTTTCTGTCCTAAAAGTCATTTTCCTATTTTTTTTTACGAAATTAATAAATTAAAATAATTTAAATTTTTAGTTTTTATAATGATAATTAAATTTATAGGTTTTTTATTTTTCATTTTCATAATGATATCTGGTTTTTGGTGTATTTTTTTTTTATTTTTTTTTAGTATTTATTGGATCATTAGCATATTCACTAGTTTCATAAAAAAAATATGGATAAAAAAAAACAAAAAATAAATTCTAAAAAAATTAGAATCTATAAAAAAATATTGAAAAGCAAATATTTTTGGATTAGTTTATTCTTTTTTATATGGATATCTTTTTTTGATACAAATTCTTTAGTATTACATTGGGAATTAAATAGAAGTATAAAAGAAATGATATTAGATAGAGATTTTTTAGAAAAAAGAATTTTTTTGGAAAAAAATTTTTTGAAAAAATTAAATACAGATAACAAATGTTTGGAAAAATTAGCGAGAGAAAAATTTTACATGAAAAAAGATAATGAAGATTTATTCGTCATAAAAAACAAAAAATGATATCATCGTCCCATATAAATCAACAATATGCTTAAATCTGAAGGTGTAATTCCGCTAATTCTAGATGCTTGAGAGAGTGACTCTGGTCTATGATAATTGAGCTTCTCTTTAGCTTCTGTAGAAATGGATCTGATCTTTTCGTAATCAAAATTATTTGGAATACGAATATTTTCAAGTTTTAATAATTTTTTTGCATTTTCTTTTTCTCTTTCAATATATCCTCTATATTTAATACGAATAGAAACTTGCTCTAATATTTCTTTAGAAAAATCATTTTTTTCTATCTCCTTTTTTAAAAAAGGAATCAACGTAATGTCTTGTATGTTTATTTCAGAACGAGATAAAATTGTTTCTATTTTTTTTTTATGATGAATAATTGGAGACTTTTTATCAATTAAAATGGGATTGATAATGTCTGGTTTCAAATAATTTTTTTTAAAGAAAGAAATACATTTTTCTATTTTGTATTTTTTTTGCTCTATTTTTTTCATATTTTTTTCTGAAATTAATCCAATTTTATATCCCATATGTGTTAGTCTTTCATCTGCATTATCTTGACGTAACAACATTCTATATTCAGCTCTTGAAGTAAACATTCTATAAGGTTCTTCTGTTCCTTTTATAGTTAAATCATCTATTAAAACACCTATATAAGCTTCATTTCTTTTAAGAAAAAAAGGATTTTTTTTATTAATTTTTAGATGAGCGTTAATTCCTGCAATTAGTCCTTGAGCAGCCGCTTCTTCATATCCTGTTGTTCCATTAATTTGTCCAGCAAAAAATAGATTATGAATCAATTTACTTTCTAAAGTAAGTTTTAATTGAGTAGGAGGAAAATAATCATATTCAATAGCATATCCAGGTCTTAACATTTTTACTTTTTCAAATCCAGGAATTTTTTTTATAGCTTGATGTTGTACCTTTTCTGGTAAAGAAGTGGAAAAACCATTTAGATAGACTTCTACAGTTTTCCATCCTTCTGGTTCAACAAAAATTTGATGTTCTTTTTTATCAGAAAATCTATAAATTTTCTCTTCAATAGAAGGACAATATCTAGGACTTACGCCTTTAATATTTCCTGTAAAAATTGGAGATTCATTAAAATTATTACTAATAAAACTATGTATTTCTTGATTTGTATAAGTAATATGACATTCACGTTGTTTTTTTAATTTTTTTGTTTTATAATAAAAAGAGAATTTTTTTGGATTTATATCTCCTTTCTGAGATTCCATTTTTTTGTAATTTAAAGAACGTCCATCTACTCTTGGAGAAGTTCCTGTTTTCATTCTTCCATATTTTAATCCAAAATTTTTAATTAATTGTTCCGTGATTCCTTTAACTTTTGGTTCAGATATTCTTCCTCCATCAATTCTTTTTTTTCCAATAAAAATTTTCCCATTTAAAAATGTCCCATTTGTTAGTATTACTGATTTTCCCTTAATTTTTGTACCTAAAGAAGTAATTATTCCTTCAATTTTATTTTTTTTTATCACCAAAGATGTAACTGTTTCTTGATATAGATCTAACTTTGTATTTTTTTCTAAAAAAAATCTCCAATTATCTGAAAATAATTTTCTATCACATTGTGCTCTAGGACTCCACATAGCAGGACCTTTTGATTTATTTAACATTCTAAATTGTATCATACTATAATCTGTAATTATTCCTGAATAACCACCTAAAGCATCTATTTCTCTAATTATTTGTCCTTTGGCTATTCCTCCTATAGCTGGATTACATGACATTTGACCTATTGTTTGTAAATTGGTTGTAATCAGCAAAGTTTTTGATCCCATATTAGATGCTGCAGAAGCTGCTTCTGCTCCAGCATGTCCTCCTCCAACAACAATAACATCATATGTATTTAAAAACATGACTTTTTTTTCAAAATTGAAATAAATTTAAATAAAACTCTTCTTTTTTTTTCATCAATTTTCTATTGATTTTATCTTGATCGTCATATCCTAAAAAGTGTAATATAGCATGGATCATTACTCGTTTTAATTCTACCTGAAAAAGTTGATTCCATCGTTTGGAGTTAGAGAATATTCTATCTATACTGATAAATATATCTCCTGAAATAGAAGAATAAGTTTTTGTAAAATTATTGTTTTTTTTTTTCTTATTGTGTATCATAGAATGATTAAAAGAAATGACATCTGTATAATAATCTTTATTAAGATATTTTTTGTTCATATTTAAAATAAAATTGTCATCACAAAAAATATAATTAATATTTCCAGCATATTTTCCTTCATTTTTTAATATCATGCAAATTTTTTTACTAAAAAAAGATTCATTTTTAATAGAAAAATTAGAAACCTCATAAAAGAAATTAATCATAATGAAATAAAATAATAATGATCATTATAATGAATGATTTTGTATTTTTTATGAAAAAAATAAATAATTTTATTTTCAATGAAAAAAATAATCAAAAAAATTCCAAATACTTTGACTTTATTCAATTTATTTTTTGGATGTATTTCGCTCACTTTTTTACAATCAAAACATTTTGAATGTTCCGCTTTTTTCACTATGCTTTCATTAATTGTTGATTTATTAGATGGATTTTTTTCTAGATTTCTAAATATAGAAAATGAATTTGGAAAAGAATTAGATTCTTTAGCCGATATGGTTTCTTTTGGAATTGTTCCATCTATGATAGTTTTTTTTCTATTAAAAAATGAAAAAATACCGTTTATCGAATGGAGTGCTTTTTTTATTTCCATATTTTCTGCATGGCGTTTAGCTCAATTCAATATTTTTTTTTCTAAAAAAAATGAAAAAAAAAGAAATTATTATGGATTATCCACTCCAATTAATACCTTATTTTTTTCATCTTTATCTATGATAAAGGATCACATTCTATTATCTCCTATTATAATACTTATGATGGTTTTTCTATCTTGTTATTTTTTAATATCTAAAATTCCTATGTTTTCTTTCTACTTTGATGGATTTTCTTGGAAAAAAAATAAAATACGTTATTTATTTTTATTGATGAGTATATTTCTTTTATTAACTTTACACATGTTTTCTTTACCATGCATTATCATTTTTTATATTATAACTTCAATTTCAATTTATTATAATAAGTTGAATAGAAAAAATTCACACTAAATGAAACTCCAACTTCATCGTCCTATTTGTTTTTTTGACATAGAAGCTACAGGAATCAACATTGGAAAAGATAGAATTATTGAAATATCTATATTAAAAATATTTCCAAATGGAGAGAAGGAAGATAAAACTTGGTTGATTTATCCTGGAATTCCGATACCTCCACAATCAACAGCTATTCACGGAATTAAAGATGAGGATGTTTCAGGAAAATCCCCATTTAAAGATGTAGCTATACATATTTTTAATATGATTGAAAATTCGGATTTAGCAGGATATAATTCTAATAGATTCGACATTCCAATTTTAGCTGAAGAAATGCTTCGTGCAGGAATATCTTTTGATATAAAAAAACATAAGACAATAGATGTTCAAGTAATTTTTCACAAAATGGAACCTAGAACTCTTTCTGCTGCTTATAAATATTTTTGTAAAAAAAATTTAATGAAAGCTCATAGTTCCAAAGCAGATACATATGCTACATATGAAATTCTACTAGCACAATTAGAAAAATATGAAGACTTAAAAAAAGACGTCAAAAGTTTAAATCAGTTTTCAAAACAAAAAAATATAGCAGATCTTGCAGGGTTTATAAAAATAGATGAAGAAGGAAATGAAATATTTAACTTCGGAAAATATAAAGGAGAAAAAGTTTGCGAAATCTTTGATAAAGATCCTAATTATTATGGATGGATGCAAAATTCTGATTTTCCTCTATATACTAAAAAAATATTAACGAATGTTAAACTAAAGAAATTTAATAATAAATAATTCTTTTAATTCTTTTGAATAAGATCTTCTAATTTTTTTTCTACAAAAAGGGTCAAATTTTTTCCTTTTAATAAGTTTTTTGATAAAAAAGTTAAATTTAAAGCTTCTTGAAGAAGATTGTTTCTTTTTTCTTCAAATGGAGTATCTAATATTTTTTTTATTATAACATGATTTGTATTGACAACCAATTCATAAAATTTTTCTTTATTATTTTTTTTAATATCACTTTTTACAAAAAAATTCATTTCTTTCATTCTACGTAAAAATTCCGGTATAATAATTAAAAAAGGAGAATCTTTTTTGGATAAATTTTCCAATTTAATAGTAGAAAATCTATATTCATTTAATTCATTTTTTAAATAAGTATTTATCATTTTTTTCAAATTTTCTTTCTCTCTGTAAGAAAGTTCTGAATCAGATTTCTCTTCTTTCTCTTCTTGAGGGATTAATTTATTAATATGATCTGAATCTATACGAACAAAAGAAATATCTTTATGGAAAAATTCTAGTTTTTGTATCAAATGAACTGTGAGAGGACTGTCTAAAATTAAAACTTCATAAGATTTATTTTCTGCATCTTTAATGTAACTATATTGTTTTTCTATATCAGAAGTATAAAGAAAAATTATTTTTCCTTCTTTATTTTTTTGAAAATCTTTAATTTTTTCCTTAAATTCATCAAGTGTAAAATAAATATTTTTTATAGTAGAATATAAAAAGAATTTATTGGCTCTTTCAAAGAAATTTTCCGCACTAATCATTCCATATTCTACAAAAATTTTGATATATTTCCATTTTTTTTGAAAATTTTCTCTATCTGTTTTAAACATAGAATCAAGTTTATCAGATACTTTTCTAGTTATATATTTTGAAATATTTTTTACAGATGTATCTGATTGTAAATGAGAACGTGATACATTAAGAGGAATATCTGGAGAATCGATAACTCCTCTTAATAAACTTAAAAAATCTGGAACAATTCTCTCTAAGTTATCTGTAATATAAACTTGATTTTGATACAAGTGAATTTTATCTCTTTGAAAATCAATTTTATTATCTATTTCTGGAAAATATAAAATTCCCGTCAAACGAAATGGATGATCTATATTTAAATGAATCCAAAATAAAGGATCTTCCATTTGTTTTGGATATAATTCATGATAAAAATTTAAATAATCTTTTTCCTTTAAATGAAAAGGATTTTTTCTCCAAGCAGGATCAACATTATTGATAATAATTTCTTTTTCTTTTTCTGAAGAGAAAGAAATCATTACAGGCATAAATTTACAATATTTATGAAGTAATTCTAAAATACGATCGTGTTCTAAAAATTCTTTGCTTTCCTCATTAATAAATAAAATAATTTCTGTTCCTCTGTTTCTTCTTTCTGTTTCCTTCATAGAAAATTTTGGAGATCCTTCGCAAGACCAAAAGACAGAAGGAGAATCTTTCTTGTAAGATTGAGTTAATATTATCACTTTTTCTGAGACCATAAAAGAAGAATAAAATCCTAATCCAAAATGACCAATAATAGAAGAAGACAGATTTTTTTTATCTTCGTATTTTTTTATAAATTCTTCAGCACCAGAAAAAGCAATTTGATTAATATATTTTTCTACTTCTTCTTTTGTCATTCCTATTCCATTATCAATAATATGAATAGTTTTCTTTTTCTTATCTATTTTGATGATTATCTTAAAATCATTTCCAAAATCTTCATCTATTTCTCCTGATTTTGCTATAGTTTTTAATTTTAAAATAGCATCAGTTGCATTGGAAACGAGTTCTCTTAAAAAAATTTCTTGATCCGAGTAAAGAAATCTTTTAATAATAGGAAAAATATTGTCAGAAGTAACGCTAATTTGATCATTTTTCATATTCAGAATAAAAAAAAATGTGAATAATAAAATAAAACAAAGATTATACCATTTTTAATGGATAAGACATTCTGTCAGTTTCAAATCAAACTTTTTTTTGGAAAAAAAGAGTCTACAAATTTTTTTCCATCAAATTCTTTTAAATCTTGTATTTTTTCCCCTATTCCAATATACTTAATTGGTATTTTAAATTGATCCATTATTCCTATAACCACTCCTCCTTTAGCTGTTCCTTCTAATTTTGTTAGAATTAGAGAAGAAACTTTTACAAAAGTAGTGAATTTCTTAACTTGTTCAAAAGCATTTTGTCCCGTGGAACTATCTAAAACAAGTATAATTTCATGAGGAGATTCAGGGATAATCTTTTTCATTACTCTGCTTATTTTAGAAAGTTCTTCCATAAGATTTATGCGATTTTGCAATCTTCCAGCTGTATCAATTAATACAACATCTATGTTTTTAGATATCGCAGATTTCAAAGTATCGTATGCAACAGATGCTGGATCTGCATGTATATGTTGTTTTATTAATGGAACATTAGCTCTATTTGCCCATATTTCAAGTTGGGTTACAGCAGCAGCACGAAATGTATCTGAAGCTCCTATCATCACATTAAATTTTTTATTTTTTAAAAAAAATGCTAATTTTCCAATTGTCGTTGTTTTTCCTACACCATTGACTCCAACCATCATAATAACATATGGTTTTTTTTCATATTTTATTTTTTTTTCTAAACATTCATTTTGAATATCTACAAAAAGAACTTCTATTTCCTCTTTAAGAAGTTTATATAGACCTTGAATAGGAATATCTTCATATTTTTCTTTTTTAATCTTTTTTTCAAGACTATTGATAATTTTTATAGTTGTTTTTGTTCCTATATCTGAAGATAATAATATATCTTCTATATGATCAATAAAATTGATATCTAATTTAGATTTTCTAAAAAAAAGATTTTTTATTTTAGAAAAGAAAGATTCTCTAGTTTTATTTAATTCAGGATCAAATGTTTTTTCTTTTTCTTTTTTTAAAAACATAAAAATTATTAATAATAATGATTTAAAATAATAAATTAGTCATTTTTTTCTAAAAAATCTTTAACTTCACTATCAATTAACATTTTCTCCTCAAAAATATAAGATCCAGATTTTTTTTTAGATTTTATAATTTTAATGGCTAGAGTCATTTTTTTTGATATTTTTTTTTTGTTTTCTATAATAATCTTTTTAGGACTATTTTTATTACTATTACTACTAGTAGAAGTAGGCATAAAACTAATTTTATTTTATTTCTTTATGAAGAGTATATCTTTTTAAGATGGGATTATATTTTTTTAATTCGATTCTATCAGGTGTATTTTTTTTATTTTTTGTAGTTATATATCTGGAACACCCAGGTTTTCCACTTTTTTTTTGTTCAGTACATTCCAATATGACTTGGATTCTATTTCCTTTTTTTCCCATTATGTTCTAATTTTTTTTATTTTCTTCTTTAATTTAAATTTAAAACGTTTTAATGCATTTTCAATTCCAATTTTATTAATTAGTTTAATAGCGGAAGCACAAATTTTTAAGGTAATCCATTTCTTTTCTTCTATTAAAAAAAAACGTTTTTTACACAAATTAATATGAAAACGACGTTTTTTTTTGTTGTTTGCATGAGAAACTTTATTTCCCACCATAGCCTTTTTCCCCGTTAATTCACAAACTTTTGACATAATTATTTTTTTTTTATAAATTGTTTTTTTACATTCTTACACAAGAAAGAATCTAAGATAGAAAAAATCTTTTTTTTCAATTTAACGAAAAAGTTAAAACCGTTATTATTTTATTTCATATTATTTTATTAATAATAAAATGTCAGGACATAGCAAATGGTCAAATATACAGCATAGAAAATCTAATCAGGATTTTAGAAGATCTAAAAAGTTTTCTAAAATCATTAAAGAAATTTCTACTGCCGTTAAAGAAACAGGAAAAAATAAAACTTCATTTCGTTTAAGAAATGCAATACTCAATGCAAAGTCAGTTAATATTCCTAAACAAACTATAGAAAGAGCAATACAAAAAGCTTTACACAATAATAAGAAAAATAATAATTATAAAAATATAAATTTAGAAGGAAAAGTTCACGGAATCAGTTTGATTATAGAGTGTACAACAGATAATAGTATTAGAACAATTTCCAATATAAGAACTTTCTTTAATAAAAGAAGAGGAAGATTATGTAATAATGGAGAGCTTATTCATTTATTTAATAGAATAGGAATTTTTTCTATAAAAAAAAATGATATTATCAATTTTTCTATGGAAGATTTTGAACTTATGTTAATAGATTTTGGGGCTAAAGATATTGTAAAAGAAAAAAACATAATATTTGTTTCCACAAATTTTGAATATTTTGGTTTTATGAAAAATAATTTAGAAAAATTGAAAATATTTCATAATTATGAAATTAAACGGATTGCTACACATAGCAAAACTATTTCAGGGAAAAATGAAAAAAAAATATTAAATTTAATTGAAGAACTTAAAAAAAATGAAGATGTAAAAAATATTTACTCTAATTTACTAATTAGAAATAAAAAGATAAATCAAAACCAATGAAAGCAAAACGTCCTATCGCGTTTTTATTAAAAAAAATGAGGAAAGTCCGGACACCATAGAGCAGTACAATGGGTAACCCCCATCCACCGAAAGGTGAGGAATAGTGCAACAGAAAGAAAGTACAGTTTAGCTGTAGTGAAATCATGTAAACTCTGTACGGTGAAATGCCATGTACACCGGAAAACTGGCTCGGTTGATTACCGGGGGGTAGGCAGATAGAGATTGTGGGTAACCTATATCCTAGATAAATGATAGGAATAAAAACAGAATCCGGCTTATAGTTTTGCTTTTTTTTTATGTAGATATGTTGTGTAGATTTGGAGAGATGGCCGAGAGGCTTAAGGCGCACGTCTGGAAAGCGTGTTCACAAAAGAAAGTGTCAAGGGTTCGAATCCCTTTCTCTCCGCTAACTAATCCTAGTTAAGAATAGTTTTCTATATCTCTTAATTTTTTTTCAATCAAATTTTTCCTTACTCCAATCACTTTATCTATATCCTGAGAGGCTGCTTGTAATTTATCTTGTGCTTGAGAAAGCAATAATCCAAATTTTGTAAATTCTTTTTTTACAATTTCTAAAACTTTCCATACTTCAGAAGTTCTTTTTTGAATAGCTAAAGTGCGAAATCCTATCTGTAAACTATTTAACATAGCTGCTAATGTAGAGGGACCTGTAATGACTATTTTATATTTTCTTTGTATTTCTTCTAATAAACTTGAATTTTTTACAATTTCTGCGTATATCCCTTCAAATGGTAAAAAAAGGATGGCAAAATCAGTAGTATGTGGAGGATCTATATATTTATCTTTAATTTCTCTAGACATTTTTTTAAGAACGGATTCCATATTTTTTTTAGCTGTTTCTATATTTTTTTTCTCCCCTTTATTATAAGCATCTTGTATTTTTTCATAAGTTTCTTTCGGAAATTTAACATCAATTGGCAACCATATAACATTTCCATCTCCAAGTCCTGGAAGTTTAATTGCAAATTCCACTACACAATTTGTACTAGATTTTGTAATCACATTACATGCATATTGATCTGGAGAAAGAATTTGTTGCAACAACATTGAAAGTTGCATTTCGCTAAAACTACCACATATTTTTACGTGATTCAAAGTTTTTTTTAGAGAACTAACATCTTGTGCTAAGTTTTTCATTTTTACTAATCCTTCCTGTAAAGAAAATAATTGGGTTCCAATAATTTCAAATGATTTTCCTAAATGTAAATTCAAAGATTTTTGTAATTTTTCATTTACAATATCTTTGATTTCTTCTAATTTTTTTTCTGTTATTTCAATAAATTTTTCTTGTTTTTTATGAAAAAAATTCAAATTATTTATTTGATTTTCAATAATAAAAGAATTTTTTTTCTCTATAAATTCTTGAAAATCTCTTATATATTGTATGAGTTCTTTTTTTACTTCTTTTAAAGAATTTAGAAATTCTATTCTATCATATTGATATGCTTTTTGTATTTCATTTTTATGATTCCTTAATTCTTCTCTTAAAAAAAATTCTAATTTTTTAAAAAAATAAAAAGATATGAAAAAGAAAATAAAAGTACATAAACATAAAAAACACAAAGTATAATAATACAACATATTTGTCTAATTACTTTTTTATTCTCTATATAGAATTAAATCAAGTAAATAAAAATCATAAGAATGAGGAGAGATAACGAAAATTAGTTTTTTTTTTACATAACTATTTTCATGAACAAAAATAGCGGGAATAGGACTCGAACCTATGACCTTCGGGTTATGAGCCCGACGAGCTACCAACTGCTCCATCCCGCGATTTGGAATAATATAATATTTTTCATCAAAAAAATCAAATATTCAATATAAAAATTTATCTATTCTATTATCCTATCCTATCCATTCATGGATATTAAAAATTCTTCATTATTTTGAGTTCTAGCTATACGTGATCTTAGAAATTCCATAGCTTCTACTGGATTCATATCGGAAAGATGCTTTCTTAAAATCCACATTCTTTGTAATGTATTATGATCTAATAGTAAATCATCTTTTCTAGTACTGGAAGAAACAAGATCAATAGCAGGATAAATTCGTTTATTAGAAATTCTTCTATCTAATTGAAGTTCTTTATTTCCTGTTCCCTTAAATTCTTCAAAAATAACTTCATCCATTTTTGATCCTGTATCAATCATTGCTGTCGCAATAATTGATAAGGAACCCCCGTTTTCTATATTTCTAGCTGCTCCGAAAAATCTTTTGGGTCTATGCAAGGCATTTGCATCTACACCTCCTGATAACACTTTTCCAGATGTAGGAGCTACAGTATTATATGCTCTTGCTAAACGAGTTATAGAATCTAATAAAATAACAACATCGTGAGAACATTCTACCATTCTTTTAGCTTTTTGTAATACTATATTAGCGACTTTTACATGTCTATCTGCTGGTTCATCAAAAGTAGAAGCAATCACTTCTCCTTTAACATTCCTTTGCATATCAGTTACTTCTTCTGGACGTTCATCAATAAGTAATATAATCAAATATACTTCTGGATGATTTGCCGCAATAGCGTTAGCTATTTCTTTCAGCAAAGTCGTTTTTCCTGTTTTTGGAGGAGCAACAATCATTCCTCTTTGTCCTTTCCCTATAGGAGTGAAAAGATCCACTATTCTTGTGGAAAGAGTCGCATTTTTTTCAGCTAATTTAAATTTTTCATTAGGAAAAAGAGGAGTCAAATGTTCAAAAGAATCTCTTTCTCTTACAAAAAAAGGAGGTCTTCCATTAATTTCAAGAATTTTTATTAAAGGAAAATATTTTTCTCCATCTTTGGGAGGACGAACTTCTCCTCTTATTGTATCTCCTGTCTTCATTCCAAATAATCTAATTTGAGATTGAGATACGTATATATCATCAGGAGATGATAAATAATTAAAATCAGAAGATCTCAAGAAACCATAATTTTCTGGCATAATCTCTAGAACCCCTTCACTAATAATAATTCCTTCAAATTCATATTCAGGAGTACGATATTTATTTATATTTTTTTTCGTTAAAGTACTACTACTTTCTCTTTCTGTTCCAGAAAAAGAATTTTTTTGAAAGTGTTGATTTTCTTTCTGGTATTGGTATTTTTTGACAGTTTCTTCTTGAGTTTTTGTTTTGGAAGAACTTTTAAAACGTTCTTGAGAAGTTAATTTTTTTTTTTCATTTCCATTTTTTAATAATGTCTTGGATTCAATATTTTTTTTGCCTTTAAATCCTTTTTTAAAAAGATTTTCTGACGAAGTTGTTGTTGTTTTTTTTTTATTAAAAATAGAAATAATTTTTTCTAGGAGTTCGTTTTTTCGCAATTGGGTACATTTTTTTAATCCTGAAGAACGAGCAATCTCCTGTAATTCAAAAAGTTTTTTACTTTTTAATTCAGTAATATCAAACATAAAGTAAAGTAATTGGGTTTTTTGTGTATTATAGCCATTTTTTTTTACTTCCTAAAATTTTTTGGCTGAATTTGATTTCATTTATTGAAATGCATTACATCCTTTTTCTTTTTTCTCTTTTTTTTCTGATTTTGTTTTTTTTGTGAATAATAAAGCAGTTCAACAAATGCAATTATACATATTAATTTTAACTTCGAAAATTTTTAATTAAAATTATATTATTATTCCATGTTATATCATTAACTCCAAACTATTGATTTATTTTACGTTACGATAGAATCAAGAATAAGACTTATTTGTTTTCATATAAATTGTGCTGAAAGAATTTTCATATACAAAAAAAATCTTTTTTATATATTTGATTATGTATTTTTTCCTATGATTTTTCAAATATGAAAGATATTAATAAGGAAAAATTTGAAATAAAAAAAATGAAAAAAACTTCATTGATTAAAAAGTTTGAAGTTTTTGAAAAAGAATTTCATGAAATTTCAAATTCTATTATAGAAACAAACATATATAATAATCATAATCAATATAAAACATTATTAAAGAAGTATAAGAGACTAGAAAAAATAGTTCATATTTATGATGAATACAAAAAAAAATTAAGTTCTCTTCAAGAAGCAAATTCTCTTTTGAAAACAGACTCTGATCCTGAAATGAAGGAAATAGCTTTTTTGGAAAAAAAAAAAATTTTAGAAGATTTATCCTTTATTGAAAAAAAATCCCATCATCTTTTTTTTTCTAATAAAAAAGAAAAAAAAACAGAAGATTATAGAAACGCAATTATGGAATTACGATCCGGAACAGGAGGAAATGAAGCATGTCTTTTTGTAGAAGATGTATTACGAATGTACGTTCTTTATTTTAAACAAGTAGGTTGGAAATATGAAATCATACATGCTCAAAAAGGAGGTTCTAATAAAGGATACAAAGAAATCATTTTAGATGTAAGAAATAATAGTAGGAGTACTTCTCCTACTGTAAACAATGAAAAAAAAGAAGTTTATGGAAATCTAAAATTTGAATCTGGAGTCCATAGAGTACAAAGAATTCCAGAAACAGAATCTCAAGGAAGAGTTCATACATCTGCTATTACAGTAGCAGTTTTACCTGAAGTAGAAGATATAGATGTCAATATCAATTTGTCCGATATAAAAAAAGAAACATTTCGATCAAGTGGAGCTGGTGGTCAGCATGTTAATAAAACAGAATCTGCTGTAAGACTAACTCATATTCCAAGTAAAATAACAGTAGAATGTCAAGAAGGACGTTCACAACACAAAAATTTTGAAAAAGCAATGAATGTTTTACGATCACGTATTTATCAAAATGAAAAGGAGAA
Source organism: Blattabacterium cuenoti (assembly GCF_014251255.1). NCBI lineage: Bacteria > Pseudomonadati > Bacteroidota > Flavobacteriia > Flavobacteriales > Blattabacteriaceae > Blattabacterium > Blattabacterium cuenoti. The sequence goes on from NZ_CP059182.1 coordinate 127,981, forward strand.
AAGATTAAAAGAACGATCCATAAAAAGAAAATGTTTGATTTCTACAGGAGACCGTTCTGTGAAAATACGTACTTATAATTATCCTAAAAGTAGAGTAACAGATCATAGAATTCATAAATCAATTTATGATCTTATAGGATTTATGAACGGAAATATTCAAAAAATGATTGATCTTTTGAAATCATTCGAAAATAAATCTTAAAAAATTTATTTTATTTGAATTTGGAATCTAAATGAAATGTATTTAATAAATTTGTATGATATTTTCCTTTCAAAAAATCATCATTTTGCATAAGCTGTTTATGAAAAGGAATCGTTGTACAAATTCCTTCTATAATAAATTCATCTAATGAACGACGCATTTTTCCAATAGTTTCTTTTCTATTTTTTGCTGTAGTAATAACTTTTGCAATCATGGAATCATAATAAGGTGGGACCTGGTATCCAGCATAAATATGCGTATCCACACGAACTCCTTTTCCTCCTGGTAAATGCATTTGAGTTATTTCTCCAGGCATAGGACGAAAATTATTATAAGGTTCTTCGGCATTAATTCTACATTCTATTGAATGCATTTTTGGATAACAATTTTTTTTTACAGAAAGTTTTCTTCCACAAGCTAAAAAAATTTGTTCTTGGACAAGATCCAATCCGATTACTTCTTCCGTAATAGGATGTTCTACTTGAATTCTAGGATTCATCTCCATAAAATAAAAATTTTTATTCTTATCCATTAAAAATTCTATCGTCCCTACTCCTTCATAATGAATAAATTCAGCTGCTTTTACTGCGACTTCTCCCATTTTTTTTCTTAAAGATGGAGTTAAAAATGGAGAAGGAGATTCTTCCACAAGTTTTTGATTTCTTCTTTGAATAGAACAATCTCTTTCTGATAAATGACACACTTTTCCATATTGATCTCCAACTATTTGAATTTCTATATGTCTTGGATTCAAAATTAATTTCTCTATATACAGATCCTTTTTTCCAAAACATGCTAAAGCTTCTTTTTTAGCTTCTTCCCAGGATTTTTTTAAATAATTTTTATCTAAAACAGATCGTATTCCTTTTCCTCCACCTCCAGAAACAGCTTTAATTATAATAGGATATCCTATTCTTTCTGCAATATTTTCTATTTCCTTATAAGAAGATTCAACAAAACAACCAGATCCAGGTAAGCAAGAAATTCCAGCTTTTTTCATGGTATTCTTAGCTGAAATTTTATTTCCTATTTGAATCATATGATTTGGAAGTGGTCCTATAAACTTCATTCCATGTTTTTTGCACATAGATGAGAAATATGGATTCTCAGATAAGAAACCATATCCAGGGTGAATAGCATCTGCATTCGTTATTTCAGCTGCGGATATTAAATTTGGAACATTTAAATACGATTGAGATGGAGAAGGTGGACCTATGCATACTGCTTCATCCGCAAAATAAACATGAAGACTATTTTTATCTGCTGTAGAATAAACTGCTACTGTTTTTATTCCCATTTCTTTAGCAGTTCGTATAATACGTAAAGCTATTTCTCCCCTGTTAGCAATTAATATTTTTTTAAACATAACACCAATTGTTTCATTGTTTATTAATTTTATGTTTAGATATTAGATAGGGGCCAATAAAAATAAAGGTTGATCATAATCAACTGGAGAAGCGTTTTCAACAAGAATTTTAACAATTTTTCCATCCACTTCAGATTCAATATCATTGAATAATTTCATTGCTTCTATAACACAAACTTTTGTTCCTTTTTTTATTTTATCTCCTACCTGAACAAAAGACTCTTGATCTGGATGAGGCTTACGATAAAATGTTCCAATCATAGGGGATTTAATTGTTAAATACTCGCTTTCTTTTTCTTTATGATTTAATTCCTTTTTATTTTTTTTTTGATTATAAAATCTGTCATAAAAATCACAAGATTTATTTTTCTCATTTTTCGATGAGTCATTAAATTTTTTTTTCTTTTTTTTGAAAATTTTATTTTTTACATAAATTTTAGTATTTTCTATTTGTATTTCTATTTCATGAATATCAGATTTTGAAATAAATTCAATCAGAAATTGAATATCTTTTAAGTCCATAAACAATGATAATGATATGATTTATTTTTTTAATAGAATTTTTCCTCTATAACAAAGTTCATTTTTATTATTCCAATAAGCATAATGATATAAATGTTTTTGATTGGTTAAAGAACATTTCATTAACGAAGGTTCTTTTATTTTCAAATGAGTCCTTCTTTTATTTCTTCTGGATTTAGATTGTCTTCTTTTAGGATGTGCCATGTGGTTATTTTTTTATTAACTAATAAAGTAAATCAAATTCCAAAAATAATTTTTTTATCTTTATTTTATTTTTTTTGTCGATTTCATATTGATATGAGTCATCAGTTAACTCAACGGAACAAAAATTATTCTAAGTGGTATAACGAAATTATCATTAAATCTGGTTTAGCAGAATTTTCTGGAATTCGTGGGTTTATGATTATTAAACCATATGGAATTTCTATATGGGAAATCATAAAAAAAAAATTGGATCAAATGTTTAAAAAAACGGGTCATCAAAATGTTTATTTTCCTTTATTAATTCCTAAATCTTTTTTTTCAAAAGAAAAACAACATATTAAAAGTTTTTCCAAAGAATGTGCAATAGTGACGCATTATAAATTGAAAAAAGAAAAAAATGAAAAAGAATTGATAATTGATCCACAATCGAAATTACAAGAGGAACTAATTATACGACCTACTTCTGAAAGTATCATATGGAAAACTTATAAACGTTGGATTCAGTCTTATAGAGATCTTCCTATTCTTTTAAATCAATGGGGAAATGCTATTAGATGGGAAATGAGAACTCGTCTTTTTTTAAGAACTTCTGAATTTTTATGGCAAGAAGGACATACGGCTCATTCTACTAAAAAAGAAGCTATAGAAGAAACAAAAAAAATATTAAATATTTATACGAATTTTTCTGAAAATTTTATGGCCGTTCCTGTATTACAGGGAATTAAACCTTATATGGATAAATTTTCTGGATCTGAAACTACATATTGTATTGAAGCTCTTATGCAAGATGGAAAAGCTTTGCAAATAGGAACTTCTCATTTTCTTGGACAAAATTTTTCGAAAGCTTTCGATGTAAAATTCACTAATTTCAATGGAAAAAAAGAATATGTGTGGGCTACATCTTGGGGAATTTCCACAAGATTGATAGGAGGATTAATTATGTCTCATTCGGACGATAATGGATTAATTCTTCCTCCAAAAATAGCTCCCATTCAAACTGTTATAATTCCTATATATAAAAATAAAAGAGAATTAAATCAAATTAACGAAATTACAGAAAAAATAAGAAATGTACTTGAAAAAAAAGGAATCAGTGTTAAATATGATGACAGAGATATTTTTACTCCTGGTTGGAAATTTAATGAATACGAAATGAAAGGAATTCCTATAAGAATTAGTATTGGATCATATGAAATAAAACAAGAAAAAGCAGAAGTTTTTAGAAGAGATACATACGAAAAAATGTATGTTTCTTGGAATTGTTTAAAAAACTTTATTCCAGAACTCCTTGAGAAAATACAAAAAAATCTTTATGAAAAAGCTTTACAAAGAACAAAAAAATATACAATAATGTTAGATAACTATAATGATTTTAAAAAAAGAATAAATGATACGGGAGGTTTTATTCTTGCTCATTGGGATGGAACAATAAATACAGGAAAAAAAATTCAAGAAGAAACAGAAGCAACTATACGTTGTATTCCAATTTATAATAAAAAAAACGATGTAAAAAAAATAGGAAAATGTATCTATTCTGGAAAAACTTCTAATCAACGTGTGATTTTTGCAAAATCTTACTAATAACTAAACTTAAAAAAATTTTAAATTACGTTTAGTTTTCCTTTGAATTCTTCTATGGAAGAATAGTTTTTTTCTTTTAAAATGGAAATGAATTCGTTTTTCAATCTGTCAAATACTCTAATTCCTTCTTTAAAAAATTGTGTTCCTACTTGAACAGCAGAAGCTCCACACAATATATGTTCAAAAATATCTTTTCCATAACAAATCCCTCCGCATCCAATTATAGAAATATCTTTTCTAAGAGAAACGTAAAACTTACGAATATTAGCTAATGAAAATGGTTTTATAACACGTCCTCCTATTCCTCCAAATCCTTTCTTTGGATGAAGAACTGTTGTTTCTTTATTTGTATCAACAAAAAGACCATTGGGTAAACTATTAATGCAAGTGACAAAACAAATAGGAAATTGATTTAAAATCAAAGCCATTTTTTCAAAATGGAAATCTTCAAAATAAGGAGGTAATTTGACTCCTAAAGGTTTATTATAAAATTTAAATATATTTTTTAGAAAATCATAAATTTTCTCAAAATCGTATCCCAATGATACTTGATTTTTTTTTTCAACAAGATTTGGACAAGATAAATTTAATTCAATTGCATTAATATTTGGAGAAATATTTGCTTTACTGATAAGTTGATAATTTTCTTCTATAGAAAGTCCTGATATAGACAAGAAAAAAGGTTTTTTAGGTTTTTTTCTATCTAAAAAGTTTAAGTAAAAATCTATGCCAAGATTTGGTAACCCCATAGAATTAATACTTCCTATATTCCATTCAAAATATCTTGGTTCCAAATTTCCTTTTCTTGGAACCATTGTACAGCTTTTTGTTACTACTGCTCCAGAAGAACTCATTAAAATTTCAGAAAGTTCTTTTTCCGTACAACAAAGAACTCCTGACGCATTCATGATACATGATGAAAGTTTAATTCCGTTTATGCTAGAAGAAATATCTATTTTTTTCATTCTTAAATAGAAATTGTTAATAAATATACAAATTTTAAAAGGATAAAATTTTTAACTTTACATTTACATTCTTAGGTAGGTTTTTTTATGATTTTATGGAAGAAAAAGAACAATTTTTTTTTAAAATTTACAATTTAGGAATTATTAAGTTTGGTTCCTTTACTTTAAAAAGTGGAATGACTTCTCCTATTTATATAGATTTTCGTCCAATTGCTTCTAGACCAGACTTATTAAAGAAATTATCTGATTTACTTCTTAATGAAATTCCATCTCATACATTTGAACTAATTTGTGGAGTTCCATATGCCGCTTTACCTATAGCTACGACTTTGTCGTTAAGATCAAATATTCCTTTGATTATTAAAAGAAAAGAAAATAAAGGTTATGGGACAAAACGAATGATAGAAGGCATTTATAAAAAAGGACAAAATTGTCTTCTTATAGAAGACGTAATTACTAGTGGAGACAGTTTGTTAAAAACTATTATAGATATTGAAAAAGAAGGATTGATCATAAAAAATATTCTATCTATTCTTGATCGTGAACAAGGTGGGATAGAAAATATAAAAAAAAGAGGATATAACATACGAACTCTATTTTGTATAGGAGAAGTTTTAAAAATGCTAGAAAAAAAACATCTTTTAAAAAAAAAAGAAATCCATATCATTCAATTTTTTTTTCAAAAAAAAAATTCAAAAGAATTACAAGAAAAACGTCTTTCTTATGAAAAAAAGAAAGAAAAAATATCTCATCCCATAGGAAAAAAACTTATTGATATAACATTAAAAAAAAAAACGAACTTAATCGTTTCAGCAGATTTAATCTATGCTGAATCCATTTTAAAATTGGTGAATTCTATTGGAGATTTAATTTGTGGATTAAAACTTCATGTAGATATTATTAATGATTTTTCTCTTTCATTTATAACATTTCTTAAAGATATTTCTATAAAAAAGAAATTTTTCTTATTTGAAGATAGAAAATTATGTGATGTTGGTCCTACAAATTTTCTTCAACTACATCATGGTATACATAAAATTTCTTCATGGGCGGACATTATTACTGTCCATGTTATTGCGGGAAGTGAAAGCATACAAAATTTGAATATTCCTTCTAATATGGGATTAATTACTGTATCTGAAATGTCTTCTTATGGGAAATTATCAGATGATAATTATATCAGAAAAGCATTAAATATTTCTTTGAAAAATCCAAAAGTAATTGGAACAGTAGCGCAAAGAAAAGTAGATGATAGATTATTATTGTTTACTCCTGGAATACATTTTTCTGAATCAAAAAATGATAAAGGAAATATATACGTTCATCCTATTCAAGCTTTTGAAAAAAATAAAAGCGATTTTATCATAGTTGGAAAAGCAATCTATCAATCAAAAAACCCAAAAATAATAGCAGAAAAATATAGAAATGCAGGATGGAAAGCCTATGAAAAAGGACTTTAAAAAAAATACAATGGTTCTGTAAAAGAAAGTCCATATTAAAAAATATAAATCTTTAGAAAAAAAAAATTAATGATACTGATCATATTTTTGTTTAATTTGTAGTGTAATAGAATAGTTTGAATATGGAATGGATAAATTCATTAATCAGTTGTTTTATGATTCTTTTTAGCATTATCGATATATTAGGAAATGCTCCTATAATTATGGGATTTAAATCCAAAGGAAATATCATAGATACTAAAAAAGTAATAGTGACTTCTCTTGTAATTTTTTTATCTTTTCTATTTTTAGGACAACCTATGCTAAAAATTATTGGAGTTGATATAAACTCTTTTTCTGTCGCAGGATCTATAGTATTATTTTTAATAGGTTTAGAAATGATTTTGGGAATAGACATTCATAAAGTAACAGAAAATGCACAAACTTCCATTGTTCCAATAGCCTTTCCATTGATAGCTGGACCAGGATCTTTAACAACTTTAATCTCATTAAGAACAACTTATGATGTTTATATCATTCTTCTATCTCTTCTTCTCAACATGATCGTTGTTTATTTTGTAATAGATAGATGTGATTTCATAGCCAAAAAAATAGGAAATAACGGTTTAGATGTGTTAAAAAAAATATTTGGAATTGTTTTATTGGCATTTGCCGTAAAAATTTTTGGAGCCAATGCAGGTCAATTATTTCAACAAGGACTCTAAGAATCTAAAAAGTTTAGGTTGTTTTTTCATTTCATAATAGAAAATATTTTTTTTATAGACTGATTTATCTCTTTAAATTTTGGTAAATGAATTCCTATATAAATAAAAATAATCTGATAAATTGTATCACTACATTTTATTTTTTTTTCTAAAGTCAATTTGTTCAAAAAAAATGAAGCTCTTAATAAACGTTTTATTCTATTTCTATGAACGGCTTTCTGAAACTTTTTTTTTTACTAAAGTTCCAATTAAATTTATTGTTTTTATTTTTTTTAAACTCTTTTCTTTTTCAGATATCAGGACAAAAACAAGAACAGGAAATACTGAAAAAGATCTTCCGTATCTTATTATTGCATAATGTAAATTTTTTTTCTTTTTCATTGTTAATTGAACAATAAGTTTTTTTCAATCATAATTTCTAATAAATTCTTCTAATTTAGATACCATTTTCATAGGACCACAAATAAATGGAGTTCTTTGATGCAAATTCATGGGTTGAATATCTAAAATACGTTTTTTTCCATCAGACGCTTTTCCACCAGCTTGTTCTGTTAAAAATGCCATAGGATTACATTCGTAAAGTAACCTCAATTTTCCACAAGGAAAATAAACTGTTTTAGGATAAATGTATATGCCGCCTTGTATCATATTTCTATGAAAATCTCCTACTAAAGATCCAATATATCGTGCTGTATAAGGACGATTTTCTTTTTTTTCTTGACAGTACTTTATAAAATTTTTAATTCCATCAGGAAATATAGCATAATTTCCTTCGTTGATAGAATAAATTTTTTCCCCTTTAGGAAAATGAAGATTAGGATGAGATAAATAAAAAGTTCCCAAAGAAGGATCCAAAGTAAATCCATGAACTCCATTTCCTGTAGTAAATACTAAAATTGTAGAAGATCCATAAATAATATATCCTGCAAGGATTTGTTTATTTCCTTTCTGCAAAAAATCTTCTATTGTTAAATCCATTTGAATAGAAGTATTTCTTCTTATATAAACTGAAAATATTGTTCCTATAGGAATATTCACATCTATATTAGAAGATCCATCAAGTGGATCTATTAAAACAATATATTTGTTTTGAAATAGATTCTCTTTTTCTTTTTCTATAATTATAAAATCTTTACTTTCTTCTGACGCAATTCCGCAAACTACATTTCTGCTTTTGAATGATTCTATAAAAGCTTTATGTGCAAATTGATCCAATTTTTGTTGTGTTTCTCCTTGTATATTAGTAAAACCAGAACTTCCTATAATTTCTTCTGTTAATCCTGCTTTATTCACTTCCTTATTAATAGCTTTAGCAGCCAACTTAATAGAACTAAATAATCGTAATAAAGCCTCTGTAGAATAGAAAAATTTCTCTCTATTTTCTATAATAAATTCTCCTAATGTATACATAATGATGTCAAAAAATAATAATACAAATTTGATGAAATCATATTTAATCAAGATTTTTTTCTTCTAAAAAGATAGAAATATTCTGATTAAGTCAAATCACTTTTTTTTTAAAACATTAAAAAAAAAGTTATAAATTTTTCTTTTTTGAAAAAAGAAAGAAAATTTTTTTTGTGTAATCAAAAAAAACTAAATCAATCATACATGATGTATTTTATTAGTAATTTTATTATCATCTTGTAAGATGAAAATCATACAAATATTATTAATATTATTATGGAGATCATGGTTTTTTATAATAAATATTTTTTTAATTCCTCTATGGGCTGGTGCATCTATTCCATTTCTTTTTAAAGAAAAATATTATCCAATAGCATATTGGTTTCATCAAATGTGGGCTAGAAGTAATCTCTTTCTCATGGGATTCTGGTATGTATTAGAAAAAGATGAAGAAGTATTAGATAAAAATAAACAATACGTAATTATTAGCAATCATACTTCTATTATGGATATAATGTTGATTTACTCTTTAATGAGAAAACATCCTTTAGTTTTTGTAGGAAAAGCAGAATTAGCCAAACTTCCTTTTTTTGGATTTGTTTATAAAAAAAGTAACATCTTAATAGATAGAAATAGTTTATCCAGTTGTATTAAAGTATTTAAAAAAATACAGGAAAAGGTAGATTCTGGAAAAAGTGTTTGTATTTTTCCAGAAGGCGGTGTTCCAAAACCATCTATTTTTCTAGGTCGTTTTAAGAGTGGAGCATTTTTCATTGCTATAAAAAAGAAAATATCTATTATTCCATTTACTATAGCTGATATAAAAACAAAATTCCCTAGTTTTTCCTTTACGAAAGGATCCCCAGGAAAAATAAGAGTTAAACAACATTTTTCTATTTCAACAAAAAACTTATCTTTAAAAGATAGAAATCTTTTAAGAGAAAAATGTTTTAATTTAATAAAAAATCAATTAAAAAAATTTGAACGTGAAAAAATGAATAAATAAATGATTTCTTATAAAAAAACAATTCATATTTATACTGATGGATCTTCTAAAGGAAACCCTGGTCCTGGAGGATATGCCATTTTTATAGAAATAGTTGGAACTCCTTATAAAAAAATAATTTCTGAAGGATTTAGATATACTACGAACAATAGAATGGAACTATTAGCAGTAATAGTTGGATTAGAAAAAATTACAAAAAAAAAACAAAACATAATTGTATTTACAGACTCTAAATATATAGTCAATCCCATTCAAAATAATTGGATTTCCAAATGGAAAAAAAATAATTTTTACAAAAAAAAAAATGTAGATTTATGGATTAGATTTTTAGAAATATTTGACAAACATTTTATTATATTTCAATGGATAAAATCTCACAAAAATCATTATTTTAATGATTTTTGTGACAGGTTATCTGGAAAGGCTTCCAAAAATAAAAACCTAAAAATAGATTATGTTTATGAAAAAGAACAACAAAATCTCAAAAAGAGTTAGTAGTATTTAGTATTAGTAGTAGTAGTATGTTCTTTGTCTAATGACTTCATAAATAATAATAGACATGGCATGACTAACATTTAGAGAATCTATAGAACCGAACATAGGAATAGTTATAATTTTGTGAGCTTCTTTTAACCAAAAATCAGATACTCCTTTATTTTCTGAACCTAAAACAATTGCCAATTGTGAAGAAAATCTATTTTCATATAATTTAATAGATTTTTTTTTATGAAATCCTGCAACAATAACTTCTACTTTTCTTTTTTTTAACCAAGAGAGAATTGATTTTGGTTTTTCTATAAAAATTCTTGTTGTAAAAATACTTCCTAAACTAGATCTAATGACATTTGCATTAAAAATGTATGTTTTTATATTACATAATATAATAAAATGAACTCCTGCAGCATCTGCGATTCTTAAGATCGCTCCTAAATTTCCAGGTTTTTCTATTCCATCTAATATAAGAATAAATGGATTTTCAGGAATTTTTATTGTATTATTTAGTTTTTTTTCAATAGAATTATTTCTGAATAAAGCAACAATTCCACCTGTATTTTTTCTATATACTAATTTTTGAAATATTTTTTTACTAATAGAAATAACAACATCTTTAAACGATTTTATCATTTCATATTGATGAAATATTTTTTTATATATGAATATCCTGACAGGAAGATATTTTCCTTTTACAGCCATTTCAAATTCTTTGACTCCTTCCACAAGAAACATTTCCATAGAATTTTTTTTATAAACTTTTATTAAATTCTTAATTGTTATATTTCGTAAACTATATATTTTTTTCATTTTTAATGAAAATATTTGATGTGATGAATTATAAGAAAATTTATAAAAATGATAGAGATTGTATGAACACAGCTATTGAATGGTCTCAATTGTCTTATTGTAAAAAAAAAAAAGTAGGAGCTGTTATAGTTAAAAATCATAGAATTATATCTAATGGATATAACAGAACTCCAAACGGATTTGATGATAATATATGCGAAGATAAAAATGGAGAAACAAAATGGTATGTTTTACATGCAGAAGCAGATGCTATATTAAAAATGGCATCATCTTCAAAGTCTTGCAAAGAGGCTTCGTTATATATAACACATGCTCCATGTAAAGAATGTAGTAAATTAATTCATCAATCTAAAATTAAAAGAGTTGTATATTTACATAGTAAATGTTCCCCAATAAGAAATGATGTATTAAATTTTTTTGAAAAATCTAAAATAGTTATAGAACAATTTTCTTTTTAAGCAAAAATATCTTTTCATTCTATATGAATAAAAAAAAATCCAGATGGCGAAATAGGTATACGCGCTGAACTCAAAATTCAGTGATTTTATATCATGCGGGTTCGAATCCCGCTCTGGGTATGTATTTAAAATAAAAAATATCTTTGAGAAAGTGGCAAAATATCTGACGGATTAGAGAAGATTTTTTCTCCATTTATAGAAACACTATAGTTTTTTGGATCCACTTTTAAACATGGAGTTTCTCCATTTAATATCATATCTTTTTTAGATAAAGAACGACATCCTTTTATGATTTTAATTTTCTTTTTTATTTCATTTTTTTCAGCAAATCCATTATGAATAGAATTCATAGAAACAAAAATACTACTCAATTTAGGATCAAAAAAACCAAACATTTTACGATACATAAATGGTTGAGGTGTCGGAATTGTAGCATTGGGATCCCCTACTCCTGCACATACAATCATCCCACTTTTTATTACTAATTCTGGTTTGACTCCAAAAAAAGAGGGTTTCCATAACACTAAATCCGCCATTTTTCCATGTTGAATAGAGCCAACATATTCTGAAATCCCATGAGTAATAGCTGGATTGATTGTATATTTAGAAATATATCTTTTAACTCTAAAATTATCGTGATGATAATGATCTTTGTTCAAAGAACCTCTTTGTTTTTTCATTTTATCAGCTGTTTGCCAAGTTCTTTTAACAACTTCTCCAATCCTTCCCATCGCTTGAGAATCTGAACTCGTCATACTAATAGCTCCTATATCATGTAAAACTCCTTCTGCACTAATAGTTTCAGATCTGATACGTGATTTAGCAAAAGCAATATCTTCTGGAAGGTTAGAATCTAAATGATGACATATCATTAACATATCTAAATGTTCATCGATAGTGTTACAAGTATAAGGTAAAGTGGGACTTGTTGAAGATGGTAATACATTTGAAAAGGAAATTACTTTCAGCAAGTCAGGAGTATGCCCTCCACCTGCTCCTTCTGTATGGTAAGTGTGAATTGTACGTTCTTTAAATACTTTTAAAGTATCTTCTATATATCCTGATTCATTCAACGAATCAGTATGAATGTTCACTTGAATGTCGTATTTTTCTGATACGTTTAAACACTTATCTATAACATATGGAGTGCTTCCCCAATCTTCGTGAATTTTTAAGCCACCTGCACCAGCTTCTATTTGTTCAATTAATGCTTCAGTATGAGAACTATTTCCACTGGCAAGAAAAATAAAATTTATAGGAATATGATCTGTACTTTTTAACATTTTTTTAAGATTCCATACACCTGAAGTACAATTAGTTGCTATTGTTCCTGTTGCTGGTCCTGATCCTCCTCCAATGATAGTAGTTGTTCCATTTTCTAATGCCACTTCAAACAATTGAGGACATATATAATGAACATGACTATCTACAGTTCCAGTTGTAACAATCATATTTTCTGAAGAAATGACCTCAGTTCCAGCTCCAATATACATATTGGGTGTAACTCCATCCATAAAATATGGATTTCCCGCCTTTCCAATTCCAACAATGATTCCATTTTTTATTCCAATATCTGCTTTCACAATTCCCCAATAATCAATAATTATTGCGTTAGTTAATACCAAATCTAATCCTCCTTTTTTACTTGTTGCAAATGGATATTGTCCCATTCCATCACGGATCACTTTTCCACCTCCAAAAACACATTCATCTCCATAAATAGTATAATCTTTTTCAATTTCAATCCACAAAGATGTATCTCCTAAACGTATTTTATCCCCTTTTGTAGGACCATACATTTTTGCATAAGATTCTCTATCGATTCTTTTCATATCATATTTTCTTTTCCTGAAAATCCATAAATTTTTTGACTTCCTCCTATCTTTACTAAGGTGACTTCTTTTGTTTCTCCTGGTTCAAAACGAACAGATCTTCCTGAAGGAATATCTAATCTATATCCTTTAGTTCCACTCCTATCAAAATGAAGTGCAATATTGGTTTCATAAAAATGAAAATGAGATCCAATTTGTATAGGACGACTTCCAGAATTGAAAACCACTCTTTCTATACGAGATCTTCCAGGAGACAAAACAATATCTTCTTGAATCAAATCATATTCTCCTGGAATTATATTAGAATTTTTATTTGTTTTAATAGGATTATGGATAGTTACTAGTTTTGTTCCATCAGGAAAAGTTGCTTCTACTTGAACATTATTAAGCAATTCATAAACTCCATCCATCACTTGATCTTCCTTTAAAATATCTCTTGCTTCATTCATAAGCTCTTTAACTGTTTTTCCATCACGTGCTCCTTCCATAACATAATGCGTGATTAAAGCTACAGATTCAGGATAGTTTAATTTTAATCCTCTTTTTAGACGTTTTTTTGCTAACTCTCCAGCCATATGCAGAAGAATTTTTTCCTTTTCATAAAAAGTTAAGTGCATAATATTTCTTAATAGATTATTTATTATATATTGAATGAAATTTATATTGTACACCATACTCTCTGAAATATAAAAGTCAGTATAATCTCATTCCTATTAAATGAAATAAATTTCAATATTGTAATAAATACATTTAAAGTTATGAAATATTGCAATAAATATTTTAATTTTTTTTCAAAAAAAAATTTGAAATTCATATCTATTATCATAATAGAATCATTATTATGATGTTTTTATCGTGTTATAGTATTATAATAAATTTTTTCAGAATATGACTATTATTTATGCGTTGTGAGGTTATCCAATTCTTTTTTCAAAAGATTACAATAAAAAAATTCATTATACTACATAAAATATTGAATACAAAAAGTGGGCCTCACACTCCTCACTCTTAATAGAAGTATAAGGGGATAAGGAGAAAAGATAAATGTTTATTCATAACAAGGATATAAATATTTTTTTGATGCAAAAAAAAACTAAAAAAATCAAAAAAAAACTAAAAAACTTTATCTTAAAATCAAATACACAAATACATTTTAAATAAAAAATTCTTCTGTAGAAATAGACAGATAAATAATCTAATAGAAAAATACTTTTTTTATAAGAAATAAAATATATTGTTCATTATATAATAAAAAACATAATAAAAAGAATTATTCCTCTATAAATTATCATTATTTTTGTCATCGTCTATCTTTAATGTTGGGAAAATTTTTTGAATAATTTTAATCATTGAAAAATGCAAGTGCAAGTTTTAAAATTTGGAGGAAGTTCCGTAGCTCATTCTAATGCCATAAAACGTATTTGTTCTTTATTAGAAAAAAAACCAAAAGGAAAATATGCAATTGTTGTATCTGCATTAGGGAATATTACCGATCAATTAATACAATGTGGTCAATTAGCTTCTGAAAGAAGAAATATTTACAAAAATATTTTAGAAAAAATAGAAATTCGTCATCTTAATCTCATAAGAGAATTATTTCCAATAACTGATCAAAGTCATTTAATCAGTTGGATTAAAAAAAATATTAATGATTTAGAAAGTTTATGTGATGGTATTTTTCAAGTAGAGGAACTTTCCAAACGTTCTTTAGATAAAATAATGAGCTTTGGAGAACTTAGTTCTTCTTTTCTTATTTCAGAAAAATTAAAACAATCTGGATTAGATGCTATTTGTAAAGACAGTAGAGAATTAATTATAACAGATTCTCAATTTGGATGTGCTCAAGTCGATTTTATTACTAGCAATCATCATATTATTCAATTTTTTAGTGAAAAAACATCAGAATATATTGTTTTACCGGGATTCATAGGCTCTACTTTAGAAAATGAAACAACTACTCTTGGAAGAGGGGGATCTGATTATACTGCATCCATTTTAGCTGCTGCAATATCTGCTAGTTTACTTGAAATATGGACAGATGTAAGTGGAATGATGACAGCTAACCCAAAAATAGTCAATCAAGCTTTTCCTATAAAAGAGATTTCTTATGAGGAAGCAATGGAATTATCACATTTTGGAGCAAAAGTTATTTATCCACCAACAATACAACCTGCGATGAAGAAACACATTCCCATACAAATTAAAAATACTTTTTCTCCTTCAGATCCTGGAACTTTGATTTATATCAGAAAGGAAAAAAACATCAGTCAACCTGTTACAGGTATTTCTGGAATTCAGAATTTAGCTTTATTAACTCTTGAAGGAAGTGGAATGGTAGGAGTTCCGGGTTATTCCAAACGTTTATTTGAAGCTTTATCACGTGAAAAAATAAATGTCATTTTCATCACACAAAGTTCTTCAGAACATTCAATTACTACAGGAATACATGAAATGGACATCATTAAAGCAAAAGCTGTAATAGATAGTGAGTTTGCTCAAGAAATCCATCAAAAATGTATTGATCCATTAAAAATAGAAAAAGATCTTTGTATTATTGCCGTAGTAGGAGATAACATGAAAAATCTTCACGGAACAAGTGGAAAAATGTTTTCTTCTTTGGGAAGAAATAGTATTAATGTTAGAGCTATAGCGCAAGGGTCTACAGAAAAGAATATATCAGCAGTTATTCAAAAAACTGATTTTAAAAAAGCTTTAAATACTTTGCATGAAGCTTTTTTTGAAAGTCCTCCAAAACAAATTAATCTTTTTATTTGTGGAGTTGGAAAAGTAGGAAGTAAATTACTTGAACAAATTGATCAACAAAAAAATTATCTGCTTAAAGAATTAAAACTTCAAGTAAGAGTTATTGGATTAGCTAATAGTAAAAAAATGTATTTCAATAACAATGGAATCAATAATTTATGTAAATGTACTGATTTTTTAAATAAAAACGGACATAAAATGAATGTTTACTCTTTTATAAAAAAAGTGTGGAAACTTAATCTAAGAAATAGTTTATTTGTAGATAATACAGCTAGTGAAGAAATGGCGATGACTTATGAAAAATTCTTGAAAAATGGAATTGGAGTTATCACTTGTAATAAAATAGCTTGTTCTTCTGATTATGATCATTATAAAAAATTAAAAACTCTTTCCAGACACTTTAAAGCACCGTTTTTATTTGAAACAAATGTAGGAGCAAGTCTTCCTGTGATTAGTACTTTAAATGATCTTATCAATAGTGGAGATAAAATTAATAAAATAGAAGCTGTCTTATCTGGAAGTTTAAATTTTATTTTTAATCATTTTATTGGAGAAAAATCTTTTTTAGAAGCGGTACAAGAAGCACAATCTAAAGGATATACGGAACCGGATCCTAGAATAGATTTGATTGGATTAGATGTGATGCGAAAAATACTTATTTTAGCAAGAGAATGTGGATCTCCTTTAGAACTATTTGATATTCAAAAAAAATCATTCCTTCCTAAAAGTTGTTCGAATGCTATTTCTGTAAATAGTTTTTATAAAGAATTACATCAACATAGAGATTATTTTTCCAATATAAGAAAAAAAGCAGAAAAAGAAGAAAAACGTTTACGTTTCATAGCTCGTTATGAAAACGGAATTGCTTCTGTAGGATTAGAATCTGTTAAACAAAGTCATCCTTTTTATCAATTGGAAGGAAAAGATAATATGGTTTTGTATAATACATATCGTTATGATGAACAACCTCTGATCATAAAAGGTGCTGGAGCAGGAGCAGAAGTGACTGCATCGGGAGTTTTTTCTGATATTATTAAAGCTACTAAGTAAAAATCATGAAGGGGATTAAAATTTTTTCACCAGCCACTGTGGCTAATTTAGCTTGTGGATTTGATGTCATCGGATTAGCTTTAGAGATTCCAGGAGACGAAATTTTTCTATATAAATCAAATAATCCAGGGATACGAATCAATAAAATAATACATGGAACTTCTTTTTCATTACCTAGTGATCCTAAAAAAAATGTTGTTTTTGTTGCTTTGCAATCTTTTTTAAAAAAGTATCAACAACAAAAATTTGACAAAGAAAGAAGAATAGGATTTGAAATAGAATTAATTAAAAATATACATCCAGGTAGTGGAATTGGATCTAGTGCTGCTAGTGCTGCTGGTGTTGTTTTCGGAGCAAATATATTATTAGGAAAACCATTTAATACAATGCAATTGATTCGTTTTGCTATGGAAGGAGAACGTTTAGCAAGTGGAACTGCTCATGCAGACAATGTCGCTCCTGCTATTATGGGTGGAGTAACTTTAGTAAGAAGTTATAAACCATTAGATATTACGAAATTACATACTCCTAATGAATTATGGGTCAGTATTATACATCCTCAAATTGAAATAAAAACATCAGATGCTAGAGAAATATTAAAACAAAAAATATTGATGACAGATGCAATACGACAGTGGGGAAATATTGGAGCATTAGTTGCAGGATTATATCAAGAAGATTATGAACTGATTAGTAGATCTCTAGAAGATGTTATTGTAGAACCTATCCGTGCTATGTTGATTCCAGCTTTTTATGAATTAAAAATAAGATGTAAAGAAATAGGAGCTTTAGGTGGAGGAATATCTGGATCAGGTCCTTCTGTTTTTATGTTAAGTAAAGGAAATCACACTGCAAAAGCAGTTACTAAGATTATGAATTGTGTTTATTCTTCATTAAAAGTTGATTATAAAACTTATACTTCCCCTATCAATAAACAAGGAGTAAAATGGTCTGAAATTTTTTAAAAAAAAATAAAAAAAAGATATTCTTCAAAAAATTTTTTCTTATGTTCTATTATAGTTTAGAAAATCATAAAAAACTTGTTTCTTTTGAACATGCTGTTTTAAGAGGATTGGCTCCAGATGGGAGTTTATATTTTCCAGAAAAAATTCCTATACTAAAACGTCAATTTATTCAAAATTTATCAAAATATGATATATATACTCTTGCAATGGAAATTATCACTCCTTATATTGGAAAAGAAATTTCTGAAGAATCTATTTATAGTATCATTCATAACACTTTAAATTTTCCTTTTCCATTACAAAGAATTCATGACAATATCTATGTATTAGAACTTTTTCATGGACCTACTTTAGCATTCAAAGACGTAGGAGCAAAATTTATGGCAGAATGTTTAAGTTATTTTTATAAAAAAATAGGAAAATTAGTAACTGTTTTGGTTGCAACCTCTGGAGATACTGGAGGAGCTGTAGCAAAAGGATTTCACAAAATGTCTGGAATAGAAGTTATTATTTTATATCCATATAAAGGAGTTAGTTCTCTACAAGAAAAACAAATGACTTCTTTAGGAAAAAATATATACGCTTTAGAAATAAAAGGGGATTTCGATGATTGCCAAAATATGGTGAAAAAAGCTTTTCTAGACAAAGAGATTCTAGAAAAATATAGACTTACTTCTGCAAATTCTATTAACATAGCAAGATGGCTTCCTCAAATGTTTTATTATTTTTTAGCTTATAGGCAAATAAAAGAGGAAAATAAAGAATTAATATTTTCAGTTCCCAGTGGAAATTTTGGAAATATTTGTGCAGGAATGATGTCTGAAAAAATGGGATTACCTATAAAATATTTTATAGCTTCTACAAATATAAATGATACAATTCCTAGATTTTTAAAAACAAAAAAATATCATCCGACTTCAGTTAAAAAAACAATATCAAATGCAATGGATATATCTAATCCAAGTAATTTTTCTCGTATATGGTATTTATATAAAAAAAATATGACTCAATTATGTCAAAAATTATCTTCTTATAGATTTACAGATGAGGAAACACTCGCTATTATAGAAATGGTTTGGAAAGAACATAAATACATGTTAGAACCGCATGGAGCTATCGGATACTTAGGTTTGAGACAGTATTTACAAAATATAAAGAGCCCCTTAGCTCCTGCTGTATTTTTAGAAACAGCTCATCCTATTAAGTTTATAGATTCTATTCCGCTTTCTTTACGAAAAAAGATTTCTGTCCCTGAACAATTGAAAATTATTTTCAGTTCTAATTCAGAAAAATTAAAAACAATTCAAATTCCAAATGATTACAATATTTTTAAAAACTGGTTAATAGAAAGACACAAGTAACATTGATTTTAAATCGCAACATCTCCTTTGAGATGAGGAAAAGGATTATAATTTTTTAATTGAAAATCTTTAAAACGAAATTCAAAAATATTCTTTATTGAAGGATTTAAAATCATCTGAGGTAAAGATCTTGGAATCCGTTCAATTTGCAATTTGACTTGTTTTACGTGATTATTATAGATATGTGCATCTCCTATGGTATGAATTAATTCTTTTGCTTTCAAGTTAAGAACTTGAGACGTCATTATAAGTAATAAAGCATAAGAAGCAATATTAAAAGGTAATCCAAGGAAAATATCTGCACTTCTTTGATACAATTGTAACGATAATTGTTTTTTTTCAAATACATAAAATTGAAAAAGCAAATGACAAGGTGGTAATTTCATATATTGAATCATTCCTACATTCCAAGAGGAGACGATTAAACGTCTTGAATGTGGATTGAATTTGATTTCTTTTATAACATTTTCTATTTGATCTATAAAATCCCCATTATAAGTGGGCCATTTTCTCCATTGAAGTCCATAGATAGGTCCAAGATCTCCATTTTCATTTGCCCATTCATTCCAAATAGATACTCTATTTTTGTTTAAATAACGTATATTCGTATTTCCTTGTAAAAACCATAATAATTCATGAATAATAGATCTAATACTTAGTTTTTTTGTGGTTAAAAGGGGAAATCCTTTTTCCAAATCAAATCTCATTTGATATCCAAATATACTTTTCGTTCCTACTCCAGTACGATCCATTTTTTCTATTCCATTTTTTAATACATATTTTAAAAGGGTTAAATATTGTATCATAATAAATATGAATTCTTTAATAAAAAAATGATTTCTTTTTTTAGAAGTATTTTTGTATACAAAAAATAAATAAAAACTATGAAAAAAGTACTCTTCTTTTCTACAAGAAGTGGATTTAAACTCTCAAAGAGGATAGCTGATCATTATGGCAATTTTCTAGGAAAAATTCGTTTTTTGGAATTTAGTGATGGAGAATATACTCCTTATTTTGAACAATCTGTTCGTGGATCACGAGTCTTTTTGATTGGATCTACTTTTCCTCCAGTAGACAATTTAATGGAATTACTTTTAATGTGTGATGCAGCTCGTAGAGCTTCTGCTCATAATATTACACTTGTAATCCCATATTTTGGATGGGCAAGACAGGATCATAAGGATAAACCTAGAACTCCTATTGCAGCAAAATTGATAGCGAATCTTATGGTTGCATCAGGTGCAACTAGAGTGATGACTATGGATTTACATGCAGATCAAATTCAAGGATTTTTTGATATTCCTGTAGATCATTTGTATGCTTCTAGAATATTTATTGACTACATAAAAAAATTGAAGATAGATCAATTGACTATTGCCTCTCCAGACATGGGAGGAGCAAAAAGAGCTAGGAGTTATGCCGGTTATTTAGGAACAGATGTTGTCATTTGTTACAAGGAGAGAAAAAAAGCAAATGAAATAGAGTTTATGAATCTTATTGGAAATGTAGAAGGAAAAAATATCATACTTATAGATGATATGGTAGATACAGCTGGAACTTTAACGGAAGCAGCTCATTTAATAAAAAAAAAAGGAGCTAAAAGTATACGTGCAATAGCGACCCATCCAGTATTATCTGGTAATTCATATGAAAAAATAAAAAAATCAGTTATTGAAGAATTGGTTGTGACTGATACTATTCCTATAAAAAAAACTTCTAATAAGAAAATTAAAGTTTTATCTTGTGCCCCTCTTTTTGCAGAAGTCATGCAATCTGTCCACAATGATGAATCAATAAGTAGTAAATTTTTAATTTAAATTACATCATGCAATATGTCAATATATACGGGAGAAAAAGAAATGTAGGAAAAAAAGCTATACGCTCTATTAGGCTTTCTGGAGGAATTCCTTGTATTTTATATGGAAAAAATATAAATATCCCATTTTGGACTTTTTTAGAAGAAAATCTAAAAAAATTAGTATCTGAATCAAAAATTTATTGGGTTTCTCTTCAAATAGAAGGAGATGGTAAAAAAAATATCAATGCAGTTAAAAAAGAAATTCAGTTGGACCCTATCAGTGAAAAAATATTACACATTGATTTTTGTAAAATAGAAGAATCCAAACCAATTACATTAGAAATTCCTATAAAAACTTTTGGAAGACCTATTGGTGTTTCTAAAGGAGGGGAATATTCTTCTTTTATTAGAAAACTAAAAGTTAAAGCTCTTCCTTCTTATTTTCCAGAAAATATTGAATTGGATATTAATAAATTAGATATAGGAGATAAAATAACAGTTAAAGACTTAACTACAAAAAAGTATACTATTTTGCATCCTTTAAATACTCTTTTAGCAAGAGTTAAACCATCTCGTGTTACTCTTAAAGATAAAGAAACTCAAGAAGATAATAAGGAAGATAAAAAAACAAATAAATAATGAATGAAAAATCCGATTTCTTTGGGAGAAGATCTAAATTTTATGAAAATAGCTTTGGAAGAAGCTTTTACAGCTTTTCATAAAGATGAAGTTCCTATAGGAGCTGCTATCATTTATAAAAAGACAGTCATAGCTAGAGCTCATAATTTAACTGAAACTTTTGGGGATATAACTGCACATGCAGAAATGTTGGTTATCCATTTAGCATCTCATTTTTTAGGAAAAAAATATATAAGAGAATGCACTTTATATGTTACTGTAGAACCATGTATAATGTGTGCAGGAGCATTGTTTTGGGCTCAAATTGGAAGAGTTGTATGTGGGACAAATAGTTCTAAAAGAGGATTTTTATGTACGGGAATAAAATTACACCCTAGAACTCAATTTAAGTCTGGAATTATGAAAAACAAATGTAGAAATATTCTGCAAAAGTTTTTTCTTTTAAAAAGAAAAATTTAACAGAACAAATAATTACTATATTATATATAATTAAGGTTTTTTGCTAATTTTCAATTTAATGAGAATAGGAAAAGTTGTCGTCAATACGATCAGTAAAATTATCCATTCCAGATGATTTTTTAATTTGGGAAAAGTTTTATCTAGATAATGTCCAGCCAACATGATAGAAAAAGTCCAAAACAATGCTCCGATAACATTATAAATCATAAATTTTTTAAAATCAATACGAATAGCTCCTGCGACTATAGGAGCAAAAGTTCTGAACATTGGAAGAAAACGACTTATAATAAGGGCAGTGGTTTTATATTTATTATAAAATAATTTTGCAATAGTAAGATGTTTTTTTTTAAAAAAAAAGGAATCTTTTTTTCTATATAATAAATTTCCAGATTTGTATCCTAACCAATACCCTTGCATGTTTCCAAGAATAGCAACACATGCTACAATTAAAATAATTACAAAAAATGGAACATTATAAAAGTTTTTGCATAAATCTTTTCCGAAGATTCCAGCAGTGAATAATAAGGAATCCCCTGGTAAGAAAAAACCTATAAAAAAACCTGTTTCTGCAAAAACAATTGCTAAAAGAATAAACAACGCTGTATTCCCAAAATACAAAAAAATCCATCTAGGATTAAACAAATGCTGAAAAAAATCCCAAAAATCTGACATTTTATTATATTGTGTCCGAATATAATCTTATATTACAACGAAAGATAAAGTTAAATATTTACATTTTTTATTATCTGTTGATAATTAGTAAAATAAATGTTTAAAATATTTATTTTTACATATTATTAAACATGCTTATCATATGGAATATCTTTTCAAATTTATTAATATTTTAGGATGGAATGCTAATATATTCTTTCTAATAATATTTTTCTTTATTTTAATTTTTTTATTGTATCAAATATTTTATTTCACTGATTAATGTTAATGATTTATTTTGTTATTTTTTCTTAAGCTTAAGTAAGTATGGAGGATCATCTTAGAAAAATTCTCTTTTTTAATAAAGAGGCTTACAAAAAACTTGAAATTTATTTATTTGAAAAGAAAATAGATATAAATAACATATTCATTTTAGTAGATGATTGTACCAATAAATATTGTCTCCCAATTCTTTTATATCATTTGAATTTTTTAGAAAAATCTAACATTATAAAAATTCAATCAGGAGAAAAAGAAAAAAACATTTATACATGCATTCAAATATGGAAAAATTTGGAAATTTTAAAGGCAAATAGAAAAAGTTTAATTATTAATTTGGGAGGAGGAGTCATTACAGATATTGGTGGATTTATCTCTTCTGTTTTTAAAAGAGGAGTTCGTTTTATAAATATTCCTACAACATTATTGGGAATGGTGGATGCTTCTATAGGAGGAAAAACAGGAGTCAATTTGGAGTCTATTAAAAATGAAATAGGTTCATTTTATTGTCCAGATCTTTTGATTATAGACCCGAATTATCTAAAAACTCTTCCTGAGAAAGAGATTCTTTCAGGAATGGCAGAAATGTTTAAACATGGATTGATAGCGGATAAGAATTTTTGGAAAGACATGAAAAAATATAAAATGGATGATATAAATAAAAATCAATGGAATAATTTAATCTATCAATCTATATTGATAAAAAATAAAATTGTGAAAAAAGATCCAAAAGAAAAAGGATTAAGGAAAATTCTTAATTTTGGACACACTATAGGTCATGCTTTAGAAAGTTATTTTATGAATCATTATGAAAAACTTTTACATGGATTAGCTGTGTCTATAGGAATGATATGCGAATCTTGGATTTCATATAAAATAAATGGATTATCAATAGATGATTATGAAGAAATAAAATCTATTCTTTTTGAATATTGTTATACGAAAATTCCAAAAACTTTTAAAGAAATTGATATAAATCAAATATTTTTAATTATGGAACATGATAAAAAAAACGAAAAAAATAAAATTCAATTTTCCTTGTTAGAGAAAATAGGAATTTGTTCTTACAATTGTCAAGTTCCTTATTCCTTAATAAAGGAAAGTCTTTTTCAAATTCAAATAAGAGAATAAAATTTGTATTTTGTATTGATTCCTTTTTTTTAATTCTTAAAAAGAAAAATGTATTTTCAAATACTATTATTTTTTTTATTTCACATTATCTGTAATTCAATAAAAATAAAATGAATGAAGGAAAAAGGAGAAAAATTAATTCCAATTAATATTGAAGATGAAATGAAATCATCTTACATAGATTATTCTATGTCTGTTATTGTCTCCAGAGCTCTTCCTGATGCTAGAGACGGATTAAAACCTGTACACAGAAGAGTTTTGTATGGAATGTATCAATTAGGAATTTTTTCTAATAATTCTTATAAAAAGTCAGCTCGTATTGTTGGAGAAGTGTTGGGAAAATATCATCCCCATGGAGATATTTCTGTTTATGAGACGATGGTTCGTATGGCGCAAAAATGGACGCTTCGTTATCCATTAATAGATGGACAAGGAAATTTTGGTTCTTTAGATTCAGATCCTCCTGCTGCAATGCGTTATACAGAAGTTAGAATGAAAAAAATATCTGAAGAAATGTTATTGGATCTAAAGAAAGAAACGGTAGATATACAACTTAATTTTGATGATTCTTTAAAAGAACCTACTGTATTGCCTACACGTATTCCTAATTTGTTAATCAATGGTTCTTCAGGGATTGCAGTGGGAATGGCGACAAATATTCCTCCTCATAATTTAAAAGAAACCATTACAGCGATTTGTGCTTATATCGACAACAACAATATTTCTGTAGAAAAAATAATGGAATTTATTAAAGCACCAGATTTTCCTACAGGAGGAATTATTTACGGTTACGATGGAGTTAGAAAAGCATTTCATACAGGAAGAGGACGAATTATATTACGTGCAAAAGTTCATTTTGAAGAAATTCAGGGAAGACAATGTATTGTTGTAGATGAAATTCCTTATCAAGTGAATAAATCAGAAATGATTACTAAAACAGTTGGATTAATGAAAGAAGGAAAAATGGAAGGGATTTATCAAATTCGTGATGAATCGGATAGAAAAGGATTACGCATAGTCTATGCTCTTAAACAGAATACCAATACAAATATTTTGCTAAATAATTTATTTAAATATACTTCTTTACAAACTTATTTTAATGTTAATAGTATAGCTTTAGTTAAAGGGAAACCCGTTTTATTAAATATAAAAGATCTCATTCAACATTTTGTCTCTCATAGACACGATGTCGTTATTCGTAGAACAAAACACGAATTGAAAAAATACAAAAATCGTGTTCATACTTTAATAGGATTTTTAACAATATTAGATCATATAGAGAAAATGATTGAATTAATAAAAAAATCTAAAAACCATAATGAAGCTTGTGATAGGTTAATTGAAAGATTTCAATTATCTAAAATACAATCTAAATCTATTTTAGACATGCGATTGCAAAGTCTTACATCTTTAGAGCTTAATAAAGTAAAAAAAGAATATGAAGAATTAGTTAAAAAAATAGAATTTTTAAAAAATGTTTTAATACATCATTCTACAAGAATGAAAATTATTAAGAAAGAACTTTTATCTATTAAAGAGAAATATCAAGATGAACGTCGTACAAAAATAGATTACATAGGACATGAAGTAAACATAGAAGATCTTATTGAAAATGAACAAGTTGTTCTCACTATTTCTCATGCAGGATATATCAAGAGAACTTCTTTATCTGAATACAAACGTCAAGGAAGAGGGGGAATAGGAAATAGAGGAGCTAGTACTAGAGAATCCGATTGTTTAAAACATCTCCTCATAGCTACAAATCACCAATATTTACTTTTCTTTACAGAAAAAGGAAAATGTTTTTGGTTAAGAGTTTATGAAATTCCAGAAGGATCAAAAATTTCCAAAGGAAGGGCTATTCAAAATATGATTCATCTTCAACAAGATGATAAAGTCAATGCTTATATACTTTCTGGAGATCTTACAAATAAAAATTATGTTAGAGATCATTATGTTATGATGGTGACTCAAAAAGGCATTATTAAAAAAACATCTTTAGAAAACTATTCACGTCCCAGAAAGGATGGAATTAATGCTATCGTTATTCGTAAAGGAGATTCCTTATTAGAAGCAATTTTAACTAAAGGGGATAGTGATGTTTTTATCGCTTTAAAAAGCGGAAGAATCATTCGTTTTTCAGAAAAAAAAGTTCGTTCTACAGGAAGAAATTCTTCTGGGGTAATAGGAATCAGTTTTACTGATACAAAAGATACTGCAATTGGAATGATTTGTGTTGAAGAAGATGAAAAAGGACATTTATTGGTAGTTTCTGAAAAAGGATTTGGAAAAAGATCCAATCTTGAAGATTACCGTATTACTAATCGTGGAGGGAAAGGAATAAAAACAATCAATATCACTATAAAAACAGGAAATCTAATTTCTATTCAACATGTGACGGATCAAGATGATCTTATGATTATTAAAAAATCAGGAATAATCATTCGTATATCTGTATCAGATATACGAGTGATGGGAAGGACGACTCAAGGAGTTAGATTAATTAATCTAAAAAAACATGATGAAATAGCTGATGTTGCAAAAGTTTATAAACCTATTGAAATTCATCATGAACCTTAACCATTAAAGTCTCGTAAAATATTTACACTTTCTGCTATATGAAAATCTTTTAATAAACTTTTTTTCCATTCTTTATCTTCCAAACTACTATCAATAATTTCGTAGGAAGGATGAATCATTCGCGATCTATATTTAGAGAAATAATTTTTCAAAAATACAATATTTTTGTTTCTCTTTTTTACTTTTAAATTTTCATAAAAAAATTCTTTCCAATTGAGAGAAACAGATTTTTTATCTGAAAATTGTTTTTCTATTAGTTCTAAAATTTTATCAATATTTATTAATAATTTTTTTTTCTGTTTCAAACGGTTTATGCTTTTTAACTTTATTTTTTCCAAGTTTACTTTTTCTTTCCAAATTTTGGAATAAGAAATAGGAGAGACATGATCCCATAACATAGGATTTTTTTGATTTTTTTCCATTTTTTTATTTCCATTATTACTTGGAATAACTATGTCTGAATTAACTCCCTTTAATTGAGTAGAACTTCCATTAATGCGATAAAATTTATTTATCGTCAATTTTAATGTTCCCAATTCTTCCTGATTAAAAAAGGGAAATTTTTTTATTGGAAATAAAGTTTGAACAGTTCCTTTTCCATATGTTTGAAAACTTCCAACAATAATTCCTCTTTTATAATCAGATATAGCAGCCGCAAGAATTTCTGAAGCAGAAGCAGATAATTCATTGACAAGGATAACAAGTGGTCCTTCCCAAAGGACTGGATGAATATTATTTTTTAATATTTTTATTTTTCCATAAAGTCTATTATTCCCTATTTGTACAATAGGAACTTTTCCTAAAAAAAAACCAGAAATTTCTACTGCTGATTCTAAAGACCCTCCTCCATTATTTCTTATATCTAGAATAATTCCTTGAATATTTTTTTTTTTTAGTTCTTGAATTATTTTTTTCATGTCTTGAACTGCATTTCTTCCTTTTTTATTCTCAGGATCAAAGTAAAATTCTGGTAAATAGATCAATCCATATTTTTGGCTCTTATTATCTAATATTGTCACGCTTTTTGCAAAAATTTCTTTCTTTTCAATTACATCTCTAATGAGAATAACATCTTCTGTTGATCCATTTTTTTTTTGAATTGTTAATTTTACTTTACTTCCTTTTTTTCCTCTTATAAGACGAATAGAATTTTCCAACAACATTCCTATAATATTATAAGATTCTGAATTGGGATATTTTGCGACTTTAATAATTTTATCTCCTCTTTCTATTTTATTACTTTTCCATGCGGGACCGCCTACTATGAGTTTAACAATTGTAACATATCCTTTATGATCTTGCTTCAATTCTACTCCTATTCCTTCTATTTTTCCAGATAGAGATAAATCAAAATTTTCCTTTTCCTTAGAAGAAAAATAATTAGTATGAGGATCATATTGTGAAATGATGGTATTTACATACATAGAAAACCAATCTGATTTTTTTTTCATTTTTAATCTTCTAAAAGATTCCAGAATAGTTTCTTCAACTTTTTTTCTAGATTCTTGTTCTTTTTTTATAAAAAAGTTTTTCCAAATATTTAAATTTTTAAAAACATTTTTTTGTTTATTTTGATTTATTATTTTCTCTTCTAGAAATAGAAGAGTTAAATATTTTAGAAATATTCTCCATTTTTCAGTCCATTCTTTTTTATTTTTAGGATAAAAATGCTTTAGTTCTCCAGGAATAAATATTTCTTTTTTATTAAAATCAAAAGGTTTCTTTAGTATTGTCAAACATAAATCTTCTCCTTCTTTGATTCTTTTATAAAAACATTTCATTGTGATGTGAAAAAAAGTTGGATCTCCATTAATCCAATCATCATCTAGTTTTTCTTTAAAGGAAGAAAGATCATTCATATCTTCTTGTAAGAAAAAATGTTTTTGAAGATCTAAATTATCTAAATATTTTCTATATACTTTTTTAGAAAAATCATTATTTATTTGAACAGGATTAGGATGTAAAAAATAAAGTGTTTTATATATTGTTTTTAATATAACACGGTGTGTTTTTTCTTCATTGCTGTTTTGGGAACAAAAACTCAATAAAAAAACAAGAATAAAACCAATTATTATATACTTAAAATTTCTAAATTTTAAATATGAATTCATATTCTTTTTTTTTATGCTTTATGCTAAAAATATAATTTTTATTATTTAATTCTTATAGAAAGAAACAAATGAAAAAAAAACCAATTATTTTAGTCACAAACGATGATGGAATAAGAGCTCCTGGTATTAGAGCTCTTATTCAGACAATGAATTCTTTAGGAGATGTATATGTAGTTGCTCCAAATAAACCTCAATCTGGAATAGGACATGCCATAACTATGGACACGATCTTATATTGTGATTCCATAAAAATTGATCATGGAGTTCAAAAAGAATGGAAATGTTCAGGAACTCCTGTAGATTGTGTAAAACTAGCTATTAGTCAAATTCTTCCAAAAAAACCTGATATTTGTGTATCAGGAATTAATCACGGATCAAATTCTTCTATAAATATTATGTATTCTGGAACAATTTCTGCTGTAATAGAAGCTGGAATAGAAGGAATTCCATCTGTTGGATTTTCCCTTTTAGATTTTGATTGGAATGCGGATTTTGAACCTTCAAAAGAATATGTACATCAAATTGTAAAAAAAATACTTCAAAACCCTATTCCAAAAAAAATTATTAGTCTTAATGTTAATATTCCAAAATTGAAAAAAAAACAAATAAAGGGAATTAAAATATGTAGACAAGCAGAAGCAAAATGGAAAGAAAACTTTGATCATCGTTATGATCCAAAAGGAAGATCTTATTATTGGTTATTAGGTGATTTTGTTAATTTTGATAAAAAATTAGATACTGATGAATGGGCATTAAAAAATGGATACATCTCTGTTGTTCCTATTAAATTTGATTTAACAGATTATACTCTTTTAAATATTTTAAGATCATGGAATTTTATATTGTTCATTTCTTTTTGTATCAGAAAAATTATTATATGAAGACAACTTTTATTTCTTTAACTTTAAAAGAGTTACAAGAGTCTAGTCTTAGAACAAAAAATTACTACTACAACATGGTTGTGAATTTATTTTATGATAAAAAAAAATAATCAATAACAGTTTATTGTGTCATCTTTAGAAGAAGATACTTTGAATCCAAAAAAATTTAAAGATTTTTTTGGACAACATGACGTTTTAGACAACTTAAAAATTTTTATTCAGGCTACTAAAAAAAGGAAAGAAGCTTTAGATCATATTTTATTTCATGGACCTCCTGGTTTGGGAAAAACAACTTTGGCTCATGTTGTAGCTAATGAATTATGTGTTAATATTACTGTAACTTCTGGTTCGGTTTTGGATAAACCTGGAGATTTAGCAGGACTACTCATTCATATGAGTTCAAATGATGTTTTATTTATTGATGAAATACATCGTCTTTCTCCAATAGTTGAAGAATATCTATATTCAGCAATGGAAAATTATAAGATAGATATTATAATAGATTCTGGATCTAATGCTCGATCTGTCCAAATTGATCTATCTCCTTTCACTTTAATAGGCTCCACAACAAGATCTGGATTATTAACAGCTCCTATGCGTTCCAGATTTGGAATAAATTTTCGTCTTACTTATTATCAAAAAGAATTACTAAAAAATATTGTACATAGAAGTGCTAAAATATTAAAAATTCCAATAACGGAAGAAGCTTCTTATGAAATCGCTAATAGAAGTCGTGGAACTCCACGTATTGCGAATTTTCTACTTCGTAGAATTCGTGATTTTGCTCAAATAAAAGGAAACGGAACTATAGATATTAATATTTGTAATTTAGGATTAAAAGCTTTGAATGTGGATAAACATGGATTAGATGAAATGGATAATAGAATTCTTACATATATTATTGATCATTTTAAAGGAGGCCCTGTAGGAATAAATACTATAGCTACAGCTGTAAATGAAAATTCAGAAACTATAGAAGAAGTTTATGAACCTTTTCTTATTCAAGAAGGATATTTGATAAGAACTCCTAGAGGAAGAAAAACAACAATGTTAGCTTATAAACATGTAAAAAAAAATTTTTCAAAAAAAAAATGTAAATAATAAAAAAATATCATTTATATTATTTATTAATAAATAAAAAAAATATCATGCCTTCAAATGTAATTGTAGGTCTCCAATGGGGTGACGAGGGAAAAGGAAAAATTACAGATTTACTTGCTAAAAATTCTGATTATGTTGTCCGTTATCAGGGTGGAAATAATTCGGGTCATTCGATTCATATTAATAAAAAGCATTTGATTCTTCATTTAATTCCATCTGGAGTTGTCTATCCGGATAATAAATGTATTATTGGTTCTGGAGTTGTAGTGGATCCTCAATCTTTACTTCAAGAAATAAAAAAAATAGAATCTATAGGAATAAATACATCTAAAGTCTTCTTGGAAAAACGTGCACATATAACTCTACCTTATCATCGTTTGTTAGATAAATACAAAGAAGAAGCTTTAGGAGATAAACCTATTGGAACAACACATCGCGGAATTGGTCCGACTTATGAAGATAAAATAGCAAGGGTTGGAATCCGTGTATTAGATTTATTAAATCTAAAAAATTTTCATAAAAAATTAAAAGATAATCTTGATTACAAAAATCAAATTATAACAAAAATATATAAAAGAAAACCTCTTTCTTTTCAATCTATATATGAAGAATATATAGAATATGCTAAATTTCTTTTACCTAGAATTATTGATTCTGTTTATGAGCTTCATGATGCTTTCAAAAAAAAGAAAAAAATTCTATTTGAAGGAGCTCAAGCAATGCTTTTAGATATAAATTATGGAACATATCCATATGTTACTCCTTCTTCTACTTCTACAGGAGGAGTATGTATAGGATCCGGAATTCCTCCTATTTTTTTGAAAAATTTTATTGGGATAGCAAAATCGTATTGTACGCGTGTGGGATATGGGCCATTTCCTACAGAGATTAGGAGTCCTGTAAATGAGATCATACGTGAAAAAGGAAATGAATATGGAGTGACTACAAAACGTCCAAGAAGATGTGGATGGTTAGATCTCTTCGCTTTAAAATATTCTTGTATGATTAATGGAATTAATTTTTTAATTATCACAAAATTGGATGTATTAAGCGAATTAGATTTTATAAAAGTTGGTATAGAATATAGAAGTCATGGAAAGAAAATACAACATTTTCCAGCAAATATAGATGAAAAAAATATAGAAATAATTTATATAGATTTTCCAGGTTGGAAAAAAGATATTTCTCATATTAAAGAATATGATGATTTACCAATCAATTGCAAAAAATATATTACCTTTATTGAAGATTATCTAAATCTAGAAATTTTATTAATTTCTATTGGATCTGAAAGAAATCAAAATATTATAAAAAATAAATCTTCTTTTTTTAAAATTTTTTCATAAAAAAATATTTCCTTATGAAAGAATATAAAAATCCTTTAGTAGAAAGATATAGTAGTAAAGAAATGTTATACAATTTTTCTTCTAAAAAAAAATTTTCTACTTGGAGAAAACTTTGGTTGTCTTTAGCAGAAGGACAAAAAGAATTAGGGTTAAATATTAATGAAGAACAAATCGATGATTTGAAAAAACATTTGGATGATATAGATTGGAAGAGAGTTGCTTTTTATGAAAAAAAATTTCGTCATGATGTCATGGCACATTTATATGCTTTTGGAGAAAAAGCCATCTTAGCTAAACCTATTCTTCATCTAGGAGCAACAAGTGCTTTTATAGTGGATAATACAGATCTTATTCTAATTCGTGATGGACTAGAGATTATACTGAACAAATTGATTAATGTTTTATTTCGTCTTAGAAACTTCACTTTAGAATATCATAATACTCCTACATTAGCTTACACTCATTATCAACCAGCTCAATTAACTACTGTAGGAAAACGTTCTACTTTATGGATGAACAGTTTACTTCTAGATATAGAAGAATTAGAATTTAGATTGAAAAATCTTTGTTTTAGAGGAGTGAAAGGAACTGTAGGAACAGCTGCTAGTTTTAAAGAATTATTTAATGGAGATTTACAAAAAGTAAAAAATTTAGAGAGAAAAATATCCAATCGATTTGGATTTAAAAATATTTTTTCTGTTACAGGACAAACTTATGACAGAAAAGTAGATACACAAATATTAAACCTATTATCAAATGTTTCTCAATCTTCTCATAAATTTAGTAATGATTTACGTCTTCTACAAAATTTAAAAGAAATAGAAGAACCGTTTGAAACGGAACAAATTGGATCCAGTGCAATGGCTTATAAACGAAATCCAATTCGTAGTGAACGTATAGCGTCTTTAGCAAAATATGTGATTTCATTATCAAATAGTTCAGCAATGGTTGCAGCAACTCAATGGTTAGAACGAACTCTAGATGATTCCGCAAATAGAAGATTAGTTATTCCACAGTCTTTTTTAGCAACAGACGCTATATTATTAATTTGGAATAATATAATAGAAAATATTATTGTGTATCCTAAAATGATTGAAAAACATATTAATCAAGAACTTCCGTTTTTAGTTACGGAATCAATTATTGTAGAAAGCGTAAAAAAAGGATCTAATAGACAAGAAATTCATGAAAGAATACGAATTCATTCTATGAATACAAATGAAAAAATAAAACTGAAAGGAAAAGAAAATGATTTTATTCAACGGATTTTAAACGACAATAAAATACCAATTGATGAAGAAAAAATGAATCAAATACTTGATCATAAAAAATTTATAGGATTTTCTTCAGAACAAACTTTAGAATTTGTTGATAAACAAGTAAATCCAGTGTTAAATAAATTTTATCATTTTATTAATGATTCTAATATGGATCTTAAAATTTAGGAAAGTTTAGGAAAAAAAAGATTTCTATTATTCAGATTCATACATGTCATATTTATATCAAAAAGATAGATAATAATTAATGAATTTAAGGATTTATATAAAGAAAAGAATTCCTTTTGATATTTATTCTAGAAAACTATCTAGAGAATTAAAAGAAATGGATATTTCATTATCTAAAGTAGTTGTTTATTATACATATGATATTTTTCACATAAAAAAAGAAATTTTTTTAGATAGTTTATATAAAATATTTGTAGATCCTGTTACAGATATTTTATGTAGAAAAATACATCTAAAAAATCCATATTTTTTTATCGAATTCCTTCCAGGAAAATATGACAGACGCGCGGATGCTGCTATGCAATGTCTAAAAATGATAGATCCTTTATCTACCGTTTTTATAAAAACAGGTCAGCTAATAAAATTGATAGGATTGACTTCTTCTTCTCATGAGGATTTTTATAAAATAAAAAGATATTGCATTAATCCTGCTTTTTGGAAAGAGAAAAATATTCATGAAAAAATAATTTATTATCCTTTTTTTATTAGGAGTGTTTGCAATATTCCTAATAATATCCATAGAAAAAAAAAGAATGATAGACTTCATAAGAATGATAAAAAGAAAAACCATTCTATTCTAGATGGTTTTATTCATTCTACTCATGAGAAAATAAAAAATATTCATAATACATGGGGTTTTTCTATGGAATTGAGTGATTTACTTTTCATCAAAAAATACTTTATTCAAGAAAATCGTAATCCAACGGAAATGGAATTACGTATTTTGGATGCTTATTGGTCTGATCATTGTCGTCATACTACATTTCTTACTACATTAATAGATATAACTTTTGATGGAAAATTTAAAGAAATATATCAGAATATTTTTAATGAATATTTAAAAGATAGAGAT
Source organism: Blattabacterium cuenoti (assembly GCF_014251255.1). Lineage (NCBI taxonomy): Bacteria > Pseudomonadati > Bacteroidota > Flavobacteriia > Flavobacteriales > Blattabacteriaceae > Blattabacterium > Blattabacterium cuenoti. The sequence continues at coordinate 162,463 of NZ_CP059182.1, forward strand.
TTAATAGGAAAATCAAAAGATCCTATCAATCTAATGGATTTATCGAGTCTCCCATCTAAAATTCTTTATAAAAAAGGAATTTTGGAAAAAAATTATGTGTTTTCTAAAGAACATAATGCTTGTGTTATCATGGTGGATGTGGATATTATTCATAATAATAACAAAAAAAAGGAAAAATGGTATTTATTATTCAAAAATGAAACACATAATCATCCTACAGAAATTGATCCTTTTGAAGGAGCTTATACTTGTATAGGTGGAGCTATTAGAGATCCTTTATCTGGAAGAGCTTTCGTTTATCAATCTATTAGATTAAGCGGAGCAGCAGATCCAACTTTTACAAAAACTTTGAATGGAAAATTACCACAACGGAAAATATGCCGTGAAGCAGCTTATGGATATAGTTCTTATGGAAATCAAGTAGGAGTAGCAACAACTCACATTCATGAAATATATCACGAAGGATACAGAGCTAAAAGAATGGAAGTAGGAATGGTAATTGGAGCTGTTCCAGTTGATGCTGTGAAACAAAAAAATCCAAAAAAAGGAGATGTTATTTTATTAGTTGGGGGATTAACAGGAAGAGATGGAATAGGAGGAGCCACATCCTCCTCTAAAGAATATCAATGTAAAAATCATCATCATCATAACAATATTCAACAAATACAACAAGGAAATCCAATTATAGAAAGACAACTCCAAAGATTTTTTAGAAAAAAAGAAGTCGTCTCCTTAATAAAAAAATGCAATGATTTTGGTGCAGGGGGGGCTGCAATAGCTATTGGAGAATTGAGTAATAGTTCAATTATTCATTTGGATAAAATTCCAATTAAACAAAATGATTTAGAAGCTATAGAAATAGCACTATCAGAATCTCAAGAACGTATGTCTGTTGTATTAAACCCTTCTAATGTAAAAACATTTATCAATTTAGCTCGTGAAGAAAATCTTATATCCGTTCCCATAGCTAAAGTAACTGATAATAAAAGAATAATATTGTATCATAAGAAAAAAGAACTTTTTAATTTAAAAAGTTCTTTTTTAAACACAGGAGGATCTGATAAGAAAAAGGTTGTTCACGTTAGTTCCCCTGATTCCATTTCTCCTTTTGAAAAATCAAAAAATATTACTTTCAGTAAAAAAACATTTTTTAATACTCTTTCTTTATTAAATATTGCATCTCAAAAAAGTCTCGTAGAAATGTTTGATAGTACTGTAGGGGGGACCACAGTACTAATGCCATTTGGGGGAAAGTATCAGATGACCCCTTCCGAAGGAAGTGCTCAAAAAATTCCTGTGTTATATGGAAAAACAACAACAGTCAGTTTAGCTTCTTGGGGATTTCATCCAGAAATATCTATTTGGAGTCCTCTTCATGGAGGCATTTATGCGATTGTAGAATGTATTTCTAAAATTGTTTCTATGGGAGGTTATTATAAAAATACTTATTTGAGTTTTCAAGAATATTATCAAAAATTAGGAAATGATCCAAAAAATTGGGGAAAACCATTTTCTGCTTTATTAGGGGCTTATCATGCACAAATGTCATTTGGAATCGCATCTATTGGAGGAAAAGATAGTATGTCCGGTACATATAAAAACATTCATGTTCCTCCAACATTAATAGCTTTTGGAGTCTCAACTAATTCATGTTCCAATGTGATATCTCCTGAATTGAAAAAAATAGGAAATAAAATCTACTTTTATCATCATCGTCTTTTGAAAAAAGATATGCCAGATTTTGATTCTATGAAAAAAGCATATCTTCAAATTTATGAAGGAATTCGTTCTGGAAAAATTGTTTCTGTAAAAACTATAAAAGATGGAGGAATCTCCATTGCCATTGCAAAAATGTCTTTTGGAAATCGTTTGGGAGTTTCTATTAATTGTAAAAATCATTTATTTGAAATGAATATAGGATCATTAATAATAGAATCCTCATCTTCTCTTTCAAAAGATTTTATTTTAATAGGAGAAATTGTTTCAAATAAATATTTGAATTTTAATGGAATCCATATAGATATAGATGAAGCTATAGAAATTTGGATGAAACCTTTATCTTCTATTTTTTCAAAAAAAATAAAAAAATATCGTAAAAATCATAAAAAAATAATTTTTCAAAAGAATAAAAAAGGAAAAAAATTAGTTTCTTCACAAAAAAAAATCCTATGGAAAAAAAAAGGAGTCCCACGTGTATTTATTCCAATATTTCCTGGAACAAATAGTGAATTTGAATCTATTTATGCATTTGAAAAAGAAAAAGCAATAGTAAAAACTTATGTATTTAGAAATCTAAATAGTAAAGAAATTGTTGAATCTATATATCAAATGGAAAAGCAGATAAAATCTGCACAAATATTTATGTTATGTGGAGGATTTAGTGCTGGAGATGAACCTGATGGTTCGGCCAAATTTATTACGTCTGTATTACAAAATAAAAACATAAAAAATGCTATTTCTCAATTCTTAGATCATGACGGATTAATTTTAGGAATTTGTAACGGATTTCAGGGGTTAATTAAATCAGGGCTGTTACCTAATGGTAAAATAACATTAAGGAATTATAAGTCTCCTACACTTACTTATAATGAAATAGAAAAACACATATCACAATGTGTTCATATCAAAATTATTTCAGATCAATCTCCATGGTTAAATGGGATGAAAAATAAAATATATATACTTCCAGTATCTCATGGGGAAGGAAGATTTTATGCTAATGAAGAAACAATTAATGTTTTATTTAATAAAAGGCAAGTAGCATCACAATATGTTGATTTTCAAGGAAATCCTTCTTTAGAAATTCCGTATAATCCTAATGGATCTGTTAGGGCAATAGAAGGATTATTAAGTGAAGATGGAAGAATTTATGGAAGAATGACTCATCCAGAACGATGCTACGATCACGGATTATTAAAAAATATACCTAAGATTAAAGAACATTCTATTTTTAGAAATGCTGTACAATATTTTTTATAAATAAATTATTTTTAATAAAAAAAATATTATGAAAATAGCCATATTTTGTGGAAGCATATCAGATAAAATAATTATGAAATCAGCAGATAAAATATTAAATAAATTTAATATAAGTTATAAAACTTATGTAATTTCAGCACATAGATTACCAGATGTTTTATCAGAAAAAATAAAAAAAATAGAAATAGAAGAAGGAGTAGAATTAATTATTGCAGGTGCTGGTTTATCCGCTCATTTACCAGGGTTTATCGCTTCAAAAACTGTTTTACCAGTTATAGGAGTTCCAATTTATCATGATCATAATAAAAATGGATCTTTAGGTGGGATAGATGCTCTTTTTTCTATGGTACAAATGCCTAAATATATTCCTGTTGCTACAGTGGGGATAAACAATGCATATAATGCTGCTTTATTAGCAATTCATATTTTATCCATAAAATATAAAGATATCAAAGAATCATTACTAAAATTTAGAATGGATGCAAAAGAAAAATTAATCAATGAAATAGAGTAAGTCATATTGATTATGAGAAATAAAATAATGAAAAAAAAGTTTTTATCAGAAGGAAAAACAAAAAAAATCTATTCTACAGAGAATCCACATGAAATTATTCTTCACTATAAAGATAGTATAACGGCTTTAGATGGAGAAAAAACAGAATTTATACAGGACAAAGGGATTTTAATTAATGAAATCACAACATTTATTTTCAAGTTTCTTAATTCTTATGGAATAAAAACTCATTTCATTCGTAGAATAAATAATAGAGAACAATTGTGTGTAAAAATGGATATGATTCCATTAGAGTTTGTCGTTCGTAATATTATTTCTGGAAGTTTGTCTAAGCGTTTGGGAGTAAAAGAAGGAACTCATTCTAAGAATGTGATTTTTGAAATTTTTTACAAAAATGATGCATTAAATGATCCATTTATTAATGATCATCATGCAGTTTTTTTAGAAATTATTTCCTATGAAGAATTAAAAGAAATTTATAAAATTATACTAAATGTTAATAATATTTTGAAAAAATATTTTTTTGAAAAAAATATTTTATTAGTAGATTTTAAAATAGAATTTGGAAAAAATGAAAACAATCAAATTTTACTTTCTGATGAAATCAGTCCTGATACTTGTCGTTTTTGGGATAAAAAAACAATGAAAAAACTTGATAAAGATTTATTTAGAATAGGTCTTAGCAAGAATAAGAATAAAGAATTTGTTTTTGATGCTTATATGGAAGTATTAAAACGATTAAATATTGATTGTCTCCATTAATTGATTTTTAATTATGGTAAAAAGATATTCTTTTTACAGAAAAAAAAGATGATATCTCAATTGTTCTCTCCTGTTTTCAAAGGAAACAATCATCGGAATGATTCTGATGATAAATTTCATGAGGAGTGCGGTGTTTTTGGTATTTATTCTCCTCATAAAGTAGATACATTTTCTTTAATTCAATTTGGGTTATTTTCATTACAACACCGGGGGCAGGAAGCTTGTGGATTTTCTGTTTTACGAGATGGATTTATTTTATCTCATAAGAGTGAAGGTCTTGTTTTAGATTCTTTTCTAGAAATTGCAAATTCTAAATGTTATCATGGAAATGCTGTGATTGGACATACACGTTATTCTACAGAAGGAGGACAAAGTAAAAAAAATATTCAACCATTTTTTGGAGAAGATTCTCAAGGAAAAAGTACTATTTCTATAGTTCATAATGGAAATCTAGTCAATGCTAAAAAAATTCGTAAAAATCTAGAATCAAAAGGAATCACTTTTTTATCCGAATATTCGGATTCCGAAGTGATTTTACGTTTGATACAGAGATATTTACATAAATATGATAATAATTTAGAAACTGCTATTCAAAAAACTACTCTTGATATTCAAGGAGCTTATTCTGTTATTGTTCTTACAAAGAATAAGATGGCTGCATTTAGAGATCCAAATGGAATTCGTCCTTTATGTTATGGAATGCTCAATGAAAAAACTTACATATTTAGTTCAGAAACTTGTGGAATAGATTCTGTAGGGGGTTATTATATAAGAGATCTTTTTCCAGGAGAAATGGCTATAGTAGATCAAAAATCTATACGATTTTCTCTACTTACAAAAAAAAAATATACAAAAAGAAGAACATGTTCTTTTGAATATATTTATTTTTCTCGTCCTGATTCTTTAATTGAAAATATAAATGTTTATGAAATACGTGAAAAAAGTGGAGAAAAACTTTATGAACAATATCCAGTAGAAGCGGATGTCGTTATTGGAGTTCCAGATTCCGGAGTTCCAGCATCTATTGGATTTTCCAAAGCATCTGGAATCCCTTTTAAACCAATCTTGGTAAAAAATAAATATATTGGGAGATCTTTTATTCTTCCTAAACAAGAAATACGTGAACGTATTGTTAATCTAAAACTAAATCCTATATTAGATGAAATTAAAGGGAAACGAATTGTTATTGTTGATGATTCCATTGTTCGTGGGACGACTAGTCGTAGATTAGTTTCTATCTTAAGAAAAGCAGGAGCTAGAGAAATTCATTTCAGAAGCGCTTCTCCACCTATTATAGGTCCATGTTTTTTAGGAGTGGATACACCAAGTAAAAAAGATTTGATTTCACATAATCTAAATAAAGATGAAATAGCTAAAATTTTAGATGTAGATAGTTTAGAATTTTTAAGTATAAAAAATCTAATAAAAATACTTGGAAGTAGAAATTACTGTTTTGGTTGTTTTACTGGAAATTATCCAGTTCATATTCATAAAAAATGATTGTATCTTTTTGTCAATTCATCTTACAACAAGGAAATGAAAGAAAATCATCTTACTAAAATTAACAATATTTTAAAAAAAACTTATAATCATAAAGTAATTAGTTCATTGGATCATTTTTCTGCTTTTTACAAATTCTCTGAATGTAGAGAATATAAAGAGCCTATTTTGGTTTCTGGGGTGGATGGTGTAGGAACTAAACTTCGTTTAGCTATTAATTATAAAAAATATGATATAATTGGAAAAGATTGTTTTGCCATGTGTGCGAATGATATTTTGTGTCATGGAGCGAAACCTTTATTTTTTTTAGATTATTTGGCTTGCGGAAAACTTGATTCTAATATTGCAGAAAAAATTTTACAAGGAATTTCTTCATTTTGTAAAAAAACAAAAACATGTCTTATTGGAGGAGAAACAGCGGAAATGCCTGGTATTTATCAATTTAATGACTATGATGTTGCCGGATTTTGTGTAGGAATTGTAGAGAAAGAGAATATTATAGATGGAAAAAAGAGAATTAAGGAAGGTGATGTTTTAATTGGACTTCCTTCTTCAGGAATCCATAGTAATGGATTTTCTTTAATTAGAAATATTTTTTCTGAAGAAGATTTTGTAAAAAATTTCCAAAAAAAACCATTTTATGAAACTCTTTTAATTCCAACGAAAATTTATCATTTTCCTATTCATATTTTATTAAAAGAATTTTTTATACATGGATTAGCTCATATAACAGGAGGAGGAATCAACGAAAATTTATTCCGTATTCTTCCGGAAAATTTATCAGCTGTCGTCTATAGAAACAAGATACCGATTCATCCTGTTTTTAATTTTATTCAGAAAATAGGATCTGTGTCAGATAGAGTCATGTGGAAGACTTTTAACATGGGAGTTGGAATGATTATAATAGTTTCTGTTCAAGATCAATGTTCTGTATTGAAAAAATTATGTGTTTTAGGAGAAGATCCTTTTGTATTGGGGAATATTGTAAAAGGAAATAAAAAAGTATTCTTGACATAAAAATATTTTCAATTTCATGAAAAAACTAGCTATTTTAGTTTCTGGAAGAGGGACAAATATGCAGCATATTTGTCAAGCTATTTCCAATGGAAAACTTTCTAATTTTAAAGTAGATTTAGTCATTTCTGATAGAAACTGCATGGCCATTCAATATGCATTAAAAGAAAATATTCAGACTGTTTCTTTAGAAAAAGTGGAAAAAAGATTTCTATCAAAAGAAATTGATCATTTACTAATGAAACATATTCCAGACATTATAATTCTTTCAGGATTTCTCTCTATCCTTGATGCAAAATTGTGTGAAAAATGGAATGGAAAAATCATAAATATTCATCCTTCTCTTTTACCTAAATATGGAGGGAAAGGGATGTATGGAATGAGAGTGCATCAAGAAGTTCTTAATAAGAAAGAAAAAATATCCGGAGCAACAGTTCATTATGTAACAAAATCTATTGATTCAGGAAAGATCATTTTAAAAAAATCGTGTAGGATTTCTTCAAAAGAAACTCCTATTTCTTTGTCTAAAAAAATATCTCTTATAGAAGAGGAGATTCTCATTCAATCTATAAATTCTCTTTAACAGTTTTTTTTCTATTATTTAGTAAATAGTTTTTTATTTCTACAGAATTTTTTTATATATCAATTTATTATTTTTTTTTATTATGACGAAAAGAGCATTGATTAGTGTTTATGAAAAAGATGAAAAACTATTTGATTTTGTCCGTTTTTTGAATGAAAAAGGGTATCAAATAATTTCTACTGGTGGAACTTTTCAATATTTGAAAAAACATGGAATAGATCATGTTATAAACATATCAGAAATAACATCTTTTCCTGAGATTCTAGATGGAAGAATAAAAACTATTCATCCTAATATTTATGGAGGAGTCTTGGCTAATCGTTCTGTTGAAGAACATATGAATTCTATTCTATTCCACAATATTTTTCTTATTGATATTGTATTAGTTAATTTTTATCCTTTTTTTGAAAAAATACATTTAAAATCTAGTTCATTGATTGAATTTATAGATATAGGGGGACCTTCTATACTTCGTGCAGCTGCGAAAAATTTTTTATATGTTACGGCAATTACAGATAAAGATGATTATTTTTTAGTAAAAAATGAAATAGAACATAATGGAATTACTTCATTAAAGTTGAGAAAAAAACTAGCTGGAAAAGTATTTAATATTACTTCCGCCTATGATTCTGTCATTTCTCAATATCTTCTTGAAGAAGATTTTCCTCCTTATTTACATTTTTCTTATAAAAAGAAAATGAATCTCCGTTATGGAGAAAATCCTCATCAAAAAGCAGCATATTATATTAATACGATTCATAAAGGTGCAATGCGAAATTTTCAACAATTGCATGGAAGAGAACTCTCATTTAATAATTTAAGAGATATGGATATTGCTTGGAAAATTGTATCACAATTTTCTGAATCTGAACCAGCTTGTTGTACAGTGAAACATTCTACTCCTTGTGGAGTTGCATTAGGAAAAAATATAATTGAAGCATTCCAAAAAACTTATTATGCCGATGATATTTCTTTTTTTGGAGGAATAATGGCCGTGAATGTTCCAATAACAAAAGAATTAGCAAATGAAATAAAAAACATATTTTTAGAAGTGATTTTATCTCCTAGTTATGAAATAGATGTTTTAAATATTTTAAAAATAAAAAAAAATCTAAGAATTATTCAAATAAATGAACCAATTTCAGATACATTAGAATCTGTTCAAATAGATGGAGGTGTTTTAATACAACAAATTGATCGTTTTTTATCTAAAAATTATAAAATAGTTACAAAAAAAAAATTTTCTGATAAAGAACTTGTGTCTTTATTTTTTTCTCAAAAAGTCGTTAAATATGTAAAATCCAATGCGATTGTTGTCTCAAAAGGAACACAAACTTTAGGAATTTCTGGAGGGCAAACAAATAGAATATGGGCAGCTAGACAAGCCATAGAGAGAGCTTTAGAAAAAAGTAAAAAAGATTTAGTGCTTGTTTCTGATGCCTTTTTTCCTTTTAGAGATGTAGTTGACGAAGCGGCTCGTTCTGGTGGAATTCGTGCAATTATTCAACCAGGAGGTTCTATCCGTGATAAAGAATCTATAAAAGCTTGTAATGAATATGGAATCGCTATGGCTTTCACAGGAGAAAGACATTTTAAACATTAATTATTTAGAATATGAAAATTTTAATTCTTGGAAGCGGAGGACGTGAACACGCTATTGGTAAAAAATTATTAAAAGATTCGGTTGATCTTTATTTTTATCCTGGAAATGGGGGAACAGATCAAATAGGAAAAAATATAAAAAATATTCATTCCCCATCAGAATTATGTTTTTTTGCAAAAAAAAACGCAATAGATATAACTATTGTAGGTTCTGAAACTTTTTTATTGGAAAAAATTGTAGATATTTTCCAAAAAGTTGGATTAAAAATAATTGGACCACATTACCTTGCAGCTAGACTTGAAGGAGACCGTATTTTTTCCAAATATTTTATGAAAAAATATGGAATACCTACTCCTAAATATAAAACTTTTGATTGCTATCAAAAAGCTATGGATTTTTTAGAAGAAACTACTTATTCCGTAGCTATTAAAACTAGAGGAATTGCTTCAGGGAAAGGAGTTCTGTTAGTAAAAAATAAAGCTGAAGCAAAAAAAGCTTTAAATTCTATCATGAGAGATAAAAAATTTGGAGAATCTGGAAATAAAGTAATCATAGAAGAATTTTTACAAGGAAATGAAGCCTCTATTTTATCTATATTTAATGGAAAAAATATTATTCCTTTTTTATCCGCTAAGGATTATAAAAAAATAGGAGAAAAAGAAACAGGATTAAATACAGGAGGAATGGGAACTATTGTTCCTAATCCACATATGACAAATGATGTTTGGATAGATTTTAAAAAAAATATATTAGAACCAACTTTAGAAGGATTATTTTTGGAAAAATTAACTTTTTTTGGATTCATTTATTTTGGATTAATGATTACTTCAAATGGGGTTTATTTATTAGAGTACAATACTCGTTTAGGAGATCCTGAAATTCAAACTTTATTTCCACTAATGAAAAGTAGTTTTCTTCATATAATACAATCTTCTCTTTTTCAACAAAAGAATATTAAGATTCACTGGGAAAAAAAATTGTATTCTTGTTGTATTGTTTTGTCTTCAAAAGGATACCCAGAAAAATACGAAAGTGGAAAAGTTATCAAAGGACTGAATTCTTTAAAAGAACCTTTTTATATTGCTGGAGCAAAAAAGGAAAAAGAAAAATGGATAACATCAAGTGGTCGTGTTTTGAATGTAATAGGAATAGGAAAATCTATTCATGAAGCAATAAAAACGGCTTATGATAAAGTAAATAAAATTCATTTTGAAAATTTGTATTTTAGACAAGATATTGGTTTGTAATTAGTTTAGTAATATTTAGAATAGAAATAAAAAAATTGTAAAAATTTTAATGAAAAAAGATTCTATTATCATATTAGATTTTGGTTCTCAATACAGCCAAATGATAGTTAGAAGAATTAGAGAAATAGGTGTATATGCAATATTATGTCCTTATGATATTTCGATTCATAATATTTTATCCAAAAAACCAAAAGGAATTCTTTTATCAGGAAGTCCCTTTTCTGTTTATGACCAAGATTCTCCTTTAATCTCTAAAGAGATATTTCAATTAAATATTCCTATACTTGGGATTTGTTATGGAATGCAACTAATTTCTTTCCTTTTCGGAGGGAAAATAGAAAAATCAAAATCCAAAGAATATGGAAAATCCTATTTTATTATAGATTCTTTTTTAAAGAAAAAGAATTTATTCTTTGGAATTCCTAAAAAATCAATTGTTTGGATGAGTCATTTTGATGAGATAAAAAACTTACCAAAAGAATTTAAAAAAATAGGTCATACTTCATCTTGTTCTATTGCCGCTATAATTCATAAGACTAAAAATATTTATGCAGTTCAATTTCATCCTGAAGTAGATAATACAGAATTTGGAATCTCTATATTAAAGAATTTTATCCTACACATTTGTAAATGCGATCAAAATTGGGAACTAAATCAATTTGTACAAAATACTATAAAAAAAATAAAGAAACGTGTAGCTGATAAAAAAGTTATATTAGGTTTTTCAGGTGGAGTAGACTCTTTTGTATCAGCTTCTATCATTCATAATGCTATTGGAAATGCTTTGAATTGTATTTTCGTTGATACGGGATTTCTTTTAAGAAAAGAAAAAGAAAAAATCTTTTCCTTTTGTAAAAGAATGAATTTTCCTATTAAAATAATAGATGCGAAAAAACGTTTTTTATCTATTTTAACTGGAATTGTAGATCCTGAAAAGAAAAGAAAAATTATAGGAAATGAATTTGCATCCATTTTTCAAAAAGAATCAGAAAAAATTGATAACGTAGAATTTTTAGCACAAGGAACTATATATTCAGATGTGATTGAGTCTTCAATTTCTTCAAAATTAAGAAAAAATTTTTTTATTAAATCTCATCATAATGTAGGAGGATTACCTCAATTGAAAAAATTAAAACTTATTGAGCCTTTAAGAAAATTATTTAAAGATGAAGTCAGAAAAATAGGAATAGAATTGGGGATTCCAAGAGAAATTTTACACAGTCATCCATTTCCTGGACCTGGATTAAGTATTCGTATTCTTGGAAAAATCAACAAAAAAAAGATCTCCATACTGAAAAAATCTGAAAATATTCTTTCACAAGAATTAACAAATTCAAATCTTTATGATTTTGTCAGTCAAGCGTTTATAATATTATTACCAGTAAAATCTGTAGGAGTAAAAGGAGATAAACGAACATACGAATATACAGCTGTATTACGTGTTATAAAAACAGAAGATTTCATGACTGCTACTTTTTCACGTTTACCTTACGATTTTTTAGAAAAAATTTCTAATAGAATTATTAATGAAGTTGATGGAATTAACCGTTTAGTATATGACATCACATCCAAACCTCCAGCTACTATTGAATGGGAATAATTTCTATTCTATCATCATAGAAATAAGATTAGATATGTTTTTTTTTAATTCCATTCTAGAAGAAATTAAGTCTATAAACCCATGTTCCAAAAGAAATTCTGCAGTTTGAAATCCCTTAGGAAGATCTTTTCCTATAATTTCTCTAATAACTCTAGGACCAGCAAATCCTATAAGAGCACCTGGTTCTGCTATGTTAATATCTCCAAGTAAAGCATAAGAAGCTGTTACTCCTCCTGTAGTTGGATCTGTAAGAACAGAAATGTAAGGAATTTTTGTCTCACGTAATTGAGTCAGTCTAGCTATTGTTTTTGCCATTTGCATTAAAGAAAATGCAGATTCCATAATTCTAGCTCCACCAGATTTAGATATCAATACATATGGGAATCTTTTTTCAATACAATATTTTATTGCTCTAGATATTTTTTCACCAACTACAGATCCCATAGATCCTCCTATAAATGAAAAATCCATACAGGAAATGACTAAGTCTAATCCTTTCATTTTTCCCACTCCTGTTCTAATCGCATCATATAAATTAGTTCTTTTTCTTGCTTCTTTAATTCTATCTGTATATTTCTTGCAATCTATCCATTTAACAGGATCTTGACTCGTCATTTTAACATTGATTTCTAAAAATTTTCCATTATCAAAAAGAATTTCAAAATATTCTTTGCTATGAATTCTTACATGATATCCATCTTCTGGACTAACATAAGCATTTTTTTTTAATTCTTCTGTATCTATAATTTTTCCACTAGGAGTTCTATACCAAAGCCCTTTGGGGAAATTTTTTCTATCCTCTATAGGAGTCAAAATATTTTTTTTCTTTCTTAAAAACCAAGCCATGATTGTTTCTTCATAAAGTGTTAATGTTATTCATTAATTCAAAATACTTTCTAAGAAAAATCTTAAATGATTTTTCTCCTTCTCGTAGCCATACTCTAGGATCATAATATTTTTTGTTTGGAAGAGATTCTCCTTCTGGATTTCCTATTTGTTTTTCTAAATATTTTTTATATTTACTCATATAATCCCTCACACCGCATGTAAAAGCATATTGTAAATCGGTATCTACATTCATTTTAATGACCCCATAATTAATAGCTTCTTGAATCTCTTTTTGAGAGGATCCTGATCCACCATGAAAAACCAAAAAAACTGGTTTTTCTATGGTATGAAATTTATTTTTTATATATTTTTGAGTTTTTTTTAATATTTCAGGACGTAAAATCACATTTCCTGGTTTATAAACTCCGTGAACGTTTCCAAATGAAGCCGCAATAATGAAATTATTATTGATTTTTTTTAATTTTTCATAAGCATATGAAACTTCTTCTGGCTGAGTATAAAGTTTATTATTCTCTATTTTAGAATTGTCTATTCCGTCTTCTTCTCCTCCTGTAACCCCAAGTTCTATTTCAATAGTCATTTGAATCTTATTCATTCTTTCAAAATACTTTTCACAAATGCTAATATTTTCTTCTAAAGGTTCTTGAGATAAATCTAACATATGTGAACTGAACAATGTTTTCCCAAAATGTTTATAATGTATTTCGTTAATATTTAATAAACCATCTATCCATGGTAAATTTTCCTTAGGACAATGATCTGTATGAAGAATGACAGTTGCTTTATAGGCTTCCGCTAGTTCATGAACATGTTTAGCACAAGCTATAGAACCTTTTATTGCGGCTTTTTGTTCATGGTTTTTTAAACCTTTTCCTGCAAAAAATATCGCCCCTCCATTGGATAATTGAATAATAACAGGAGAATTAACTTCTGAAGCGACTTCCATTACTGCATTTATAGTATTAGATCCAGTAACATTTACAGCAGGTATGGAAAAAACATTTTCCTTAGCATATTCAAATATTTCTTTTACAAGATTACCAGTTGCTACTCCATAAGGGAATTTTTGAGACATGTGTTTTTTTATGTTTTTTTAAAAAAAAAATATGAACAGAAACAGATGTAAAAAATAAAGAATTTTTTTATATCTATGAAAATTTACTAATAGTTTTTTTCTTAAAATTTGACGTTTATATTTGTGCATTTATAAAATTTATTTTTATGCTGACTCCAGCAACTTTAAAAATATACAATGCATCAGCCGGTTCTGGTAAAACTTCTTTTTTGGTAAAGAATTACCTTTATCTTTTGTTTAAAAGTGTTCATAATGATGAATTTAAACGTATTCTCGCCTTGACCTTTACTAATAAGGCTTCTGAAGAAATGAGGAAACGCATATTACAATGTATAAAAGAATTTTCTGATCTAAAAGTTAGTGAAGAATATCATGATTTCTTTTCTTATCTTTCAAAAGATTTAAATATAACAAAATATCAATTATCCAAACGTGCTAAAAGAATATTATCTGCAATTTTACATGATTTTTCTTCTTTTTCTATAAGGACTATAGACAAATTTACTTATAGGACTATTCTATCTTTTTTTTCAAAAAAAAATATAGATTTAGAAATGGATACCAATAGTTTTTTATTGAAAATAGTAGATAATCTATTATCTAAACTAAAAAATTCAGAAAAATGGTCGAATATTTTGGTCCAATTTTTTTTGGAAAAATTAAAAGAAGGAAAACATTGGGATGTTAGAAATGAACTGTTAAAAATTGCTTCCCTTATAGTAGAGGAGAATAGTTTTTTTCCTATGAGGAAGATTAAAATGTATTCTTTTAATGATTTGATTCAATTAAAAGAAACTTTATTAAAAAGAACTCAAAATTTTGAAATAAAATGCAGAAAACAAGGAGAGAAATTTTTTGAATTTTTGAAAGAAACATCCATTAAAAAACATTCATTTCCTCACTCGGATTTGCCTAAATTTTTCAAAAAACTATGTAAAGGGAATATCTTTTTAAATCCTTTTCATAAAAGACTTGAAAAATCCATTCATATGGAAAGATTATATTGTAAATGGATAGGAATGGATCAAAAAATCTTTATTTCTAAAAATAAAGAAAAAATACTTTTCTTATATCGAGAAACAAAATCTTTATATGAGAAATATATTTCTTCTTATCTTTTAGATAAGCTTTTTTTAAAAAATTTGAGTCTTTTATCAATAATCTACGAGATAGAAAAAGAATTTCATTTTTTAAAAGAAGAAAGAAAAATTATTTTAAATGCAGAATTAAATCAAATTCTTTATGAAAGAATTACTCAAGAAACATTCCCCCATATTTATGAAAAAATGGGAATACAATATAAACATTATTTTTTAGATGAATTTCAAGATACTTCATTTTTACAATGGTATAATATTCGAATTTTAGTTGAAAATGCTTTATCAGAAAACGGTTCAGCTATGATCGTAGGAGACCCGAAACAGTCTATATACAGATGGAGAGGAGGAGACCATAAGCAATTCCTTCATCTCATTTCTTCTTCCTCCCAATCTTATCATAAACAAATTCTTACTATAGAAACGAATTTTCGTAGTTACGAAGAAATTGTAAAATTGAATAATTCACTTTATCAATCTGTATCTAAAATCTTTCATTCTCCCATTTACAAAGATATTTATAAGAATTCCAAACAAAAAATCTTCAAAAAAAATGGAGGATATGTTGAATTAAATTTTTTAGAAAAAAAAAATTATAAACAATATATTTATTTGAACATAAAAAAAAGAATAAAAAAATTGTTAAAACAAAAGTACAAATTATCGGATATCGCTCTTTTAGTTAGAAGAAACGAAGAAGGAAATTTTTTATCTGAAAAACTTATAGAAGATGGATTTATTGTAAATACTTCCGCATCTCTTCTCATAAAAAATCATTTAGAAATAGAAATAATTATTCATTTTTTTTATATTCTTATTAAACCTCATTGTTATCAAAAAAGAGCTTTTTTTATTTTGTTATTATTGCAAAATAAATTAATTTGTCCTATAGAAAAAGATCATGATTTTTTGATGAAAATTATTTTTTTACCATTAAATATTTTTTTGAAAAAAATTCTTTTTAAAACAAAATCATTAGACTTCTTAAATAATTTATATCGTCAATCTCTCTATGAGATAGCAGAACAAGTGATTCAATCATTAGGGTTAATGAATAATAATAAAAATACTTCATCAATTTATTCTTTTTTAGATTTGATTCATAGATCAATGAAAAATATTGGAAATTCTATTGTAGATTTTTTGGATTATTGGGAATTAAAAAAAAAAAAAGAAAGTATCATTGTTTCTGAGAATATAGATGCTATTCGGATTATGACTATTCATCAATCTAAAGGATTACAATTTCCTGTTGTCCTTATTCCTTTCACAGACTGGAATGCTTGTTCAAAAAAAAAAGAAGGATCATGGATGAATGTCTCTCCTCATTTATATCATGGACTAAATGCGCTTTATTTAGAAATAGAATCCTATTTTCAATATATAGAAGATAATTACATAAAAAATTTTTATGAAGATTATTTATCTAATATAAAATTTGATAACCTCAATTTATTATATGTTGCTACAACTCGTCCTATAGAACAATTATTTATTTTTTCTAAAAATGAAAATGATCAATCTGTATCTTTTTATATTAAAAATTTTTTAATTGAAAAAAAATTATGGAATGAAAAAAAATTTCAATATTCTTTTGGAAGAGAAAAAAAATTTTCATAAAATTATGAATTTATTATTGAACATGTTTTTCCGCATGATAAGAAGATCTTACTAAAGGTCCGCTTTCTACATATTTAAACCCCATTTTCAATCCTATCTCTTTATATTCTTGAAATTGTTCTGGTAAAACAAAAGAATAAACAGGAAAATGTTTTAAAGAAGGTTGTAAATACTGTCCCAATGTTAAAATATCTACTTTAGAACTTTTTATATCTCTCATAGTTTCTAATATTTCTTTCTTTGTTTCTCCTAATCCCAACATAATTCCTGTTTTTGTACGAATATTCTTGTTTATTTCTTTAATGTATTGTAGGACTTCAAGACTACGATTATATTTTGCTTGAATACGAACTTTTTTTGTGAGTCTGTAAACTGTTTCTAAATTATGAGAAATAACTTCCGGTTTCATATTTATGATTTGATCTATTATTTTTTTTTCTCCTTTAAAATCAGGTATTAATGTTTCTATTGTAACAGATGGATTAAGAACACGAGTTCTTTTTATCGTTTTTACCCATATAGAAACACCCATATCTTTTAAATCATCTCTATTTACAGAAGTAATAACAGCATGTTTAATTTTCAATATTTGAATAGATTTAGCCACTTTTTCTGGTTCTTTCCAATCTACTTTTTCAGGGAGTCCTGTTTTAACTCCACAAAATCTACAAGATCTTGTACAAATATTTCCTAGTATCATAAAAGTAGCGACTCCTTTTCCCCAACATTCTCCTATATTAGGACAACTCCCACTTTGACAAATCGTATTCAATTTGTGTAAAGAAACTAATTTCTGTAATTCATTATAATTTTTTCCCATTGGAAGTTTTACTTTTATCCAAGCAGGTTTTTTTTGAATGAGATTCATATTATTCTTATTTTATTTATATTATAATTTTGAAAAATTCACTGATTAGAATCAAATCTATTATTTTTATAAATTTGTTCGTTTTTTTGTGTTTTTTTTATGATGAAAATCTTAGTTAAAGATATTACCTCTCAATTAGAGGATTTAGCTCCTATAGAATATGCAGAATCTTATGATAATATAGGGTTAATAGTAGGATCATATGATCAAAGAATTCAAAATATTTTGATCACTTTAGATCTTACTGAAGAAATAATTATTGAATCTATAAATAAAAAATGTAATTTAATTATATCATTTCATCCTATCCTTTTTAAACCCATAAAAAGTTTGACTGAAAATTCTTTTTCAGAAAGAGTAATCATTTCTGCAATAAAAAATAATATAGCAATTTATGTAATTCATACAAATTTAGATTTTATATGGGAAGGAACTCATTCTTATTTATCCAAACTTTTGCAGTTTAACAGAGAAAAAGTTCTCTTTCCTAAAGAAGGAATTATGAAAAAATTAACAACATATGTTCCTATCTCTTATGCTGAAAGAGTAAGAAATTCTTTATTTGAGGCAGGAGCTGGAAATATTTCTAATTATAGTCATTGTAGTTATAATTTTGATGGTTTTGGAAGTTTTATGGGAAACGAAAAAACAAAACCTTTTTCCGGAAAAAAAGGTGTTTTTCATATGGAAAAAGAAACTTGTATTAATGTCATTTTTCCATCTCATAAATTAAATATAATTAAAAAAGCACTTTTTACAAGTCATCCTTACGAAGAAATAGCTTACGAAATTTATAGTATTGAAAATATAAATCCTTATTTAGGAATTGGAATAATAGGGGATCTTACAGAAGAAATGAATGAATACGATTTTCTTATTTACTTAAAAAATAGAATGAATTTGCCATGTATTCGACATTCTCCATTTACAGGAAAAAAAATTAAAAAATTAACAATGATAGCAGGTTCAGGAAGTTTTGGAATTGAAACTGCGATAAAAGAAAAAGCCAATGTATTCATTTCATCTGACTTAAAATATCATGATTTTTTTAAATCAGAAAAAAAAATTTTGATTGTAGATATAGGACATTATGAATCTGAAAAATGCACGAAGCATTTACTAAAATCTTTTTTAAAGAAAAAATTTTTTTGTGTTTCTATTTATGAATCAGAAACAGATACTAATCCAGTAAAATATTTCTATTAAAAAAAATATTATGGAAAATAACAAAAAATCAGCTGTAACTGTAGTAGATAAATTAAGAATTTTATATAATATTCAATTGATAGATTCTCGTGTAGATGAAATTAGAAATTTCAGAATGAATATTCCCATAGAAATAAAAAGTTTGGAAGAAGAACTTGAAAAAATGAAAAAAAAATTAGAAGATATTTCTAATGATATTCTTTCTCTCAAAGAAAACATAGATAAACAAAATAAACTCATAAAATCATCAAATATATTAATAAATAAATATGAAAAACAAAAGGATAATATAAAAAATAACAAAGAATTCTATTCTATAGAAAAAGAAATTGATTATCAAAAACTAGAAATACAATTATCTAAAAAAAGAATCAAAGAAATTAATCTAAATATTCAGAAAAAAAAAGAAATTTTAGAAAAAAAAGAAGAAACATTTAAAAATAAAAAAGAGCATCTTCTCCATAAGAAAAAAGAATTAAATCAGATTCTTTTGGAAAATGAAAAAGAAGAAAAAATTTTACTAGAAAAATCTGTTTTTTTTTCTAAAAAATTAGATAACAGTTTGTTAAAAACTTATAAAAAAATAAGAAATGGAGTAAAAAATGGAATAGCTGTTGCTCCAGTACAAAGAGGAGCTCCTTTAGGATCTTATTTAGCAATCACTCCTCAAAAATATTCAGAACTCATGCAACGTAATAAATTGTTAATAGATGAACATAGTGGAAGAATATTAATAGATGCTGAGTTAGCTGAAGAAGAAAAGAAAAAATCTTTTATTTTTTGTTCAAAAAAACATAAAAAATAAATATATTTAAAAAAAAACAAATAAAATTATGGTACGGACTTCCTCTTCCAATGAAGAAAGAAAAATAAAAATAAAAAATTTTGAATTATTGGAATCAAATTCTGGTAAGAAAAAATTTATTAAAGATTTTTTTTCAGATAAGGCAACTGTAATTATGTTTATTTGCAATCATTGTCCGTATGTAAAACATATTAATACAGAATTAGTTCGTTTAACGAATGATTATATAAAAAAAGGAGTTTCTTTTTTAGCTATCAATTCTAATGATATAGAAAAATATCCAGAAGATTCTCCTGAAAAAATGAAGGAAATATCTCATAAATTACGTTATCCATTTCCTTATTTTTTTGACGAAACACAAGAAGTAGCCAAATATTATGGAGCTAAATGTACTCCTGAATTTTTCATATTTAATGGGAAAGGATATTTATGTTACCATGGCCAATTAGATGATTCTAGACCAAAAAATGGAATACCAGTTACAGGATCTGATGTGAGAAACATATTAAAAGAACTTCTTAACGGAAGAGAAATAAAACAAACTACAAAACCTAGTTGTGGTTGTAACATTAAATGGAAAACATAAGATTTTTATAATAATTAGGAATTATATTTAAAAAATATTCAATAGATTCTGAAAGACTTTTTTCTAAAGTTCCTCCTGCAGCATTTTTGTGCCCACCTCCCCCAAAATGTTTTCTAGCAAATTGATTGACATCAAAATGTCCTCTTGAACGAAAAGAAATTCTAATTGGATATTGTTTTTTTTCTTCAAAAAAGAAAACAGAAAAAACAATGTTTTTTATTCCTAATCCATAAGTAATAATTCCTTCTGTATCTCCTTGCTTATAGGAATATAAATTAATATCTGATGCATTAATACTTGTATAAGCTGTGCGATATTTTTCTATGACTTTCAATTTTTTTAATGCTTTAGACAAAAGTTTTAATCTATTTTCGTTGTACCTTTCTTGTAAATGATTATAGATTTGATCTATATCAATTCCTTTTTCTATTAATTTTCCTGCAATAAAATGAGTTTCAGATGTCACAGAAGGAAAACGAAAAAAACCCGTATCAGTTATTATTCCAACATATAAACACGTTGCTATCTCTTTATCTATTTTATCTAAATGATTCATTTTAGATATCAATCTAAATACTAAAATACTGGTAGATGAAGCCGTTGGATCTGAAAACATAAAATCAAAAGAAAATGGATATGGATGATGATCTATTAATATTTTTTTTGCTTTAGAAATTAAAAAAAATTGATTCAATGTATTTATTCTGGAATAATTGTTAAAATCTATAAAAAAAATGTAGTCGGAATCTATAATTTTTTTTTTTACTAAAGATTGAGTGTTTTTTGAAAAAACAAGAATATCCTTACTTCCAGGAAGCCATTTAAAAAATTCAGAATATTCTGTAGGAGATATTAAATCTACATCATGTTTAAGTTTTCTTAAATAAAACAAAAGAGCTAAAGAAGAACCTAAAGCATCTCCATCTGGATTAATATGTGGTAATAATACAATTTTTTTCCTTTTCTTTCCGTTGTTGCTAATGTTATAAAAAAACATATATCTTAAATTATTTTTTTTTAAAACCTAAATCTTCTCCTTTTTTTAACATCATGAAATAAGCAGAATGAAATTCATTGGATATTTTTCCTTCTAAAATAGATTCTTTAATAAAATTTTTTATGATTCCGATTTCTTTACATGGGTTAATATGGAAAGCTTTCATAATATCGTTTCCTGATATAGGAGATTTCCAGTTTTTTAGACGATCTTTTTTCTCTAATTTTTGAATTCTTTTCATTAAAAGACAAAAATTTCTTTTATATTTTTTCTTTTTTTCTATATTACTAGTTGTAATATCTGCTATACATAATTTTATTAAATCTCCGATATCTTCTCCCATATCAAATAATAATCTACGTATAGCAGAATCACTTGTATTCATTTCTATTAATGCAATAGGCCTGTAACTATGCTGTATTATTTTTTTTACATACTTCATATGTATTCCTTTTGGTAACTTTAAACGTTGAAAAATGTTTGGAACCATTTTGGATCCTACAAATTCATGTGAATGAAAAGACCAACCTCTTTGAGGGGAAAATTTTTTAGTATAAGACTTTCCTATATCATGAAGTAAAGCGGCCCATCTTAACCAAAGAGAATTGGTTTCTTCTTTACTGATATTATCTACCACTTGTAAAGTATGATAAAAATTATCCTTGTGTTTATATCCATTTTTTTCCTCTATTCCTTGCAATAGAGTTAGTTCTGGTAATATAATTGATAACAATCCAGATTTATATAATAAAAATAATCCTATAGAAGGATTTCTGGATAAAAGAATCTTATTAAATTCTTCTGTAATTCTTTCTTTAGAAACAATATTTATTCTATTTTTATTTTTTTTAATAGATAAAAATGAAGATTCTTCAATAAAAAATTGAAGTTGAGTGGCAAAACGAATTGCTCTCATCATTCGTAATGGATCATCAGAATAAGTAATATCTGAATTTAATGGAGTTTTTAAAATTTTACTTTTTAAATCTAACAACCCTCCAAATGGATCTATCAATTCTCCATAATTATTTTCATTTAAGCTAATAGCTAAGGTATTAATTGTAAAATCTCTTCTATTTTGATCATCTTGCAATGATCCAAATTCTATAATAGGATTACGACTATGAAAACAATACGATTCTTTTCTAGATCCTACAAATTCTATTTTTTGATGATTATACTCTAACATAGCCGTTCCAAAACGTTTAAATATATTGATTTTAGGAGAAGGATTTATATATTTAGAAACTTCTTTAGCTAATCGAATTCCTTCTCCTATAGTTAAAATATCTAAATCTTTGGAATCCTTTTTTCCTAATAAAAAATCACGAACATAACCACCTACAACGTAACAATCTTGTTGTATTTTTCTAGCTGAAGAACTAACAATACGAAATATCTTCTTCTGAAGAGCAGAAACTAATTTCATGTGAATTACATCCGTAATATTTTAATTTTATTATTTGAAACAATTTTTAGAATAGAAGAACCATTGTACTTAGATTTTTCTTTTCTACGAAAATTCACAGCATAATCAACTTGATTTAAAATAGAAGGATGAATTTCATAAAAAGATTGAGGAGTGGGCTCTCCTGAAAGATTAGCAGAAGTAGATATTATTGGTCTATCTAATTTTCTAATCAAATGAACACAAAATGGATCGTTTGTTAAACGGATAGCCAAAGTCTTACTTTTTTTATTATTTATACTAAATAAATTTGTAATTGTTTTACGAATATTTTCATATACAATAGTAATAGGTTTTTTTCTTTTATGAAGATTGTCATTTATTAATTTTACAACTAAATCAGGAATTCCTTCTACTAATTCATATAACCGATCCATATTTTCCACTAATATGATCATAGATTTATAAAGATTTCTATTTTTTATTTTATATATTTTTTCTACAGCATGTAGATTAAAAGCATCACATCCCAATCCCCACACAGTATCTGTAGGATATAACAAACATTTACCTTTTTTTAAAAGAGTTGTACTTCTTTCTATTTCCTCAAAAAAAAACATGACATTTTTTTTTATATTAATTCTTAACAAGATTATGCATTCTTAATGCTTCATTTAAAGAAGTTTTTTTGTTTGTACTCTCTTTTCTTTTCCCTATAATTAGTGCACATGGAATAGGATATATTCCTGAAGGAAATTTTTTTGGATAAGATCCAGGGATAACTACAGAAGATTTAGGAATAACCCCTTTCATCTCAACAGGATCTTCATTTGTCACATCCAAAATTTTAGTAGATGAAGTTAAAACAACGTTTGCCCCTAATACGGCTTCTTTTTCTATAAGGACTCCTTCTACTAAAATGCATCTAGATCCAACAAAAACATCATCTTCTATAATAACTGGAGAAGATTGTATTGGTTCTAAAACTCCTCCTATTCCTACTCCACCGCTTATATGAACACGACTTCCAATTTGAGCACAACTTCCTACTGTTGCCCATGTATCTATCATTGTATTTTCTCCTATATATGATCCTATATTGACATAAGAAGGCATAAGAATCACTCCAGGAGAAATATAAGAACCATAACGAGCTACAGCATGAGGGACAACACGAATTCCTTTTTCTTTAAATTTATTTTTTATAGGAATTTTATCATGAAACTCTAATGGTCCTAATTCTAGGACATTCATTTTTCTAACAGAAAAATACATAATTATAGCTTTTTTTATCCATTCATTAACTATCCACTTTCCATTTAAAAATTCAGAAACTCTTATGTTTCCTTGTTCTATATGATCTATAACTTCAATTACCACATTTTGTATCTTTCTATCTGAATTCCACATTTTTTTTTTATTCCAAGCTTTTTCTATTTCTAATTTAAGATTATCTTTTTTAAGGGTATTCACTTGACACAAATCTTTAAAAGAAACAAAAGTAGTAAAAAATAAAACAAGTATATCTAATGACAAAAAAAATATTGGGAATAGATTATGGAAATGTAATCACTGGTTTATCTATAACAGATTCTAAACAAATATTTGCATTTGGACTAAATGCAATTCCCACTAAAAAATTAATGAGTTTTTTATCTCTGGTTATAGATCATGAAAAAATAGAAAAAATTGTTATAGGATTACCAAAAACATTAAAAAATAAAAATGCTTTCATAGAAAAGTCTATTCAAAAATTTATTTATGAATTTCATAAAAAATATCCTAAAATTCTTATAGAAAGATTAGATGAACGATTTACATCTAAAATGGCTTTTGATACTATGATTGAATTAGGATTCAAAAAAAAAAAGAGAAAAAAAAAAATAATTTTGAACGAAATTAGTGCTATTATTATTCTACAATCTTATCTTACTTATCTTAAAAAAAAAGGAGAGAATAAAAAAAAATAAATTATGGTTTTACCTATAATCATTTATGGAAATCCTATTCTTAGAAAAAAATGTCTAGATGTAGACATTCTTTCTTGTAGTAGTAGAAAAAATATAAATCAATTGATAAAAGATATGTTCGAGACGATACATACAGCCAAAGGAATAGGATTAGCCGCTCCTCAAATTGGAAAAAATATAAGACTTTTTATACTAAAAGTAGAGGAAACTACATTAGTAGCAAAGAATGCTAAAAAAAAAATAAATAATTCTTATAAAGAGGTTTTTATTAATGCAAGAATATTAAAACACTATGGAGAAGAATGTAAATTTTATGAAGGTTGTCTTAGCATTCCTGGAATCATGGGATTTGTGAATAGAAAATCTCATGTGTTAATAGAATATTATGATCACAATTGGAGAAAAAAGAAACAAATTTTTAAAGGAATATGTGCGAGAGTAATTCAACATGAATATGATCATCTTAATGGAAAACTTTTTATAGATTCTTTTTCTTCTTATAAGAAAAAATTAGTAAAAGAAAAATTAATTCATTTATTAAAAAAATAAAAAAAATTATTATGAAATAATGTAATCAACTATTTTTTTGAAAGTTTTTGGATCATTCATAGAAAAATCGGAAAGAAATTTTCTATTAAGTTTAATTTTTTTATCGGATAATTTTTTCATAAAAACAGAATAAGACATCTTTCCTGATTTACGGATTCCAGCGTTAATACGTTGAATCCAAAGAGATTTAAAATCTCTTTTCCTTCTTTTTCTTCCTGAAAAAGCATAACTGAAAGATTTTTCTACAGCATTTTTTGCCACTGTATAAACTTTACTTCTTGCTCCATAAAAACCTTTTGCTGATTTAAGTATTTTTTTTCTTCTTCTTCTAGAGGAAACTGCATTTGTAGATCTAGGCATTTAAATAACAATTAAAGTTGTTTTTTTATATTTTTTTTATCTGAATTTTTCAATATAGAAAACCGAGAAAGATTTCTTTTTCTCCTTTTCGATTTTTTGGTTAAAAGATGATTTTTGAACGCATGTTTCTTTTTTATAGATCCACTAGATGTTTTTTTAAATCTTTTTTTTGATCCTGATTTTGTTTTTAATTTTGGCATATTCATATTATTATGAAAATTTTTTGGGAGCTAATATCATATACATTCTTTTACCTTCCATAATTGGCATTTGTTCTACTCTTCCATATTCTTCAATTTCTTCTGCAAATTTTAACAATTTTATTTTTCCTTGATCTTTATACACGATAGAACGTCCTTTAAAAAAAACAAATACTTTTACTTTATCTCCACGCATTAAGAATTTTTCAGCACTTTTTATTTTCACTTTTCCATCATGATCTCCTATTTGTGGTCCAAATCTGATTTCTTTAGTATTAACTTTTACTTGTTTTGCTTTAAATTGCTTTTTTTTCTTTTTTTGTTCATACAAAAATTTCTTATAATCCAATATTTTGCATACTGGAGGATCTAATTTAGGATTCATTTCAACCAAATCTAATTCTTTAGATTGAGCAATCTGAAGAGCTTCTTGTATAGAGTAAATTCCATTCTTTAGAGAAGAATCTCCACCTATACCTATACCTACTAAACGAACTTTACTGGAATCAATGTTTGTATTAATCCTATGTTTCTCTTTTTTTCTAGGGAGTGGACGAAAAATTTTTTTCTTTCCTCTTGAAAATTTATTTTTTATAATGTATAAAATTTTTTATTAGTTTCTTTTTCTTTAAAAATGGTTTGTATTCCATTAGAAATAGTGAAGACTCCTATATGACCTATTCCATGACGTCTAAGTGAAATCATCTCGTTTCTTTCTTCTTTTTCTCCTAAAATCACCATATAAGGAATTTTAGAATCTTCTGAATCTTTTATTTTTTTATGAATCTTCTCATTCCTACTATCAATAAAAACACGAATATCGTTATTTAACATCAAATTTAAAATTTTTTTTGCATACACTATATATTTATCACTTATAGGAAGTATAACGACCTGATTAGGAGCTAACCATAAAGGAAGATTTCCTTTTGTATGTTCTATAATAATAGCTATAAGACGTTCTAAAGAACCAAAAGGAGCACGGTGAATCATTACGGGACGATGTTTTTCATTATTTTTTCCTTTATAATATAAATTAAACCTTTCAGGTAAATTATAATCTATCTGAATTGTTCCTAGTTGCCAATTTCTCCCCAAAGAATCTTTTATAAGAAAATCTAATTTTGGTCCATAAAAAGCTGCTTCTCCATAATTTATAGATGCTTTTATTCTTTCTTCTTTAACTATTCTTAAAATAATTTTTTCAGCTTTGTTCCAATTTGTTTCTGATCCAATATAGTTATTGGTTTTTTTTGGGTCTCTAAGAGAGATTCTTACTGTATATTCTAAAAAACCTAAACGACGAAAAACGTAAATAACTAAACTTATTACTTTTTTAAATTCTTCTAATAATTGATCATACGTGCAAAAAATATGAGCATCATCTTGTGTAAAACATCTGACTCTTGTCAGACCATGAAGTTCTCCAGTTTTTTCATAACGATAGACTGTTCCAAATTCTGCAAAACGTTTAGGAAGATCACGATAAGACCATTCTTGTGAACGGTAAACTTCACAATGATGAGGACAGTTCATTGGTTTTAGAAGAAATTCTTCTTTTTGACGAGGAGTTTGAATTGGTTGAAAACTATCTTTTCCATATTTATTCCAATGACCACTTCTAATATATAATTTTTTATGTCCAATATGAGGAGTCACAATCATTTCATATCCTGATTCTTTTTGAATATTAGTTAAAAATTCTTCTAAATTTTTTCTAAAAATTGTTCCTCTAGGTAACCACAATGGTAATCCTGTTCCTACTTCGTCAGAAAAAATAAAAAATTTTAATTTTTTACCTATTTTTCTATGATCTATATTTGTATCTTCTTTTTTTTTTGAAATTGAAGACAATTTATCTACTGACATACACTACGGAACTAAACTAACTACTCTAAATTACCTGAAAAAATCATATGAAATAAGTTACAAGTTTTTTTTTTATCATGATAAAAAAAATAAATACAATGCAGAAGCAATTATACTTCCTACAATAGGGCCTAATACAGGAATAAAAGCGTAATTCCAATTACTTTTTCCTTTTCCAGGGATTGGGATGATAGAATGAATAATTCTTGGTCCTAGATCTCTAGCGGGGTTCATAGCATATCCAGTTGTTCCTCCTAAAGATAATCCAATTCCTAATACAATTAAAGATGATGAAAAAGCCCCTAATCCTAATTCTACAATAGAATATTTTGTTTCATGAAAAACAATGAATTTTTCTGTAAGAAAGAAAGAAACAAATATAAAAATAAAAGTAGCGAGTACTTCACTTAAAAAATTTGAAAAAAAATTTTTTATAGAAGGAATCGTCGTAAAAACAGATAATTTATACTGTTCATTTTTAGTTTCTAAAAAATGATCCTTATATAAAATACAGACTAATAAAGATCCTAACATTGCTCCTATGAATTGAGAAATAATATAATAAGGAACAAGGATCCAATCAAATTTACCAATTATAGCTAACCCTATTGTAACAGATGGATTTAAATGTGCTCCGCTATAAGGATAAGAAACTAAAATTCCCATGAAAACAGCTAAAGACCATCCAACAGAAATAGTTAGCCATCCACCATCTCCATGTCCATGTCCTTTGGTTTTAGATAAAAAAACATTAGCTACAACTCCATTTCCTAAAAAAACTAGAATCATAGTTCCTATTATTTCTGCATATATTTTTGTCATATTTTTTTTAAATTTTAGACAGACAAAACCTTTATTTCTTTTTCAGATTTATTTTTCTTTATTTGTTTGTGTGGGAAGACCAAGAACGAGTTGTTTTTACTGCTCTTTTCCAACCTTGAATTCGTTCCCAACGATTTGACATTCCTTTTGGTTCAAAAATTTGTTCTAATTGCCATTTGTCTTGAATTTCTTCAAGACTTGTCCAATAATTTACAGCTAATCCTGCTAAATAAGCTGCTCCAGCTGCTGTAAGTTCAGATATTTTGGATTTAACAACTTTTACATTCAAAATTTCAGATTGAAATTGCATTAATAATTTATTTACTGTTGCTCCTCCATCTACACGTAGTTCTTTGATAGAAATACCGGAATCTGCTTCCATAGCTTTAAGAACATCCATATTTTGAAAAGCAATACTTTCCAAAGCAGCTCTCACAAAATGAGCAGAAGAAGTTCCTCTCGTAATTCCAACGATAGTTCCTCTTGCTTGTTGATCCCAATAAGGAGCTCCCAATCCAGAAAAAGCTGGTACCATATAAATACCTTCTGTATTTTCTACAGAAGAAGCGAGTGTTTCAGCTTCACTAGAAGATAAAAGCAACCCTAATCCATCTCTTAGCCATTGAACAACAGCTCCTGCAATAAATACACTTCCTTCTAAAGCGTATTGAACTTGATCCTTTATTTTCCAAGCAATGGTAGTAATTAAATTATTTTGAGAAAAAACAGGTGTTTCTCCTACATTCATTAACATAAAACAACCTGTCCCATAAGTGTTTTTTACCATTCCAATTTTAGTACACATTTGACCGAAAAGAGAAGCTTGTTGATCTCCTGCAATTCCAGATATGGGAATTTTATGAGAAAGAATGTGTCCAGTAGTGTATCCAAAAATCTCACTAGAAGATTTCACTTCTGGAAGCATTGTTTTCGGAATATCAAATAAGTTGATTAACTCTTGGTCCCAACTAAGTGTATGAATGTTAAAAAGCATGGTACGAGATGCATTAGTAACATCTGTCACATGAATTTTTTTTCCGGTTAAATTCCAAATTAACCATGAATCTATAGTTCCAAAGGCTAATGTTCCAGAATAAGCTTTTTTTCTAGCTCCTGGAACATTATCTAAAATCCATTTAATTTTAGTGGCAGAAAAATATGGATCTATAATAAGTCCCGTTTTTTTTCTAATCATTTCAGTTAACCCGTCACATTTAATTTGATCACAATAATCTGATGTACGTCTGTCTTGCCAAACGATAGCATTGAAAATAGGTTCTCCTGTTTTTCTATCCCAGACAACAGTAGTTTCTCTTTGATTAGTGATTCCTATTGAAACAATATTCTCTCCTTCTAAATTTGCCTTTAAAATCGCTTCCAAAGCAACTGAAGCTTGTGTAGACCATATTTCTTCTGCATTATGTTCTACCCATCCAGGGGAAGGATAAATTTGTGTAAATTCTCTTTGAGCTACAGAAATAATGTTTCCAATTTTATCAAAAATAATAGCTCTAGAACTAGTGGTTCCCTGATCTAATGATAGCACATATTTTTTCATAAGTATATTAGTGAATGATGATAATAATGGTGTTTCCAACTTTTGAATTAACGATTAACGATATCAAACTACTGGATAATAATATTGCATAGCTAACTCTTTGAAAGCAGCTACCTGTGATTTTTCCCATTCTTCATCTTTAGAAAGTTCTTGAGCCATTAATGCTGCTACTCTTGGGGCTATATCTATTGCTTTTTTGGCATTTAAAAATAATAAACGAAATCTTCTTGCTAAAACATCTTCAATTGTTCTAGCCATTTCATGACGTACCATCCATATAACTTCTGCCTTAGTACAATAATAAGAAGTGTTTTGTGTTTGTGAAATAAGTGAATCTCCTAATAAAGGATTCTCCTCAATTAATTTTTTAATATGATATTCATCTTCTCCATATTTTTTCCAATAAGAATTTGGATTCTTGCATTCGTAAGAAAAAGCTCCATAAATTTTTATATTTTTTGTTGAAGAAGGAACTTTATTTAAATTTCCTATTTCAATAGCTTTATTAACAGTTTCCTCAGCCATTTTTCTATATGTGGTCCATTTTCCACCTATAATTGTAACCAGTCCAGAAGGACTTATCATAAGTTTATGAGATCTAGAAATATCTTTAGCGGAAGTAGTAGAAGATAAATGGTGAGGAACAACAAGAGGTCGTAATCCTGAAAAAGCACTTAATATATCAGATTTTCTAGGAGAATGGATAAAATATTTTTTGAAAGTTTGCAAAATAAAGTCTATTTCTTTTTCTAAAGGTTTGGGGTCAAGAATACATTTATCCAAAAAAGTATCTGTAGTTCCTACTAAAACATGATCATACCATGGAACACTAAACAAAATTCTTCCATCAGAAGTTTTTGGTATTACTATAGCATTAGAACTACTAAAAAAAGATCTTTTTAACACAATATGTGTTCCTTGACTAGGTTTTATCAAAATGGGACATGTACATTGATCCATTTTTGAAATGGAATCAGAAAATACTCCAGTTGCATTAATAACTATTTTGGAATAAATAGAATATTTTTTTTTCGTTTCAAGATCATCCGCTACAACTCCAGATATTTTATTTCCAACTTTCTTGATAAGATTTTTTACTTGAAAATAGTTTAACAAGACGCCTCCTTTTTTAACGCAAGTTTGTGCTAAATTAATAGCTAAACGAGAATCATCAAATTGACCATCATAATATAAAATTCCTCCTTTTAACTTATCAGGTTTCATTTCAGGAAAAATATTTAATATTTCCTTTTTGGATAAAAATTTGGATTTTCCAAAACTTAGTGAACCCGCTAACCATTCGTAAAGTTTTAAACCACTCCAATACAAAAAACCCATTCTCCAACTAAAAATTGGAATAACAAATCGTTGTATCTTAACTAAATGAGGAGCATTTTGCAACAAAAGACCTCTTTCTTGTAATGCTTCATAAACTAATTTAATATTTCCTTGAGCTAAATACCGTATTCCTCCGTGAACTAATTTAGTACTTCTACTAGAAGTTCCTTTGGAAAAATCAGATTGTTCCAAAAGAAGAGTTTTATATCCCCTAGAAGCTGAATCCAAAGCAATTCCTAATCCTGTGGCTCCTCCTCCAATAATGATAACATCCCAAACATTTATATCATCTAAAATCTTCAAAAATCTATCTCTATTTAATAAAAAACCTTTCATCATGGGTTCCTCATTCAATTCATATAATAATTTAAAAACGACAAATAATATAAAAAAATTTTAAATATTAAATGGACAAAATTAAAAATATTTTCAATAGTAGACAATTATTATCAAAATTGATTAAATATTTTATAATTATAAGTAAATTTATCTTTTTATTTTTGATAAAAAATTTTTTATCATTTGTTGTCCAGAATTAGAATTCATATTAATAGTTTTCATCATTTTGCTTATAATATCAAATTGTTTTAAAAAAAGATCAATTTCTTTTAATGAAACTCCGGACCCTTTTGATATTCTTTTTTTTCTTATAACATCATCAAGTTTTTTAGGATTATTTCTTTCATAGGGAGTCATGGATAAAATGATAGATTCTATTCTTTTAAAAGAATCTTTTTTAGTAGTTGTTTTTCCAAAAAAACTTTCTATTCCAGGAATCATAGATATAATATTTCTTATGTTTCCTATTTTTTTTAGATGTTGAATTTGCTCTAAAAGATCCTCAAAATTAAAACGGTTTTTTGAAATTTTATTATAAATTTTTTGAGTTCTTTCCTTATCAAATTGTTCCTTAACTTTTTCTACAAAAGAAACAATATCTCCCATTCCTAAAATTCTATTAGCTATTCTATCTGGATAAAAAATTTCTATATCTTCTATTTTCTCTCCATTGCTAATAAATTTAATGGGTTTTCCCACAATCTTAGACATAGTAATAGCTGCTCCACCTCTGCTATCTCCATCTAACTTTGTCATAACTATTCCGTCAAAATTCAAAACTTGAGAAAAAATTTGAACGGTATTTATAGCATCTTGTCCCGTCATTCCATCTACAACAAACAAAGTTTCATTTGGATGACAGGATAAATAAATTTCTTGAATTTCATCCATCATTGTTTTATTAATAGCCAATCTTCCAGCAGTATCAATGAGAATCACATCATGATCTTTTTTTTTAGCATAAAAAATAGATTCTTTAACAATTTCTATTACATTTTGACTGTTTTTAGAAAAAACAGGAAGATTTGCTTTTTCTGCAATAATTTTCAATTGATCTATAGCTGCAGGACGGTAAATATCTGCAGCTACTAACAAAGGGGATTTTGATTTATTTTTTTTTTTCAAAAAAAAAGCTAATTTGGAAGAAAAAGAAGTTTTTCCACTTCCCTGTAATCCACATATTAAAATAATGGAAGGTTTTTTGTCTAAATTTATTTCTGTACTTTCCCCCCCCATAAGGGATACAAGTTCATCGTATACTATTTTGATAATTAATTGTTTTGGATTTAAAGAAGTAAGAACTTTTTTTCCAATAGATTTTTCTTTTACATTTTGAATAAATGTTTTAGCAATTTTATAATTCACATCTGCATCTATAAGAGCTATCCGTATTTCTTTTAATGTGTTTGCAATGTTTTTTTCAGTGATTCTATTCTTTCCCTTCAAAACATGAAGAGCTTTTTCCAATTTTTTTTGTAATTGTTCAAACATAATTGAATTATTTTTTTTTAGGACGACTTTCTTTTGCTCCTACATACGATCAAGCATTTTTATTCCTAATAATTTCATTCCATCTTTTAAAATATTTCCTGTTACATGAATAACATTCATTCTAATATTACTATGAATAATATCTAGAGGATCTATTATTTTTTTGTTTTGATAAAAATGATTAAAAACCTGAGAAACTTCATAAATATAATTAGCGACTAAAGAAGGATTCAACTTCTCTGCGGATTTCCTTAATACTAATGGATACTTTTGAAGAATTTTAATCATGTTTCTTTCATATGGATCAAATTTCGCATTATTCCAATATTCATTAGTTAATGAACATAAATCAAAAAATTTTCGTTCTAAAGAACGAATTCTAGAATAAGTATATTGAATATATGTTCCTGTATTTCCCTTAAAATCTATAGATTTTTCAGGATAAAAAATAATTCTTTTTTTTGGATCTACTTTAAGAAAATAATATTTTAGAGCTCCTATTCCTATTATTTTAGAATATTCTTTTTGTTCTTTTTTTGAAAAATCTTTTAATAAATTTTTTTTAGCAATGGAATACATTTTTAATATTAGACTATCCGCATCTATAATGTTTCCTTCTCTGGATTTCATTTTACCACTTGGTAAATCAACCATTCCATAAGAAAAATGAGATAATTTATTGACCCATTTATATCCTAAACGGTTTAATATTATAAAAAGAACTTGAAAATGATAATCTTGTTCTTTTCCTACAATATAGATTAATTTATCTATCTTGTATTTCCTAAAACGTTCTACAGCGGTTCCTATATCTTGAGTAATATATACAGAAGTTTTATCTGATCGTAAAAGAAGTTTTTGATCAAAACCTTCTTTGATTAAATCTATCCAAATTGATCCATCTTTTTTTTGGAAAAAAATTCTTCTTTTGAGACCTTCTTTTAGAATATTTTTTCCAATTTCATAAAGATTACTTTCATATTCTATTTTATCAAAAGTTATCCCTAGTTTTTCATAAGTCTCTTTAAATCCACTATAAACCCATTTATTCATCTTTTTCCAAAGCTTTATAGTTTCTTTATCTCCAGATTCCCATTTTTTTAATAAATCCCTAGACTTTTGTAGAATTGAAACTTTTTCCTTCTGTTTTTTATGTTTGTTGTAATGATTATCATTATTTTTAGTTTCTTCACGATGAATTTTATCAAATAAACAATAATATTTTCCTACAAAATGGTCTCCTTTCATTTTTACGCTATCTGGAGTTTCTCCTTTTCCAAACTCTTTCCAAGCTATCATAGACTTGCATATATGGATTCCCCTATCATTAATTATTTGAATTCTTATTATTTTATGTCCAACTGTTTTCAATATTTCTGATACGGAAGAACCAATTAGACTGTTTCTAATGTGTCCCAAGTGAAGAGGTTTATTCGCATTAGGAGAAGAATATTCTACCATGATATTTTCAGATGGTAATTTGAAATCATGAAAATCATTAATTAACATTTTTTTTAAAAGATGAAGATAATACTTATCCTCATAAATAAAATTTAAAAAACCTCCAATAATAGAAAAAGATATAAATCCCATTAATTTGTTATGGACATAATTTCCAATATGTTTTCCAATTTTTTCTACAGGTTCTTTTAATTTTCCGGACAAAGGAAACAAAATTAAAGTAATATCTCCTGGATATTCTTTTTTGGTGTATTGATATTGAAAATCTAATTTTGGACAAGGATTTAACCCATATAAAATAGAAATACCCTGTTCTATCACTTCCTCTATGGATTTAAAATCATTATTACTACTACTATTCATAAAAAAAATAAATTAGATCAATATCTACTACTCTTCCTACTACAAATATTTCTTTAATTGAAATCTCCATCCAAAAGGATCTTCCGATAAATTATGTTGTATGTCTAATAAACTTTTTTTTAATTTAAGAGAAATTCTTTCTTTTTCTGTAAGATCCGGTAAAAAAAAATTATCTCCTTGATAACTAATTGTTTTAAAATAATTCACCACTACTGCGGTTCCACATCCAAAAGCTTCTTTTAAGACTCCTTTTTTTAAACCATCTATGATTTCTGAAACTTTTAAATCTCTTTCTTGTACATCGATCCCTTCTTTTTTTGCTAAAGAAAGAATACTCTTACAAGTAATTCCACTTAATATATTATCATTTGCTTTTGGAGTAATGAGTTTGTTTTTTAACCAAAAGAAAACATTCATTGTTCCAGACTCTTCTACTAATGTATGAGTAGATGAATCAGTCCATAAAACCTGATCAAATCCTTCTTCTTTCGCTAATCTAGTGGGATAAAAAGAAGATGCATAATTTCCCGCAGCTTTAGTAAACCCTACTCCTCCTGATGCAGAACGACTATATTTTTCTTCTATTTTTATTTTTAAAGGAGATTTATAATAAGACCCCGCAGGAGTAGATATAATCATAAATAAATAATCATTAGATGGTTTAGCAGATAAAACTCCATCTATTGCAATTAAAAAAGGACGAATATACAAAGATTGTCCATAATTTTTAGGAATCCAATCTCTATCTATATCTATTAATTTTTTTAATCCATTCATAAAAATAGATTCTGGAATAGGAGGCATTTCTAAACGAATAGCAGATCGATTTATTCTTTTAAAATTTTCTTCTGGACGAAATAAAAATACTTCTTCATTTTTATCTTTATAAGCTTTCATTCCTTCAAAGACAGCTTGTCCGTAATGAAAAACGAGAGAGATAGGAGAAACCCATATATTTCCAAATGGTTTAATAATAGAATTCTTCCATTTTCCATTTCTAAATTCTGAAAAAAACATGTGATCAGAATAATGATTTCCAAAAGAAATATCATTGAAATTCATTTCCTTTATCCTTGAATGCAAGATTTTTTCTATTTTCATAAAACAATAAACAATAAAAAAAAACTTAATTTTAATTTTTGTTCAATTTTAATCAAAGATAATAATAAATATTTTTTTTTTTTTATAGTTTTTATGAACTATCATGCATAATTTGCAAAACTTTCTCCACAATATTTTCGACAGAGGGTTTTGAAAAATAATCTCCATCAGATCCATAAGGAGGTCTATGTTCTTTAGCTGTAATTGTAATAGGAGGACTATCTAAATAATAATATCCATTTTGTTCTTCCAATATTTTTTGTAGTAGATAAGCAGATGCACCTCCAGGAACGTCTTCGTCTATAATTAATAAACGATTTGTTTTTTTTAAACTTTTTACAACATCCTTTTTAATATCAAAAGGTAATAAAGATTGAATATCAATAATTTCAGTATCTACATGAATTTTAGACAATTCTTCTGCCGCTTCATTCACAATTCTCCATGTAGAACCATAAGTCACAATGGTAATATCTTTTCCTATTCTTGTAATTTCCACTATTCCTATTGGAGTTCTAAAATACCCCAAATTCTCTGGTAATTTTTCTTTGATTCTATATCCATTAAGACATTCAACCACTAAAGCTGGATCATCCCCAGATAACAAAGTATTATAAAATCCAGCTGCTTTTACCATATTCCTAGGAACAAGAACTAAAATCCCTCTTAAATAATTAACGAGCCCCCCCATTGGAGATCCAGAATGCCATATTCCCTCTAAACGATGTCCCCTAGTTCTAATAATAACAGGAGCTTTTTGCCCTCCTCTTGTTCTATATTGTAAACAAGCAAGGTCATCACTCATGATTTGCAAAGCATATAATATATAATCTATATATTGAATTTCCACTATAGGACGAAGTCCACGCATTGCAAGACCTATTCCTTGTCCAAGGATAGTTGATTCTCGTATTCCAGTATCAAAAACACGTGTTTCTCCATATTTTTTTTGAAGGCCTTCTAATCCTTGATTAACGTCTCCTATTTTCCCTACATCTTCTCCGAAAATTAAAAGATCAGGATATAATTCTAATAATTTATCAAAATTATCTCTTAAAACAATTCTTCCATCTACTTCAAAAGAAGTTTTCCTATTATATACAGGAAGAACTTCTGTTATTTTTACCGATGCTTTTTCAGAAAGACTATACAAGTGTGAAGAATAATTTTCTTGTTCTTTATTATATTTTTTTTTTATCCATTTTTTCAAAATATCTTTACAAGAAGATTTTTTATTTTCCAGAAAATATAAAGATTTTCGTACTACACGAAAAATGGATTTTTTTAAAAAATGTTTCTCCTTATTAAAAGAAAAAGAATGTAATTCTTTAACAAATTTTTGAATCCATTTCTCATTAGGAAATGAGTATTGTAATTTTTTTAGAAAAAAAACAGCTTCATCCTTTATTTTTTCAATAGGATTTTGAAAAGCTTCCCAAGCCATCTCTTGTTCTTTTTTAACATAT
Source organism: Blattabacterium cuenoti (assembly GCF_014251255.1). Taxonomy (NCBI): domain Bacteria; kingdom Pseudomonadati; phylum Bacteroidota; class Flavobacteriia; order Flavobacteriales; family Blattabacteriaceae; genus Blattabacterium; species Blattabacterium cuenoti. The sequence goes on from NZ_CP059182.1 coordinate 199,663, forward strand.
TCTTTAGCTTCTATATCTATTTGATTTAAAGAATGAACATTAGCAATGTTACGAAAAACTCCTTTATCTGTTTGAACTTTAAAATTCAAAATCCAATCTCTGAATTTTTTTATTCCATCATTTTTCATTTCCCATTCTAAACGTTCTTTGGATTTATATCTTTCATGTGATGAAGATGTAGAATGTCCTTGAGGCTGAGTTAAATCAGTAACATGAATAATTACTGGAATATGTTCATTACGAGCTATTTTTTCTGCTTGAACATATCTTTTTGTAAGATCCATATAATTAGATCCATTTACACGAATAATTTCTATTCCATTTTCTTTTTTTCTTCTCTGAAATCCAGATAAAAGATCACTGATGTTTTTTTTTGAAAATTGGTATTTATTAGGAACTGAAATTCCATATTCATCATCCCAAATAGAAAGAATAATAGGTATTTGCAAAACGGATGCCGCGTTCACAGTTTCCCAAAATAATCCTTCAGAAATACTTGCATTTCCAATAGTTCCAAATGCTACTTCATTTCCATTATTGGAAAATATTTTATGTGTTTTTCTTAAATTTTTTAATTCTTTATAAATTTTAGAAGCTTGAGCTAAACCTAATAGTCTTGGCATTTGAGCTGCTGTAGAAGAAATATCCGCAATAGAATTTTTTTGATCTACAAGATTTTTCCAACTCCCATTATGATTATTTAATAAACGTGTCCCAAAATGTGCAGTCATCATTCTTCCAGATGAAACAGGTTCGGCATCTAAATCAGAATGTGCATATAACTGAGAAAAAAAATTTCTAACATTCAAAACTCCAATAGCCATCATAAAAGTTTGATCTCTATAATATCCAGACCGAAAATCTCCATTTTTAAAAACTTTTGCCATAGCCAATTGAGGAATCTCTTTTCCATCTCCAAATATTCCAAATTTAGCTTTCCCATTTAAGACTTCTTTTCTTCCTAAAAGACTTGTTTCACGACTAATACGTGCTAATTTATAATCATTTAAAATTCTTTTTTGAAAGGAATCAAAAGATGAAATTTCATTTTCATTATTCTTATTCTTTTTATTCATGATCATTGATAGACAAAAATTTTATTTTTGTAAAATACAGTAATTTTCATTATATGAAATAAAGAAAAAAAAATACATTTATGATTTCCCATTTAAATGGAAAAATTACATGTGCCATTATAAAACCTGATGCAGTAAAAAAAGGATATACAGGAGATATCCTATATAGGATAACAAACGCAGGGTTTCATATTAGAGCGCTGAAAATGATGGAACTTTCAAAAAAGTCAGCAAAAAAATTTTATTCAGAACATGAAAAAAGTTCATTTTTTGATTCTTTAATAGAATTTATATCCTCTGGTCCTATTGTTTCTGTTCTTCTAGAAAAAGAAAATGCAGTAAAAGATTTCAGAATTTTAATAGGAAATACCAATCCAATTTACGCAGCAGAAGGAACCATACGAAAACTATATGCAAGTTCTTTAGAAAAAAACGCTATTCATGGATCAGATAGCAATAAAAATGCTTTTAAAGAATGTCAATTTTATTTTTCTAATATAGAAATTTTTCTTAAATAAGAAATTTTTGGTCAAAAATTAAAAAAAAAATGAAAAAAGTTTTTTTAATTACAATTTCCACTATTTTGATATTTCTATTTGTAATAGGAATGTGGATCACTGGAACATACAATCAATTGGTTAAATTAAATGAAAATATAAAAACACAATGGGGACAAGTAGAAACTGTTTATCAACGTAGAGCAGATCTCATTCCAAATTTAGTGAATACAGTCAAAGGATCTGCTAATTTTGAGAGAAAAACACTCCATAAAATAATAGAAGAAAGAGCAAAAGCAACTTCTACTAATATAAATTCAAATGATTTAAGTCAAAATCAAATCAACAAGTTTCAAAAAGTACAAGAAGAGTTTAACAATTCTGTTAACAGATTCTTATTAATTGTAGAAAATTATCCAGATATTAAATCCACACAAAATTTTTATGAATTACAAAACCAATTAGAAGGAACAGAAAATCGTATTAATGTAGAAAGAAATCGTTTTAATGATAAAGTAAATAACTTTAACATTTATAGAAATCAATTTCCTAAATTTATAATTGCAAATTTTTTTCCTCAATTTAAAGAAAAAGGTTATTTTCAATCTCAAATAGGATCAAAAAAAGCTCCTGATGTATATTTTCATAATAATGAATAAAACATTAATTTTCATAAAAAAAAAGAATGAAAAAATGATTAATTTTTAATTATATTTAAGTTTATGTTATGTCATATTATGAATATGAACAAAAAGTATTAAGTTTGTATGTTATGAAAAACGAAAAAAAATTTGTAATGATAAAAAAAAATTACATAATAAAAACTATAAATTTTTTATTCTTTTTATTTATTTGCACAACTAATCTGGTGCAAGGAAAATTTAATATCCCTGAACCGACACCTGGAATTAAAAAAATATATCCTGTTCAAGACTATGCAGGAATATTGTCAAAAACTCATAGAAATACTTTAAATAAAAAACTTTTTTCATATTCTAAAATAACATCTACAGAAATTGTAGTTTGTATAATACAAAATCTTCATGGAGAAGATCCAAATCTTTTGGCTTGCAAATGGGGGGACCAATGGAAGATTGGAAAAAAACATAAAGATAATGGAGTTATGATATTATTATCTATTCAAGATAAAAAAATGTCCATCCAAAATGGATATGGAATAGAACCATATATTACCGATTTTTCTAGTAAAAGAATCATACAAAAAACAAAACCTCTATTGAGAAGAAATCTTTTTTATAAAGCTTTAGATTTTAGTACCAACGAAATTTTTGTTCTTTTGAAGAAGAAATTTTTTAATGAAAAAGAAAAGAAAAAACTCTATTTAAATATCCATAACGAAAAAAAATATAAAAATCATTATTTCTCGCTATATTTCCTTTTGTTTCCTATCAGTGTTTTATTGATGACATTTTTCCTATCTATATCTAAAAAAAATAAAATAGAAATAGAATTTTATTCATTATTCATGAATACAATTTTAACAGACTTTTTATTAAAAAATCAACATTTACAAAATCACAATGAAAATGAAGATAATTTTGATGGATTTGATGGATTTGGGGGAGGAGGATTATTTGGAGGTGGTGGATCTAGTGATAAGTGGTGAGAAATTTTATTTATAATTTTTTAAATATTCTTTTAAATTCGCTATTTTTTCAATAGTATCATTTTCTTTCTTTTTTTCCTTTAAAAGAATTTTTTTTGGGACGGACATGACATATTTTTTGTTTGATAAATTCTTCCGTATCATGGATAATAAATTAGAAAAATATTGAATTTTTTTTTCAATTTGAATCACATCCATTTTTTTATATAAATCATCATTTTCGTCTTTTATGAAAGATAAAAAATATTTTTCTTTTCCTGAAAAAAAAGGAAACAATTGACCTTGTTTTGGTTTTTTCAAACCCATAATAATTTGAGATAAGTTGGCTAATTTTAAAATAACTGAATCACATTTTTTTTTATGATGATTTATTGAAAATAGCACAAGTTTTTTTTTGTAAGGAATCCCTCTTATATTCCTTATATGTCGTATTTGAGATACAATTTGTATAGCTTTTTCAAAAGAAACTAATATCTCATGGTTATATGATTTTTTTTTAGGCCAAGGAGAAATAATTAACGCTTCTTCTAAAGTTCTTTTTTTAAGAAGATTCCATATTTTTTCTGTAATAAAAGGCATATAAGGATGCAGTAACTTTAACAAGTTTTCAAAATATTTGATAGTGTTCAAATACACAGTTTTTGATATAAAATTATCAGAAGAAATAGGTTTAATAATTTCAAGAAAATAAGAACAAAAATCATTCCAAATAAATTTGTATAAAATCATTAACGATTCATCCAATTTATATTCTTTAAAATATTTTTCTAAAATTTCTAGAACATAATAAAAACGATTTTCAAACCATATTAAAGCAATCTTAGATGACTCGGAAATATTTGTTTTTTTATTGGATATTTTCCAATTTTGGATCAAACGAAAAGCGTTCCATATTTTGTTAGAAAAATTTCTTCCTTGTAAACATATTTTTTCTTCAAAATGAAAATCTTTTCCTGCACTTGCTCTAAGCATGATTCCCATACGTACAGCATCTGCTCCATATTCTTCAATCAAATCCATAGGATTTGGAGAATTGTTTAATGATTTAGACATTTTTCTATTGAGAGAATCTCTCACTATTCCTGTAAAATAAACATTTTTAAATGGTCTTTCTTTTTGGAAGAAAAATCCTGCTATAATCATACGTGCTACCCAAAAAAATAAAATATCAGAACCTGTAACTAAATCTTCAGTAGGATAATAATAAGATATTTCCTGATTATTAGGATTATAAATTCCGTCAAATACAGATATAGGTAAAATCCAAGAGGAAAACCAAGTATCTAAAACATCTGTTTCCATCCAAATTTGATCGGATCTCAATTTTTTATTTTTGCTTTTTTTTCTAGCCTTTTTTAAGGCTTCTTCCAAATTTTCTGCTACAACAAAATCATCATTGTTTTTTCCATAAAAATAAACAGGAATACGATGCCCCCACCATAATTGTCTAGATATATTCCAATCGCGAATTTTATTCATCCATTGAAAATAAATTTTTTCAAATTTACTTGGATGAAATTTAATTTTCCCCTTTTTGACTGCTTCTACAGCAGGAAGAGATATTTTTTTCATTTTTAAAAACCATTGTAAAGATAATTTTTGTTCAATTATAGATTGAGTTCTTTCTGAAAAACCTATTTTATGGTTATAATTTTCTTCTATATTAACTAAACTTTTCAAGTGAGATAATTCTTCAATAATTTTTTTTCTAACTTCAAAACGATCCATTCCTCTGTAATGAAGTCCTTTTTCATTGAGAGTTGCATCTTCATTAAAAATATTTATAACATCTAAGTGGTATTTATCAGCAATATTTTTATCGTTAATATCATGAGCTGGAGTTATTTTTAAACATCCTGTTCCAAAATTTGGGTCTACAGATAAATCTTGAATAACAGGAATTTCTCTATTTATTATTGGAACTATAACCTTTTTTTTTATTAAATGAGAATAACGCAAATCGTTTGGATGAAAACAAACAGCAGTATCTCCAAATATTGTTTCAGGACGAGTTGTGGCAACAGTGATATAATTATTTCTTTCTCCTTTTATTTTATATTTTATATAAAAAAGTTTTCCTTTCTTTTCTTTATAAATCACCTCTTCATCAGAAAGAGTGGTTCTTGCTTCCGGATCCCAATTCACGACATGATAACCCCTGTATATATATCCTCTTTCATACAAGTCTATAAAAATTTTTGTAATAGATTGAGATAAATTTTTATTCATAGTAAATTGAGTTCTGTTCCAATCACAAGAACACCCCAATTTTCTTAGCTGATTAAAAATAATATCTTTATGTTTTTTATACCATTCTAAAACATGATATAAAAATTTTTCTCTTCCTATAATAATTTTTGATAATCCTTGTTTTTTTAATACATTTTCAACTTTTGCTTCTGTGGCAATAGAAGCATGATCCGTTCCAGGTATCCAACAGGAATTATACCCTTTCATTCTAGCATGTCTAATCAATACATCTTGTATAGTATTATTCAAAATATGTCCTATATGAAGGATTCCAGTAATATTGGGTGGAGGCATTAAAATTGTATAAGGGATTCTATTGTCTGGATAAGAAACAAAGTAATTTCCCTTCATCCAACGATGATATATTTTTTCTTCTACAAATTTTGGATCATATTTAATAGAAATATCCATGAATTAAATATAAAAAAAAATAATAAATGATGATTATCTTGATTGCTTCTGTTTCTAAAAATGGATTTATAGGAAAAAAGAATAAATTAATGTGGCATTTACCTAATGATTTAAAACGGTTTCAAAAACTTACTTTTGGAGAAGTAGTTCTTATGGGAAGAAAAACTTTTGAATCTATTGGAAAAATTCTTCCAAAAAGAAAAAACATTATTTTAACAAAAAATAAAATACATTTTTTATCTAATCATTTAAATATAATAAAAAATAATAATAATGTTAAAATACTTTCTTCTTTGGAAGAGATATATCATTTAAACTACGATAGAATATTCGTTATAGGAGGAGAGAAAATCTATAATTCTACAATCAAAAAAGCAAACATTATAGAACTAACTATTGTTCACGAAAAATTTAATGGAGACACACGATTCCCAAAAATCGATTTAAAAAAGTGGAAAAAAATATATGAATTTTTTAATGAAAAAGATAGACATCATTTGTATAATTATAGTTTCATAAGATATGAAAAAAAAAATGCTTTACTCTCTTCTATCTAATTCTTTTTTAATACGTGCCGCAAGTTCATAACATTCATTAATGACTGCATGATTTAATAAAACATTAAGATCTTTTTCAGTCATTTTTTCTAACTCTTGTTGAGTTCTTTCTTTAAAGAAAATAGGAATAGTTTTTTCAAAACTTCCTTCATAATTCTCATTTTCCTCTTGAGAAAGAGGAAATCCATTTTCAAAATAGATGCCAGCTTTATCAAATATTTCTTTCGTAGTATAAATAGGAGCTTGGAATCGTACAGCTAAAGCTACTGCATCAGATGTTTTTGAATCTATTTTATGTTCTTTTTTTTCTTTCTCTTTCTTTAATAAAATATAAGAAAAAAATATTCCATTGACTAATTTATATATTACAACTGCTTTTATATTAATGTAATATATTTTAGAAAAAGTAAAAAATAGATCATGAGTAAAAGATCTGGATGGATCTCTTTTTCCTAAAGCGGAAGCAATAGATTGAGCCTGTAAACTTTCTATGATAATGGGGAGTTTTATTCTTCCAGCTCCTTCTTCTTCTAACAATAAAACATATATTCCGGATTGTATTTGACTCAAGGATATTCCACGTATAGCTAATTTGATGAGTTTTTTTTCCATAGAAAAAATATATCAAAAATATTGATTAAATATACTAAATTTGAAAGTAACTTTTTATTTTTACATTTTTATTTTGGTTCATAAACCAAGTTATAAATCAAGCTAAATAAAGAAAAAATCCTAATAAAAATTTATTGTCGTTATATTGTTGTTCTATATAATAGAAGAATATTTTTATATATTAGCATAAAGTCAGTGCAAGTGAAAACAAGAATGAATCTAATTCAATTAGAGTGAATTTTCAATAAAAATTATTATTATGAATACTACTAGATTTATAATTTCAACAATTTTTTCTATAATGTTAGGAACCTTTTTGGCATCTTGTCATGATGAAATTTCTTTTACTGAAAAAAATGAAAAGGAACAAGATCCTCTTTCTTATTATAGACCTATTCCACCTGTTCAAATGCTAGATTCTCAATTTCCATTATCCTATTCTTATTTATCTGATCCTCCTTCAAATTTTAACTATTATCATGAAGAAAATGATGAAAATGACGATCTTATTTTGGAAAAAAAAAATTTTTCAAATAGTGATTTAAAAATGATAGAAGAGAAAATCAAAAAAACGGAAAAAACAATAGGAAGATTAGAAAAAGAGGGGGATTTCCATGAAAAAGAGTATGTAAATATGATTATAGTTCATAAAAGATTTTTAGATAAAGTGAAAGGAAGAAGAAAAAAAATGAAGACTTCTCCCAACGGATCTGAAGAACAATTGAAAGCTAGAAAAGAATATGAAATTTATAAAGATATGAGAGTAGGAAGATTAGATGGTCTTCAAAGCAAAAAAAATCTTTTAAGTGACATTATCAAAACAATAGAAAGAGCAAAAAACAAACGATTAAATCTTCTCAAGATACAAGAAAAAATACAAAAGACTATTTCTTCTACTCCTCCTACTCCCACTCCTACAACAAATCCAGAACAAAAAAAACAATAATTAATTTTTTTTAACTGAATGATTTTTTTTATTATGAAAGAGATGACCTTTAGAGAAGTAATAGCTGAAGCTATGAGTGAAGAAATGAGAAGAGATAGTTCCATATATCTTATGGGAGAAGAAGTCGCTCAATACAATGGAGCCTATAAAGCTTCTAAAGGAATGCTAGATGAATTTGGTCCCAAAAGAGTTATTGACACTCCTATATCGGAATTAGGATTTTCTGGAATAGGAGTGGGTTCTGCTATGAATGGATGTAGACCTATTATTGAATTTATGACATTTAACTTTTCTTTAATAGCAATGGATCAAATTATTAATAATGCAGCCAAAATACGTTATATGAGTGGAGGGCAATGGAATATTCCTATTGTTTTTAGAGGTCCAACTGGTTTTGCTGGTCAACTAGGAGCTACACATTCTCAATCCTTTGAGAGTTGGTATGCAAGTTGTCCTGGATTAAAAGTTGTTATTCCATGTAATCCATATGATGCAAAAGGACTTTTAAAATCTGCAATAAGAGATAATAATCCTGTAATTTTCATGGAATCTGAACAAATGTATGGAGATACAATGATGATTCCAGAAGAAGAATATCTTCTTCCTATTGGAAAAGCGGATATCAAAAAAGAAGGAACTGATATAAGTTTAGTTACCTTTGGTAAAATTATGAAAATGGCTTTAACCATAGCAAAAGAATTAGATAAAGAAAATATTAGTGTAGAAATAATAGATATTCAAACTATTCGTCCATTAGATTACGAATCTATACTTTTCTCTGTGAAAAAAACCAATCGTTTAGTAATTTTAGAAGAATCATGGCCATTTTCTTCAATAGCATCTGAAGTTTCGTATATCGTACAAAAAAAAGCATTTGATTATTTAGATGCTCCTATCAATAGAATCACAATTCTAGATACACCTGCTCCTTATGCTTCCAATTTAATTAAAGATTGGTTTCCTAATAAAGAAAAAATAATAAAAGCTATCAAAGAAACTCTTTACTATACTTTTTAAATTATTAATAAATTGCTTGAACTATTTTATAAATATTTTCTGGTTTATCCATAGTATAATAATGAATTACTTCTACTCCAGAGTTTTTTAACTCTTTGGATTGATGTATTGCCCATTCTATTCCAATAGAAGAAACTATCTTTTTATCTTGAGCTTTTTCAATTTCTTTTACTAACTCATTGGGAATGTTTAAATAAAAACAAGAAGGAAGACTTTTCAATTGTTTTTTAGAAGAAATAGGTTTAATTCCAGGAATTATAGGAACAGAAATTCCTTCTGATCTGCATCTTTTAACAAAAGAAAAAAATTTTTTATTATCAAAAAACATTTGAGTAACAATATAATTTGCACCAGCTTCTATTTTTTTTTTCAAAAAAAAGAGATCACTTTCAATATTAGGAGCTTCTAAATGTTTTTCTGGATATCCGGCTACTCCAATACAAAAATCAAATAATGGTACATTTTTTTGTTCAAAAGTCTTATCAAGATACTTTCCTCTATTCAAATCTTGAACTTGTCTTACTAATTCTACTGCATATTGATGTCCATCTTTTTTAGCAAAAAAACTCTTTTCAGATTTAAGAGGATCTCCTCTAAGAACTAAAACATTATCTATTCCTAAAAAATTGAGATCTATTAAAGCGTTTTCTGTCATTTGTTTATTAAAACCACCACAAATAAGATGTGGAACTGCATCTACTCCGTATTTATTCATAATTGCAGCACAAATCCCTACAGTTCCTGGACGTCTTGAAATAGTTTTTTTTTGTAAAAGTCCATTTTCTTTTTCCACATAAATAAATTCTTCACGATGATATGTCACATCAATAAAAGGAGGGTTAAATTCCATTAAAGGATCCAAAGTATAAAAAATGTCTTTAATATCATGTCCTCTTAAAGGAGGTAAGATTTCAAAAGAAAACAAACTTTTTTTTTTAGCTTTAGCTATATGATCAATTACTTTCATACATAATGAATTCTTCTAGAGAGAAATAATCAATATTAATATTTTTTTATATATTCAATTATTTTATGATTCTATTGAATCAAATCCTGTATAAGGAATTAAAACTTTAGGAATAATGATTTTATTTTCCGTTTGATTATTTTCTAATAAAGCGGACATAAGACGTGGTAAAGCCAAAGCGCTTCCATTTAAAGTATGACATAATTCCATTTTTCCTTTTCCTGTAGTAGTTTTACATCGAAGATGTAATCTATTGGATTGAAAATTCGTACAATTTGAAACAGAACTTACTTCTAACCATTTTTTTTGTCCTATAGAATAAACTTCAAAATCATAAGTCATTGCAGAAGAAAAACCCAAATCTGTTCCGTTTAAACGAATTAGTCTAAACGGTAATTCTAAAGATTTTAAAATTTTTTTAATATGAAAAATCATTTCATTTAAGTAATAGTAAGAAGTGTTAGGTGTAGTAATCTGAATAATTTCAACTTTTTCAAATTGATGTAATCTATTTAATCCTCGTACTTTAGATCCATAAGATCCAGCTTCTCTCCTAAAACAAGAAGTATAAGTTGTGGCTTTTACAGGCAGATCTTTCTCTAGAAAAGTATTATCTCTAAAACAATTCATAAGAGGGACTTCTCCAGTTGGAATAAGATAAAGATTATCTTTTTCTATCAAATACATTTGATCTTCTTTATCTGGTATTTGTCCTGTGGAATATCCAGACATTTCATTAATAAGATAAGGTAAACTATATTCTATATATGAAGCACGTATATTTTGATCTAAAAAATATTGGATTAAACTCCTTTGTAAGGAAGCCCCTTTTCCAATAAAAACAGAAAATCCAGATCCACTTATTTTTGTTCCTAAATCAGAACTAAATAAATGAAACTTATTAGACAGTTCCCAATGGGGAAGAATTTTTTTAATAGAATTACAAATAGGATTTTCTTGAAAATATTGAAAAAGAATATCTTTTTCTGTATTTTTTTTTATTTTTTCATCAGGAATATTAGGAATTTGATTTAATTTTTCTTCTAAATTACTAACAATATTTTTGAATTCTATATTCAAGTTTTTTTTTTGTTTTTTTAAACAAATAGATTCTTCTTTCAAAGAATTTATTTGATTTAAACAATTTTCTTTCTTCTTAAGAAAAAGACTTATTTTTTTAGATATTAAATTTTCTTTTTCTGATATACCATTTAGAATATATTGTATTTTCTTTTTTTTCTTATCTAAAATTAATATATCATCGATCAGACCGACCTTATAAAAGTTTCTTTTACTTAATCCTAATAAAACTTTTTTTCTATTTTTCTTTATAAAAGATGCTTGAAGCATAAAAGAAATTTAAATCATGTATAAAAAAATACAAGATACAAAAAATGCATTTTTATTATTTGTATATTTGTGTGATGAGAAGTTTTTTTTATAAAAAAAAATTAGATCAACATTTTTTAAAAGATAAAAATATAGCTAAAAAAATTGTAAAAAATCTTTCTTTTCAGGACTATAATACAGTTGTTGAAATAGGACCAGGATTAGGGATATTAACTACTTATTTGTTAAGTATATGTTCTAAAGTTTTTTTAATAGAAATAGATGAAGAACTAATTTTCTTTTTAAGGAAAAATTTTTCTATTTCCAATAATCAAATAATCCATAAAGATTTTTTAAAATGGAACCCTGAAGAAATTAACCTTAAAAACTTTGCATTGATTGGAAATTTTCCTTATAGTATTTCTTCTCAAATATTGTTTCATCTACTAAAATACAATCAATACATTCCAGAATGTATTGGAATGTTTCAAAAAGAAGTAGCAGAACGTATAATTTCTCATGAAGGAAAAAAGACTTATGGAATTTTATCTGTTCTTATACAAACATTTTATGATGTGAAATATCTTTTTACTGTTAAAAAACACGTTTTTTTTCCTGTTCCAAATGTACAATCAGCAGTTCTTCTCTTGAAAAGAAAAAAAAAAATAAAGGCTTTTAATAAAAATATTTTGTTCAAATGCGTAAAGATGTCCTTTAATCAGAGAAGAAAAATATTGAAAAATTCTTTAAAATCTTTTATAAAAAAAATACCAAATTTTTATAATCTTCCATTTTTGAATAAAAGAGCAGAACAATTATCCATAAGAGAATTTATTCAATTAACAAATGAAATAGAAATTAGAAAATGACTCAACTATTAAATGGGAATCAACTAGCAACAGAGATAAGAAAAGAAATTTCTAAAGAAATAGATCAAAAGATACGAAAGAAAAAAAAACGTCTTCCTCATCTTGGAATTATTTTATCAGGAAATAATAGTTCTAGTTTGACATATGTCAATAGAAAGATACAAGAATGTAAAGATATAGGAATTAAATCTACTTTAATTCATTTACCAAAATGGATTTTAGAACATGAAATATTAGAAGAAATTAAAAAAATGAATGAAAATCCATTAATAGATGGGATTATTGTCCAACTTCCTCTTCCAAAACATATCAATGAAGAAAATATAATTTTATCTATTAATCCAAAAAAAGATGTAGATGGATTTCATCCTGAAAATTTTGGAAAAATGTCTTTAAATATGAATGCTTTTTTTCCTGCTACTGCATTAGGAATATTAACTATTTTAGAAAAAAACCAAATTAAAATATATGGAAAACATACTGTAGTTATTGGAAGAAGCAGAATTGTAGGAAGACCAATCAGTATTTTACTAAGCAGTAGAAAAAATACTGGAAATAGTACTGTGACTCTTACTCATAGTCGAACTTCTAATATAGAATACTATACAAAACAAGCAGATATAATTATTATAGCAATAGGAGTTCCAGGTTTTTTAAAAGGAGAAATGATAAAAAAAGGAGTTGTCATTGTAGATGTAGGAATCACTAGAATTCAAGATGGAAATAAATCCTTTTTAAAAGGAGATGTTGATTTTAATAGTGTTTATGGAAAAGCCTCTTATCTGACACCTGTTCCAGGTGGAATAGGACCTATGACACGTATTATGCTTATGAAAAATACTTTAATAGCTGCATTAAAAAATAATTGTTAATAATAAAAACAAAACACAAAATTTATGTGTTTTTAAACAATTAATGATTTCTTTTATTGTGTCTTTTTTCTAAAACATCTACAACATCTTGAATAGTACACTCTTTACTCTGTAAAAGTAACAAATAATGAAACAACAAATCTGCAGATTCATTTAAAAATAAGTTTTTGTTATCTTCTCCTTTGACAGATTCAATAAGAACTTCCACAGCTTCTTCTCCAAATTTTTGGGATATTCTATTAATTCCTTTTTTGAAAAGTTGAAATACATAAGAATTTTTTTTATCTTTGTTTCTTATCCTATTAGAAATTAGATTTTCTAAAAAAAATAGAAAATTGATTCTATTTAATTCTTTCCAGCAAGTATCCGTTCCTTTATGACAAATAGGACCTGTTGGATTTGCTTTAATCAATAATGTATCTTTGTCACAATCAATTAATATATCTTGAATCAAAAGATAATTTTGACTAATTTCTCCCTTTGTCCATAATCTTTTTTTGGATCTACTATAAAAAGTTACTTTTTTTTCTTCAATGCTTTTTCTATATGCTTCTTTATTCATATAACCTAACATTAAAACTTTATCAGTTTTTGAATCTTGAACAATAACAGGAATTAATCCATCTTTAAAATTTATTTCTTCTTCTTGAATAAATTTCATTTTTTATAAAAATTATGAAAATATTTGATTTTGATTATCAATCATTCTCCCCCTATCATCTACAAATCGAATGGGGATGTTCTGATTGATTAGATAATATTTTAGTTCAGGTATTTTTATTTCTTTATAATGAAAAATACTAGCAGCTAAAGCTGCATCTGCTTTTCCATTTTTAAAAACTTTATAAAAATCTTCTAATTTTCCAGCTCCTCCTGAAGCAATAACAGGTATGGAAAGTTTTTCAGATATTTCTTTAGTTATGTCTAAAGCAAATCCACTTTTTGTTCCATCATGATTCATTGAAGTTAATAGTATTTCTCCTACTCCTCTATCATAAGCTTCCTTTGCCCAATCTAAAGTTTTTCTTTTAGTAGAAACCCTTCCTCCATTTAAATAAACCCTCCATTCATTCTTTTCGTATTTTGTGTCAATTGCCAAAACAATGCATTGACTTCCAAATCGACTAGAAAGAATTTCTAAAAGCTTTGGATTTTCAAAAGCTGCAGTATTAATAGATATTTTATCCGCACCTGCATTTAATAATAATTCAACATCTTTTTCTTCTCTAATTCCTCCCCCCACAGTAAAAGGAATATTAATATGACGAGCTACTTCTCTTACTAAACTTAATAAAGTTTTACGTTTTTCATTTGTAGCTGTAATATCTAAAAATATTAATTCATCTGCTCCTTCTTTCGTATACCAACTTCCTAATTCAATTGGATTTCCAGCATCCTTTAAATGTTTAAAATTTACCCCTTTTACAGTTCTTCCATTTTTTATGTCTAAACAAGGAATAATACGTTTAGTTAATAACATCTTTTTTGATTATTTTTTTTCCAATTCATAAGTTCTGATAAGAATATTTTCTTTTCATATATAGCTTTTCCAATAATTGCTCCATAGCATCCCAAATCATATAATTGATTGATATCCTCTATATTTCTAATTCCACCACTTGCAATAAGTTCAAGATTTGGAAATTTTTTTCTAATTTTTTTATATAAAGAAAAAGAAGGGCCAGAAAGAACTCCGTCTTTAGAGATGTCTGTACAAAAAATTTTTTTTACTCCATGAGTCTCTTTTTCTTTTAAAAAATCCCAAAAAGAAATATTCGAAAATTTTGTCCATCCATTAATTGCTATTCTATTGTCTTTAATATCTACTCCAAGTAAAATTTTATTTTTTCCATAAATATGAACCCATTTTTTTAGAAGCAAAGGGTTTCGTACAGCAATACTTCCAATAGTTGCCATATATCCTCCATTTTCAAAAACAAGACGAACATCCTCATCTGTATGAATCCCCCCCCCAAAATCAATAATAAGATGTGTATACATCGCAATTTTTTCTAATATTTTCCAATGAACCACTTTTCCTTTTCTTGCTCCATCTAAATCTACTAGATGTAATCTAGATATTCCATGATCTTCTAATAAAAATGCAACATCTAATGGATCATTATTATAAATTTTTTTTTGATGAAAATCTCCTTGTATTAAACGAACACATTTTCCATCTATAATATCTATAGCCGCAATAATATTCATTTTTTTTATTATATGATTATAATCGAATAAAATTTTCTAATATTTTATGTCCTACATAAGAAGATTTTTCAGGATGAAATTGAACTGCATAAAAGTTTTTTTTTTGTAAAGCAGCACTATAAGAAACTATGTACTTTGTTTCAGCCACAGTGTATTTTCCTAAAGGAACATAATAACTATGTACAAAATATTGATAACTTCCATCTGGAATATTTTCAAATAAAGGACCTTTTAAATTGTGAATTGTATTCCATCCTATTTGAGGAATTTTCTCATTCTTATTTTCTGATTGAAACTTTTTTACAGAAAAATCGAAAACTCCTATACATGGAGTACTTCTCTCTTCCGAATGTTTACAAAGCAATTGCATTCCTAAACAAATTCCTAATACAGGTTGTTTTAGTTCAGAAAGAAGAACATCTAATTTATTTTTTTTCAAATATTTCATAGCAAAATGAGCTTCTCCTACACCAGGAAGAATAACTTTTTCAGCTGTTCGAATAGATTCTTGTGAATCTGTTACAATTGCTTCTACTCCTATTCTTTCCAAAGAAAAAAGAACAGATTGCACATTCCCAACAGGATATTTTATAATAATTGTTTTCATAATTTTCTCATTAAAAAATTCTTACAAAAGACCTTTAGAACTGGGTAAATGGAATTCCCTATTAGGATTCTTTTGTATAGCCATCTTTATAGATCTGGCAAAAGCTTTAAAAATAGATTCTATTTTATGATGTTCATTATTTCCTATAGCATGTATATGTATATTACATTTTGCAGATGAAGAAAAAGATTGAAAAAAATGAAAAAACATTTCTGTAGGAATTCCTCCTATTTTTTCTCTATAAAATTGAACTTTCCAATATAATAGACTTCTTCCTCCAAGATCCAATGAAACTGTAGCTAAACAATCATCCATAGGAAGTGAAAAAAAACCATAACGTTCTATCCCCCGTTTATCTCCAATAGCTTTATAAAATGCTTCTCCTAAGGTAATTCCAGTATCTTCTATTGAATGATGCTCATCTACATGAAGATCCCCTCTTGTATGAATATTTAAATCGATAAAACTATGAAACGAAATTTGTTGTAAAAGATGATCAAAAAATCCAATTCCTGTTTGTATATGAGATTTTCCTTTTCCATAAAGTCGAATAGTTACTTTTACATTTGTTTCTAATGTAGTTCTTTGATGTATGAATTTCTTGGAAAGATCTTTAAGTTTTAAATATTCATAAATATCTTTCCAGTTATCAGTTTGTAACACAACTACATTTTTTATTAGAATCTCCTTATTTTCTTTTGTATTAGTATTAGAAAAATAAAATTCTTCTTCTTTAAAAAATTGATTATCATTATGATGATTATTTATCCATATGGATTTACATCCTAAATTTTTAGCAAGTAAAACATCTGTAATCCTATCTCCAATAACAAAAGATTCTGATAAATTGTAATTAGAATTTTTTAAAAAAAAAGTTAACATTCCTGTTCCAGGTTTTCTATTAGGAGATTTTTCTTCTGGAAAACTTTTATCTATATGAACAGAAAAAAAATGAATTCCTTCCGTTTTCAAAATTTTTAATATGTGATTATGTATGGGCCAAAAATACTTTTCTGGAAATTTTTCAGTTCCTAATCCATCTTGATTAGATACCATAACTAAATCATAGTTCAATTCCTGAACAATTTTTGATAAAAAAAATAGAACCTTTGGATAAAAATTTATCTTACTAAAGGCATCAATTTGATAAGTAGGAGGAACTTCTCTAATAATGGTTCCATCTCTATCTATAAATAATATTTTTTTCATTTTTTATCAATTAATTATTGATTTTTTTTGGATGATCCCCAAAATATTTTTTAGAATATTTTTTAATTTGGTTTATTAAATATTTGTTTTCATCATGAGTTCCTACTGTGATTCTTAAACATTCATTGCATAAAATAATTTTTGAACGATCTCTAACGATTATATTATTTTCAATCAAATATTTATAAAGATTCCTTGAAGAATTTGTTATTTTTACTAATAGAAAATTAGAAGAACTAGGATAGACTTTCTCTATTATGGGAATCTCCTTTAAAGATTTTTTCATATATTTTCTTTCTAAAAGAATATTTTTTAAATGAAAAAAAAATAAATCTTTATTGTCCAATGCTTGGATAGCTATTTCTTGCGAAATTTGATTCACATTATATGGATATTTTACTTTGTTCATCCATTGAATAATTTCTTCAGAAGCAATAGCCATTCCTATTCTCAATCCAGCTAATCCCCAAGATTTAGAAAGTGTTTGTATAAGAATTAAATTAGGATATTTCTCTATTTCTAGAGAGAAAGATTCTTGATCTGAAAAATCAATATAAGCTTCATCCAAAACAACTATTCCTGAAAATTTTTTTATAACTTTTTGAATATCTTCTCTTTTTATATCATTTCCAGTAGGATTATTTGGAGAACAAATAAAAATTATCTTACTATACTGGTTGATCACATTTTCTATTTTTTTTAAATTTAATTGATATTTTTCTTTTGTAAGATGAATTTTTATAACATCCACTTCATGAATTTTTCCGCTAATTTCATACATTCCATAAGTAGGAGGAAAAATAATAGAATGATCAATTTTTGGACGCGAAAAAATACGATAAATTAAATCAATAATTTCATTACTTCCATTTCCTAAAAATATTTTAGATGAAGGGATATTCTTTATTTTTGAGATTTTTTCTTTTAATTCCATTTGTAATGGATCTGGATATCTATTATAAGAATTAGAAAAAGATAAAGGAGATCCAAAAGAATTTTCATTAGCATCTAAAAAAATAAAATCTTTTTCTTGAAATTCCTCTCTAGCTGAGAGATAAGGATCCATATTAAGAATATTATCTCTTATTAATGAATTTAAATCAAAATTTGAAAAGAAGATTGTTTTGGATTGATTCATAATTATTCATTTTTTAATCGAATATTAATAGATTTTTTATGTGCTATTAATCCTTCTTCAGAAGACAAAATATCTATACAATTTGATAAATTTCGTAATCCTTTTTTGGAAATTTTTTGAAAAGTAACTTTTTTAAGGAAACTCTCTACAGAGATTCCACTATAAGATTTTGCATATCCATATGTAGGAAGAACATGATTTGTTCCAGAAGCATAATCTCCAACACTAACTGGGGAATAATTTCCTAAAAAAACAGATCCAGCATTTTTTATCTTATTTCCCCAATAAGAAGCGTTATTGCAATTAACAATAAGATGTTCTGGAGCAATTTGATTAATTAAATCAATACATTCTTCCATGGAAGAAAGAATAATTATTTTACTATTTTCTAAAGATTTCTTAATGATATGTTGTCTATCATACAGATGAAAAAATTGTTTTTTTAATTCTTCTTTTACTTCTTTAATCCAATAATCATTAGATATAGTAATTAAAATAATATAACTTTCTGGATCATGTTCTGATTGAGAAAGTAAATCAGAAGCAACATATTCTGTATTAGCAGTTTCATCTGTTAATATCACAATTTCTGAAGGTCCTGCAGGCATATCTATAGATACAATTTCTTTTTGAGAAACAATTTGTTTAGCTATTGTAACATAGGAGTTTCCTGGTCCAAATATTTTATAAACGGAAGGAACACTTTCAGTTCCATAAGCCATAGCTGCAATAGCTTGAGCACCTCCAATTTTATATATTTTTTTAATTCCTACATACTTAGCAGTATATAAAATAGAAGGATTAATTTTCCCATTTTTATTAGGAGGAGTACATAAAACAATATCTTCGCATCCTGCTAATTTGCTAGGAATTCCTAACATCAAAATCGTGGATAATAAAGGAGCAGATCCTCCAGGAATATACAACCCTATTTTTTCTATTGGAATAGATTTTCTCCAACAGATGACTCCTGGAGAGACTTCTATTTTTGATTCCTCATGTATTTGTTCTTTGTGAAAACGTAAAATATTTTCATATGCTATATGAATCGATTTTTTTAAACAATTTGAAATTTTTAAATTGGATTTATCAATATCTTCTTCTGTTACTTGAATACATTTTAAATTAAAATGATCATATTTTTTCGTATAAGTTTTTAAAGCAACATCTCCATATAATTTTACATTATTTATAATAGATAGGACAATCTCCGTCAATTGATCTACGTTTCTTGCAGGTCTTTTTATGATATTTCTCCATTTTTTTTTTGAAGGGTAAGAATATACTTGAATATTATTATCCATATTCATCTTATTTTTTTTTGTAATTTCACAGTATAATTTTTTCTATTGGAAGAACTAATATATCTTGTGCTCCAAGTGCTTTTAAATTTTCTATTATCCCCCAAAAATCGTTTTCATTTACTACAGAATGGACAGAACTGCATTCTGAATTCGCTAAAGGAAGAATTACTGGACTTTTAATTCCGGGAAGATAAGAAATTATTTTTTCTAATCGCTCATTAGGAACGTTTAAAAGAATATATTTATTATTTTTAGCTTTTTTTACGGCTCGTATTCTAAATAATAACTTATCCATTATGATTTTTTGCGGATCTTCTAAATGAAGATGAGAAGCCAAAACGGCTTCAGATTGAAGAATCGTTTCTACTTCTTTTAATCCATTCATAAATAATGTAGATCCACTACTCACTAAATCACAAATGCAATCAGCTAATCCAATTCCAGGTGCGATTTCAACGGCTCCAGAAATTTCGTGAATTTCTGCTTGTATATATTTTTTTTCGAAAAATTCTCTAACTAAAAAAGGATAACTTGTTGCAATACGTTTTCCATTTAAATCATTTAAATCATTATATCTAATGGATTTAGGAACAGCTATAGAAAGACGACATTTTCCAAAACCCAAAGTTTCTTTTATTTGTATTTTTTTTCTTTTTTCTAAAAGAACATTTTTTCCCACTATTCCTATATCAGCAACTCCATCTTCTAAATATTGAGGAATATCATCATCTCGCAAAAAAAGGATTTCCAATGGAAAATTAAGGGCTGTAGTTTTCAATTTATCTATACCAATATTAACCTCAATGCTGCAATCTTTAAGCAACTTAATGGAGTCTTCATAAAGACGTCCTGATTTTTGAATAGCTATTTTAAGTTTATCCATGATAGATAGGAAAAAAATAACAAAAGCTTACTATTTTTTATCTTTTGTAAGCTTTTTATTTGATTAGTAAAGTAATCTTTATAGATTAAGAAAAAATATTATGATGCATTTATTTATTGCATGATGTATTACAGCAAATATAAAAAACTATTTTGAATATTATTATTGAACCTTTTTGAAACTCTATTTTTTTTATTCATGATTATTTTTAACCAAAAAATTTTTTATGAAAATTGTTAGTTATAATATCAATGGAATCAGATCTGGGATTAATAAAGGATTACTCCATTGGATTGAAAAATGTTCTCCAGATATCTTGTGTTTTCAAGAAATAAAAGCTTTTCCAGAACAAATTAACACAAGTCTCTTTGATTATTTGGGGTATTATCATTATTGGTTCCCTTCAGAAAGAAAGGGATATAGTGGAGTAGGAATTTTATGTAAAAAAAAACCAATCCATGTAGAATATGGAATAGGATTAAATTCTCTTGATAAAGAAGGACGAATTATACGTATAGACTTAAAAAACAATATATCTGTCATAAGTCTTTATATTCCCTCTGGAAAAAACATGGAAAATAGATTGAATTTTAAATTTTATTTTCTTAATCAGTTTTTTCATTACATAAAAAAAATGAAAAAAGAATTTCCAAATCTTATTATTTGTGGAGATTACAATATCTCTCATAAAGAAATAGATATTCATGATCCTATAAGAAATAAGGAAATTTCTGGTTTTTTACCAGAAGAAAGAAAATGGATGACGCATTTCTTAAATTTAGGATTCATAGATAGTTTTAGAAACTATATTAAAGAAGCCCACCATTATAGTTGGTGGAGTTATAGTTATAATGCTAGAAAAAACAATAAAGGTTGGAGAATTGATTATTCCATGGTCAGTACATCTTTGAAAAAAGAAATGAAAAATGCTTATTTACTCCCTGAAATACGATATTCAGATCATTGTCCTATTGTATTAGAATTATATAAAAAAATGAAATAATGACCTGACTGGGATTCGAACCCAGGACCCTTACATTAAAAGTGTAATGCTCTACCAGCTGAGCTACCAGGTCTATCTCCTATTTTTTTTGAGTAAAAAAAACTGTTTTTTTATTGTTATAATGAACAAATATACTACTAATTTTATATATTATTTTTTTTGTATTGTATGTTTTATGAAAGTGACTTTAATTGGATATATGGGAAGTGGAAAAACTTCTATAGGAAAAATGTTATCTAAACAATTGAAATTTGACTTTTATGATTTAGATGATCTTCTTGTTACAGATCAGCATGATTCTATTTACAATATTTTTAAAAAAGAAGGAGAAAACTCTTTTAGAAAAAGAGAGCATTTAATGCTTAAAAAAGTTTTAAAAAAAAACAAAAAATATATTTTATCTGTTGGAGGTGGAACTCCTTGTTATTATAATAACATTGACTTATTAAATAAATTTTCAAAAACTTTTTATCTAAAAACTAATTTTTACACTTTGTGTAAAAGATTATATTTAGAAAAAAAAACGAGACCATTAATCGCGCATTTTTCCAAGAAAGAATTATTTCAATTTATTAGGAAACATTTTTCAAAAAGAATTTTTTTTTATGAAAAATGTTTCCTAAAAATAGATACTACTGGAAAATCCAAAAAAGACATTGTTCAAGAAATTACACAATTCATCATTTCATGATATTATGAATAAATTATTATTTAACAAATATGATCATTTTTTTTTAGAAAAAATTATAAAAAATTTTCCAATAGAAAAAAAAAAAATATGTGTTGCTGTCAGTGGAGGATTAGATAGTATGGTTCTTTTAAATTTATTACTTCATATTCCTAGTATTACAGCATTAGGAGTTGCGCATTGTAATTTTACATTAAGAAACAGAGAATCTAATAAAGACGAATGCTTCGTAAAAAACTTTTGTTTAAAAAATCATATAACATATCATATTAAACGATTTAATACTTTTGATTTTTCTAAAAAACATAAATTATCTATACAAATGGCATCTAGAACACTTAGATACAATTGGTTTAATGAATTATTGTTAAACAATTCGTATGAGTTAATAGCATTAGGACATCATTTAAATGATTCCATAGAAACTTTCTTTATAAATTTAATGAGAGGAACAGGAACAAAAGGATTATTAGGAATCCCTAAACAAAATGGAAAATTCATTCGCCCTCTTTCTAATTTTACAAAAAAAGAAATTTTTTTTTATGCGAAAAAAAGAAATATAAATTGGAGATTAGATAAAAGTAATTTAGATACTAAAAAATATTTAAGAAATAAAATACGTTCTATAATGTCCGTTTTTTCTATAAAAGGTATAAAAAAAAGTATAGATTACCTTCATCAAGAAAATTTTTTAATAGAAAAACAGATTGAAAAAATTAATCAAGAAATAACAATAGAAAAAAAAAATAATCCATTTTTATGGAAAATCTCATGTCATAAAATGATGAATTTAAAACCTTTATCTTTTTATTTATTTAAATTATTTTTTTCTTATG
The DNA here is from genome assembly GCF_014251255.1 of Blattabacterium cuenoti. Taxonomy (NCBI): domain Bacteria; kingdom Pseudomonadati; phylum Bacteroidota; class Flavobacteriia; order Flavobacteriales; family Blattabacteriaceae; genus Blattabacterium; species Blattabacterium cuenoti. The sequence continues at coordinate 222,572 of NZ_CP059182.1, forward strand.
GATTTTCTAAAAACATAAAAAATTTAAAAGATCTTCTTTATGCACAATCAGGTAAACAATTGATATCTAAAAAATATCGTATTATTAAAAATAGAAATTTTTGGATATTAATATCAAATTCATTTTTATTTGAAAATAAAAATAAAGTTTTTTTAATTCCCAATATAAGTAGTAATAATGATCATAAAAAAATGTCATTGCCTATAAATGTAAAATTTTCTTTTCACAAAAAAATAGAAAAGAATAAAAAAATAGTATTTATAGATTTTGATAAAATTCAATTTCCATTAAAATTAAGAACATGGAAAAAAGGAGATTATTTTTATCCTATAAATATGAAAGGAAAGAAAAAATTAAGTAAATATTATAAAGAAAAAAAATTTTCTCTTTTAGAAAAAGAACAAACATGGTTATTAGTAAACGGAAATAAAGATATTATTTTAGTTTTAGGAAATCGTTTAGATAATAGATTTAAAGTTACAGTAAAAACAAAAAAAATATTAGGAATTAAAATATGATTATAATATCATTAATATTAAAATACAATTTTACTTATTGAAGTAAATATATTATTATATAATACAATTTGAATTAGTATTTTTTTTAATTTTGATAGAAAGAATTAGTAAGTTCTATTTATGATAATACATAATTTCAATGCAGGCCCCTCTATTTTACCAAAACAAGTAATTAGAAAATCAGCTCAATCTGTTATTTCTTTTAATAAAAGTGGATTATCCATACTTGAAATTTCACACAGAAGTAAAGATTTTATGGAAATAATAGAGAAAACAACAGAATTAGTTAAACGTATTATGAATTTAAATGATGATTATTCCATTTTATTTCTTCAAGGAGGAGCGACTTTGCAATTTACAATGATTCCATATAATTTAATGAATAAAGAAGCCGCTTATTTAGATACAGGAATATGGGCAAATAATGCTATTAAAGAGGCAGAAAAATTTGGTAAAGTAAGAATTCTTTTTTCAGGAAAAGAAAAAAACTATACATATATATCTAAAAATTATGAAATTCCAAATGAAGTAGATTATTTTCATTGTACTTCCAATAACACGATTGTTGGAACACAAATGAAAACATTTCCTAATACTTCTTCTATTCCAATAGTTTGTGATATGTCTTCTGATATATTTAGTAGAAAATTAAATTTTTGTCAATTCAGTTTGATCTATGCTTCTGCACAAAAAAATGTAAGTTCTGCAGGAATGACTCTTGTTATAGTAAAAAAAGAAATTTTAGGAAAAATTAAAAGAAATATTCCCTCTTATTTAGATTACATAATTCATATTAAAAATAATCGTATTTTAAACACTCCAAATGTATTTTCTATTTATACTTCTATGTTAACATTAGAATGGATAGAAAAAAAAGGTGGTCTTTCCATTATAGAAAAAGAAAACAAACATAAAGCTCAATTGTTGTATAATGAAATAGACAAAAATAATCTCTTTGAAAACAAAATTCATAAAGAAGATCGTTCTAATATGAATGTTACTTTTTTTTTAAAAAGAAAAAATCTAGAAAAAGAATTCAATAAAATGTGGAAAAAAGAAAACATTGTTGGATTAGATGGACATAGATATTTAGGAGGATATCGTGCAAGTGTTTATAATGCTTTGTCATTAGATAGTGTTCGATTTTTAATACATCTCATGAAAGAATTTGAAAAAAAATTTTCATAATGCATCATAATGAATAATCATCCGATTCAAAATCGTTTTTTTTTTGTAAAGAGATTCATTCCAAAAAATATCAAAATTTTAGTAGTCTCTAAAAATCAAGAAGTTTCTCGTATAAAAAAATTATACGAAATAGGACATAGAGACTTTGGAGAAAATTATGTACAAGAAATGATCAAAAAATATAAAAAGTTGCCAAAAGACATTCGTTGGCATATGATCGGAAGAATTCAAAGTAATAAATTAAAATACATAATTCCTTTTATTCATTTAATCCATAGTGTTCAAAAATTTAAACATATTCAAATCATAAATAAAGAAGCATCAAAACAGAATCGTGTTATAAATTGTCTACTACAAATAAAAATTTGTAATGAAAAAAACAAATCAGGCATAACATATCAAAAAGCCAATCACATATTAGAAGATAAAAGATATCAGAAAGACATGAAAAATGTAAAAATTATTGGACTTATGGGAATGGCGTCTTTCCAAAAAAAAATTCAAGAAATACGTTATGAATTTGATTATTTAAAAAATATATATAATGATTTAAATAAGAATCACAAACATTTTTGTATTCTTTCTATGGGAATGAGTAGAGATTACCCTATAGCTATAGAATATGGAACTACTTTGATTCGTTTAGGAACATTGATTTTTGGAGATAGAAAATAGAAAAAATTTTTAATTAATTATTTTTTTTATATATTTTTTAATACTATATTCCAGTTTTTTTTCATTTAATGATTGAATAAAAGAACTCCCAATAATTCCTCCATTTGCATATTGACATGATAATTCAAATGTTTTTTTATTTTGAATTCCAAAACCAATCAGTTTTGGAATTTTTGTTGATAATTTGTTAACTCTTTCAAAAAAAGATGTTTGTTCTTTCTTAAAAGAAATATTTTTTCCTGTTATGGAGTTAGAAGAAACTAAATATAAAAAACCATCTGTAATACTACTTAAGAAAGATATTCTTTGTGAGTTAGTTTTTGGAGTAATTAAAAAAATCATGGACAATAGATATTTTTTAAATAAATTTTGATATTTTTTGATAAAAAAATCAACAGGTAAATCAGGAAAAATCACCCCGGATATTCCTAATTCATTGCATTTTTTTAAAAAATGTTCTTCTCCGAATTTATAAAATTGATTATAATATCCCATAAGAAGAATAGGAATTTTTGTTTCATTTCTAATTTTTTTTATTTGTGAAAATAATAAAGAAACATTCATTCCGTTTTTTAATGCAATTTTATGACTATTTTGTATCACTACTCCATCTGCCAAGGGATCAGAATAAGGAATTCCTATTTCAATTAGATCTACAGGAAGTGTTTGCAATGTTTTTATTATGATTTCTGTACTATTTAAATAAGGATAACCTGCAGTAAAATATATACATAATATATTTTTATCTTTTATTTGAAATAATTTATGAATTTTATTCATTATTTTTATTTAAATTAAAAAAAAAGCGATTATAAACATCTATATCTTTATCTCCTCTTCCTGATAAATTGATAACGACAATATCATCCGTTTTAAATTGTATTTTCCTTAATACAGCTAATGCATGAGAACTTTCCAAAGCAGGAATAATTCCTTCTAGTTGAATTAATTCATATCCTGCTTTTAAAGCTTCTTTATCTGTAGAATGTAAAAAATTTACACGTTTTTTTACAAAAAGATTCGCATGCATTGGTCCGATTCCTGGATAATCTAATCCGGCAGATATGGAATATGCAGGAGTTACTTGACCATATTGATCCTGTAAAACAATCGTCATACTTCCGTGTAATACTCCTTTAGTTCCACAATGTATTGAAGCGGCTGTTTTTTTTGTATTTATCCCTAATCCTGCAGCTTCAACTGCTATGAGATTCACAGATTCATTTTCTAAAAAATGATAAAAAACTCCTGCAGCATTACTTCCACCTCCTATACAAGCAATAACATAATTTGGAAAAGAATTTCCTTCTTTTTCTTCTAATTGTGTTTTTATTTCTTCACTAATAATAGATTGAAAATCTGCTACCATTTGAGGATATGGATGTGGACCTACAGTTGATCCTATCAAATAATAACTTTCTGGATTATTAATCCAATAACGAATAGCCTCATTTACCGCATCTTTAAGAGTTTTTTCTCCACTACATACCGGAATTACTTCTGCTCCAAGTATTTTCATTCTAATAACATTAGATAATTGACGTTGCATATCTATTTCTCCCATAAAAATAATACATTCTAAATTCATTAAAGCACAAGTAGTTGCAGTAGCAACTCCATGTTGACCTGCTCCCGTTTCAGCAATGATTTTTCTTTTTCCTAATTCTTTGGCTAATAATGTTTGTCCTACAGTGTTATTGATTTTATGCGATCCTGTATGATTTAAATCTTCTCTTTTCAGATAAATTTTAGCTCCATATTTATCAGAAAATTTTTTACAAAAAAATAAAGGACTAGGTCTACCCACATAATTATGAAGTACTTTTTTATAAAATTTTTGAAATTTTTGACTTTTTATTATTTTTTTATATTTATCTTGCAGTTCTTTTATGTTATTATGTAACATTTCAGGAATAAAAGCTCCTCCAAATTCATCATAATAACCATTTTCATCAACTAAGTATTTCATCGTTTTCTTATTTCTTTTATAAAATTATTAATGGAAGTTTTATCTTTATTTCCCGGTGAAATTTCAAATCTACTATTAATATCAATTCCAAACATTTTAGGATGTGAAAAGTTTTTAATATTTTCAATATCTTCTATTCCAATTCCTCCACTTAAAAAAAATGGAGTATCAAAATGATATTCATATAATTTATTCCAAGTAAATTTTTTCCCACTCCCTCCATAGAATGGAGTTTGACTATCAAATAAAAAATAAGAACAAGAATAAATATAATTTTTAATTTTTTTAAAAGAAAAAGAATCATCAATTCTAAAAGATTTTATTAATTTTAATCCATTTTTTTGAGTAAGATCTTCACAATAAGAAGGACTTTCTGTTCCATGTAATTGAACAAAATCTAATTTTTTCCCTATTTTTAGGATATTTTCTTTTGATTCATTTACAAAAACTCCAGTTTTTAATATTCCTTTTTTTAATTTTGGAGGAAAAAAATTTTTTCCTACAAATCTAGGAGAATAAGGATAAAATATAAAACCTATAAAATCAGGAAATAAATTGGAAATTTTTTCAATATTTAATTTAACTCCACATATTTTTATTTTTAATAATTTGAATTCCATTTATTGTTCTTGTATAACTTTTAATGCTTCTATCATATTTTTACAGCTTTTTCCAGGATCATTTGTTTTCATAAAATGTTCTCCAATTAAAAATCCTTTAAATCCTTGTTTTTGTAAAAAAACAATTTTTTGAATATTATCAGATATTCCACTTTCCGCTATTTTAATATGATGATTAGAAATTTTTGATGATAATTTTAAACAATGTTCAGGATTTACAATAAAAGTTCGTAAATTACGGTTATTAATTCCTACTATAATATTTTTGTTTCCTGTTATTTTATCAATTTCATTTTCTTTGTGAATTTCTATTATTACTTCTAAATCAATGCTTTCTGCTAGTGAAGCAAAATTTTTTATTTGTTTTTTAGAAAGAATTTCTGCAATTAATAAAATAACATCAGCTCCCATAGATTTAGATTCTATAATTTGATACTCATCAAGTATAAAATCTTTTCTAAGTAATGGAGTAGAGACAATGGAACGTGATTTGATGAAATCTTCATTTTTTCCATAAAAAAAATAACGTTCTGTAAGAATAGATATCCCACTTGCTCCAGCACTTTCATAATCTTTAACGACTTTTTCTACTAAAACATTTTTATTAATAATTCCTTTAGAAGGTGATTTACACTTAAATTCTGCAATAATTCCAGTTTTTGTTTTTTTAATTTTTTTGATTAAAGAAATGCATTTTCTTTCAAAAAAAAGAAATTTTTCCAATTTCTTTATTGGATAGAACTCTTTATTTATAAAAATTTCTTTTTGTTTTAGGAATAAAATTTTATCAAGAATATTCATAAGGTTAATAATTTTTTAAGAATATTCTTTGCTTTTCCACTTTCTAAAGAATTTTTTGCTTTTTCATAATTACTTTCAAGACTCTCTTGATTTAACAAACTTAATGCAAATGTTGCATTGATCAAAACAACTTCTTTTTGAGCTAATGTTCCACTTCCAGATAAAATGCTAATGAATATACGAGCATTTTCTTCTGTATTTTTTCCTCCTTTTAATTCATCAGGATTAAATTTAGTTTTTCCTAACTCTTTTAAAGAATAAAATCGTTCTCCATTTGGAGTATAACATTTAATATCACTCGTTAAAGAAATTTCATCATATCCATCTAAACTATGAATTATAGCATAATTTTTTTTTGTATTTTGATACATATAATGATATATTCTTGCTAATTCTAAATTATTTACTCCTAATAATTGATTTTTTGGATTTCCTGGATTTAATAATGGACCAAGCATATTGAAAATAGTTTTTATTCCCAACTCTTTTCTAACTGAAGAAAGAAAATTTAATATAGGATGAAATATAGGAGCATGTAAATAGCAAATTCCTACTTTTTCTAATTGTTTTTTCAAATTTTCTTCTTTATTAGTAAAGTTATATCCTAATTGTTTTAAAATATTTGAAGATCCAGTAATAGAAGAAGAACCAAAACTTCCATGTTTAATAACTTTCTCACCTGCGCCTGCAACTATAAAACACGCTAAAGTAGAAATATTGAAAGTATTTTTTTCATCTCCTCCTGTTCCAACAATATCAATGGCATTAAATTCTGTTAAATTAATTTGTATACATGATTCCATTAAAGCTTGACAAAAACCTCTTATTTCCTCTAAAGTAGGACTTCTCATATTATATACAGTAGTTAAAGCTACTGCTTGATTTTTATTGATTTTTCCTTTAGAAAAATTGAGAAAAACATTTCTAGCTTCTTCTTTTGTAAGAGTATTTTCCAAAAAAAGATGGTTTAATATATTTTTCATAATCATTTTTTTATATTCAGCCAATTTTCTATAATTTTTTCTCCGAATGGAGTTAAAATAGATTCTGGATGAAATTGAACCCCACAAACATCATAAAATTTATGACGTAAAGCCATTATTTCTCCTTTATCTCCAACAGCAGTAATTTTTAACAAGTCACTAGGAAAATTATGAGAAGAAATAATCCAAGAATGATAACGTCCAACTTTTATTTTTCTAGGAATTTTTTGAAAAAGGACTTCTAGAGGATCTATAATTTTTATGAAACTAGTAATTCCATGAGAAACTTCCTTTGTATTAAGAAGTGTTGCTCCAAAAACTTCTCCTATAGCTTGTTGTCCTAAACAAACACCTAAAATACTTTTAGTAGAAGCAAATGTTTTTATTAAGGGTTTTAAAATATGAGATTCATCAGGAATACCAGGGCCTGGAGATAAAATAATTTTACTATATTTTTCTACATCAGAAAGTTTTATTTCATTGTTTCTAGATACTTTTACAGGATTTTTTGTTATTTTTTTTACGACGTGAACAAGATTATATGTAAAAGAATCATAATTATCCAGTATCAATATTTTTTTATTTTTCATCATCAATATCTATTCACTAAATAGTTTCAGCTAATTCTATAGCTTTAAATAGAGCCATGAGTTTATTATTCACTTCTTCTAATTCTTTTTCTTCTTTAGAATCAGAAACTATTCCAGCACCAGCTTGAAAAAAAAGAGTATTTTTTTTACTTATAAAAGAACGAATAACAATAGCTGTATTAATGTAGCAATTATTTAATCCAAAAAACCCAATAGCTCCTCCATATACTCCTCTATGTTGGTTTTCTATTTGATCTATTAATTCCATAGCTTTATATTTAGGAGCTCCGGAAAGAGTTCCTGCAGGAAATGTATCTCCAAATACTTTCATAAGAGAAATATTATCTTCTAATTTTCCGGAAACTTTAGAGACCATATGTAACACATGAGAGTAACTTTGTATTTCTTTAAAATATTCTATTTTAACATTAGATGAATTTTTGCTCAAATCATTTCTTGCTAAATCTACTAGCATAACATGCTCTGCATTTTCTTTGGAATTTTTTATAAGATCTTCAGATAATTTTTTGTCTTCATCATCATTCTCTGATCTTCGTATAGTTCCTGCTATAGGATTAATAGAAGCAATTTTATTATTAATAATTAGTTGTGATTCAGGGGAAGCTCCAAATAATTTATAACTTCCATAATCAAAATAAAATAAGTATGGAGAAGGATTAATAAATCGTAAAGCACGGTATACATTAAATTCATCTCCTTTAAATTTTTGTTGAAATTGACGAGATAATACTATTTGAAAAACATCTCCACGTAAACAGGCTTTAATTCCTTTAAAGACCATTTTTTGATATTCTTTGTCAGTTATATTTGAAGAACGATTTCCTATAGATTTAAAAGAAAAAAATGAAAAATTTTTTCTTTTAACTAATTTAATTAATTGATCTATGGAGGTATTTTTTATGTTAGAAAATTGATGTTCAATTAGATACATATTGTTATAATAATGGTGAAATATGATTAAGTTTCCATAGAAACAAAATCTTATTTGAGGTAAATTATATGTTTCTTTAATAGAAGTGTGGAATTGAATATTTTCAAAATATTGTATACTATCATAAGATATATATCCATATAACCCAGAATAAAATTTTGAATAATTTTCACTCTTAAACTTTTTAAAAAAATTGTCTATTAAAATTGGAAGATCCAATTTATCATTAATAAAAATATGTTTGTGAACACAATTGGGATAAGATATTTTTACTACATTTTTATCCAAAATAAGTTCCGAAACTGGATTTATGCAAAGAATAGAAGAGTAATTTTTTGTAAATTGATAATCAGAAAATTCTAACAACAATGTATTTGGAAAACGATCTCTTAATTTTAAATATAATTCTATTGGTGTAGTACTATCCGCTAAAAGTTTTTTCTGAATAGTTCTAAAATGAAATTCGAACATGATTTATGGTATTTTTTATGAGAAAAGTTTGCCCTAAAGACAAGTTCTAGGAGACGGGGACGTTGTTGGACAGTTTTCTCCAACTAACTTCTTAACTGAAAGAATACCATTCTCTTTTTATCTAATCTATAACAAAGATAAATAAATTTTTCATATTTATTATTGATTTTAATTATAAAAAGTACAATTTAAATTCAAAAAAATGAAAGAATCTATTTTGGAAATAATAAACAACAAAAATTTATTTTTAAAAATAAAGGAGTTCACATAAGTTTTATTCAAAATATTCTTTCATCTTGAGTTGATCAAAAATATCAACATCTACTAAACTAAAAAAGTATTTCAACAATAACAAGATGAAATGAATGTTTTTTTCATTTCTAATGGTCTTATTGTAAGATAAAATATAACATCAATTGAATCAAGATAAAATGAATAATCAAATCAAGGTGAAGAAATAGATTTTAAAAGCCTAAATAGAATTTCTATTCCTTAAATAAGGGGAAGATTTTTGTTAGATTATTTTTGAATTTGAAAATATTCAGAATTGTATTTTACACGAAACAAATAATGAAAAAAAAGAATATTTTTCTCTTAATTAAAAGAGGATTATTGAGGATTATTATGGAATTTTTTTACTTGATTTAATTTTACAAAATATGTAATTTTATTTTTTTATCTTATAGTTTAAACTTTATACTTTATGAAAAAATGAAAGAATTTTTTTGTTTTATTTTTTCTTTTTTTGTAACCTTTTTCTTTTTATTTTCAAAAGAAAAAGAAGAAGAAAAAAATTATAAAAAAAATGTAATTAAATATATTAAAGATCATGTGAAGTTTGCTCTTGAAGAAATGGAAAAATTTAAAATACCAGCTAGTATTAAATTAGGACAAGGAATTTTGGAATCTTCAAGTGGAAATAGCACATTAGCAAAACTCACAAATAATCATTTTGGAATAAAGTGTGGAAAAGAATGGAAAGGAGATATTTATTATCATGATGATGATCTTCCAAAAGAATGTTTTAGAAAATACAAATCGGTTAGAGAATCTTTTAATGATCATTCAAAATTTTTAAAAAAATCTCGTTATTCTAAACTATTTCTTTTAAAAATTAAAGATTATCAATCTTGGGCAATTGGGTTGGAAAAAGCTGGATATGCAACTTCGTTAAATTATTCTGATCAACTGATTTCTAAAATAGAAAAGTATTCTCTTTGGATCTTTGATGAAGAAACATCTCAAGAAATAGAAAAAAGAATAGACAAACATTTAAATAAAATAAAAATGAAAGAAAAAGAAACAAAAAAAACTATTCTTAAATCTTTTTTTCAAAAGATTTATTTTCTTTTAAAAAGAAAGCTAACAAAAAATTAATAATTATTATTCATGAATCCCAATAATTTAAAATATAGCAAAAGTCATGAATGGGTGGGGGTCGATCTATATAACAAAGAAATTTATGTTGTCGGAATTACTCATTTTGCCCAAAATGAATTAGGAGATATTATTTACTTAGACATAGATGATGCTATTGTAAAAACGGAAATAAAAGAAGGAAATGTTTTTGGAACAATAGAAGCAGTGAAAACCGTTTCAGATTTGTTCATGCCAGTTTCAGGAAAAATACTTGAAATTAATCAAAATATAAAATCAAAACCAGAATTAATAAATAAAAATTCTTATGATGATGGATGGATTATGAAAATTAAAATTTTGCATAAAAAAGAATATGAAAAACTAATGTCTTTTGAAGAATACAAAAAATATATAGAAAAATAAATGTACAATGTATTTAAATAAAATATAAATAAAAATAAAAAAGAAAGAATAAAAAAGAATAAACTTGATTATTTATTCAATAATGATATGAAAATAGTTGAAAACTTTGATTTTCTTGATGATGAAAAAATTGAAGAAAAGATAATTGATTTTAAACAGAAAAATATTACTTTTATTCGCTTTTTGATTCCTTCTATTCATTGTAGTTCTTGTGTTTTCCATTTGGAAAATTTGTCTAATCTTCATAAAGATATCTTTGAATCTACAGTTGATTTTCCCAATAAAAAAGTTGGAATTACATTTAATAATGTAAACTTAAAACTAAGTGAATTAGCAAGATATCTTGATAAAATGGGTTATAAACCATCTATTAATTTTGAATCCGTAGATAAAAATATGGATTTTAATAGTAATAAAAATAAAAAAATATTTGATAGAAAATTAGTAGGAAAATTAGCCATTTCTTTTTTTTGTTTCGGAAACATTATGCTTTTATCTATTCCAGAATATGTAGGGGCTTATGAAGAAGATTTATGGTTTTTAGAGCATCGTTATTTTTTTCGTTATTTAATGATTATTCTTTCTTTACCTGTAGTTTTTTTTTCTTTTATAGATCATATAAGAGATGCATTTTTAGGATTAAAAAAATATATTTTTAATATAAATGTTCCAATTTCTATTGGAATATTAGTTCTTTTTTCATGGAGTTGTTATGAAGTCTTTTCTGATTTAGGATCTGGATACTTTGATAGCCTTTCTAGTTTTTCTTTATTTTTACTCATTAGTAGGATGCTTCAAATTCATACTCATCATAAAATACTGTCTTTTGAAAAAAATTATAAATCTTTTTATCCTATTTCTGTTACGAAAATACAGAATAATGAATTTCATGAAAAAGAAGAAAAAATTTTACTTTCTCTTTTAAAAAAGGGAGATATCATTCTCATTAAAAATGAAGAAATTATTCCTGCAGATTCTTTATTAATAAAAGGAAAAGCAATATTGGACAATAGTTTTATTACGGGAGAATCTTATTTGGTAGACAAAAAAATAGGAGATCGTATTTATGCTGGATCAAAACAAAAAGGAGAAGCTATTTTTTTAAAGGTCATTAAAAATGTAGATCAAAGTTATTTAAGTCTATTATGGAAAAAAAATTTTCGTGATAAAAAATCATTTTCATTTCATATTAATTCTTTAACTAATAAATTAAGTCAATACTTTACTCCTATTGTTTTGATTATTTCGTTAATAACGGGAATATATTGGTCATTTTCTACTAATGTAGAAAAAGTATTTCAAACAATTTTTTCTGTTTTAATTATTACTTGTCCTTGTGCATTAGTTCTTTCAAATCCATTAATATTAGGAAATATTATACGGTATTTTTCTAAAAAAGGATTTTATGTCAAAGATATTTTTACAATGGAACGAATTTCCACTATAAGTACTTTAGTGTTTGATAAAACAGGAACTATTACGGATCCAAATAAAGAAAAGATTTTTTTTGTAGGAAATATTTTAAAAAATTACGAAAAAAAAATGATTACTTCTTTATTAAGAAATTCAAATCATCCTTTGAGTAAAAGAATATTAAAAGAATTATCTGTAAATATAAAAGAATATTATCCTATAAAGGATTTTAAAGAAGTAATTGGAAAAGGATTAGAAGGAAGAATTAATAACGTTTCAGTAAAGATTGGATCTGAAAAATATTTAGGAATTACTACTACTAATTGTTACAAAAACAATACAAAAACAAGTGTTTCTATTTCTATAGATGATAAATTTATAGGTTCTTTTTTCTTTAGAAATCATTATCGTGATGAAATAGAAAAAATATTTAAAAATTTAAAAAAATATAAAATTGTTATTCTTTCCGGAGATAGTAATGAATTAGAAAAAAAATATTTAGAGTCTATTTTACCCATATCAAGTAAAATATTTTTTCATCAAAGTCCAGAAGAAAAACTAAATTATGTAAAAAAATTACAAAATAAAGGAGAAAAAGTAATGATGTTTGGAGATGGAATTAATGATTCTTTTGCATTAAATCAAAGTGAAGTAGGAATTGCTGTATCAGAAAATACTAGTAGTTTTTTTCCAAACTGTGATGCTTTTATTCATTCTAGTAATTTAGATAAAATTTTTTTATTTCTAAAAGTATCTAGAATATCGATTATACTGGTAATAACTAATTTTATAATTAGTTTATTTTACAATGGAATAGGAATTTTAGTTGCTGTAACTGGACATTTAAAACCTTTTATTGCTGCTGTTTTAATGCCCTTAAGTTCTTTATCAGTTATCATATTTTCTATGTTGTCTACTTGGATAATTTCACGTAGATTTCTATCTTAGATAGAAGAAAATTTTTAGGGATATGGATATATTAATTCTTATGATATTATCTAGTATTTCTTTGGGGGGTATTTTTCTTATTATTTTTTTAATAAGTCTTTATTCTGGTCAATTTGATGATTATGAAACTCCTAGAGTTAGGATTTTAATTGATGATGATATTCTTTATTATAAGAATAATAAAGAAAAAAATGAATCAAATGAATAATAATATATTATGATGACGAAAATAGAACCAGAAACATGCTATTATAACAATCATATTGTTAAAGCTTTTCTATATGCAACTATTTTTTGGGCTACTGTTGGTTTTTTGGCTGGATTAATTATTGCTCTTATGTTATTTTATCCTGAATTTCCTGAATTTTTACTAGGAAATAAATTAAGAAATTCTCATGGAATGATGGGATTTGGACGTTGGAGAATGTTACATACCAGTACTACTGTTTTTGCTTTTGTTGGAAATGTTATTTTTACAGGATCTTATTATTCTTTGCAACGTCTTTTAAAAACAAGAATTTTTAGTGATGTTCTTAGTTGGATTCATTTTTGGGGATGGCAAATATTTATTCTTTCTACTTGGATAACTTTTTTATTGGGAATAAATACTAGCAAAGAATATGCTGAACATGAATGGCCTATAGACATATTGATTCTTTTTATTTGGATTGTCTATGGAATCAATATGATAGGAAGTATCTTAAAAAGAAGAATTAAACATCTATATGTTAGTATTTGGTTTTTTTTAGGAACATGGGTAGCTGTAGCTATGTTGCATATATTTAATAATCTTGAATTACCTATTTCTCTTCTATCTTTTAAAAGTTATTCTATATATGCTGGAGTACAAGATGCTTTAATGCAGTGGTGGTATGGACATAACGCTGTTGCATTTATTTTAACAACTCCTATACTTGGGTTAATGTATTATTTTGTTCCAAAAGCATCTAACCAACCTATTTTTTCTTATAAACTTTCTATTATTCATTTTTGGTCGTTAATTTTCATATATATATGGGCTGGGCCACATCATTTAATGTATACCTCTCTTCCTAATTGGGCTCAAATGTTGGGAACCATCTTTTCCATTATGTTGATTGCTCCTTCTTGGGGGGGAATGTTAAATGGATTGTTAACCTTAAGAGGAGATTGGAAAAAAGTAAAAAAAGATCCTATTCTAAAATTTTTTACTGTAGGTATTACTTGTTATGGAATGGCAACTTTTGAAGGACCTATGCTTGCAACTAAAACACTGAATTCTATTGGTCATTTTACAGATTGGGTTATTGCTCATGTTCATTTAGGAACTTTAGGGTGGAACGGATTTATGGCTTTTGGAATAATTTATTGGATAACAAAAAGATTATGGAATACTAAATTGTATTCTACTTCATTAGCAAATATTCATTTTTTTTTAGGAATACTTGGAATTATATTGTACATATTTCCTATGTATTTTGGATCTGTATTACAATCTGAAATGTGGAAAAAATTTAATCCTGATGGAACTCTAGCATACAAAAATTTTTTAGATACAGTTTTATCCATTATTCCTTTTTATAAAATTAGATTTTTAGGTGGAATTCTTTATTTTTTAGGATTTATTCTGATGATTTATAACATATTTAGAACTATAAAAAAAGGTTCTTTTCTTGAGAAAGAATCTTTTCAAAGAATTCCACTTTATGACGATAGTAGTAATAAAAATGAAAAGTTTCATAGTTGGTTAGAAAGAAAACCTATACAACTAACTCTCCTTTCTTTTGTAGCTGTTTTTATTGGAGGATTTATAGAAATTGTTCCTACTTTAGTAATAAAATCTAATGTTCCTACTATTAATAGTGTAAAACCTTATAAAGCTCTTGAATTAGAAGGAAGAGATCTTTTCGTAAGAGAAGGATGTAATGCATGTCATAGTGCGCAAGTTCGTCCATTTAGAGATGAAGTTGTTCGTTATGGAGAATATTCTAAAGCAGGAGAATTTGTATATGATCATCCATTTCTTTGGGGATCTAAACGAACAGGACCTGATTTAGCAAGAGAAGGAGGAAAAAATCCTAATTCTTGGCATTATAAACACATGTATAATCCTCGTTCTACATCTCCAGGATCTATTATGCCAAGGTATCCTTGGTTAGTTTACAATAAATTAGATAGATCAAATACAGAAAAAAAAATAAAATCTATGATAAAATTAGGAGTTCCATATTCTTCAGAATACATAAAGAATTTCCATTATGATATGGATTATCAAGCTAATAAAATTGTTTCTGATATATATAATGAATATCCAGAAATAAAAAAAGAGATAGATTTACAAAAAAGAAAAGAAAAAGAAAAATTTGTTCCTTTGGAAAAAAGAGAGATTATAGCTCTTATTTCTTATTTGCAACGTTTAGGAATAGATATTAAATCTTAATTCATGATAAGTTTTTTTAAACATTATTTTTCAACTGAAAAAAATATTGGAATTTTTCAAACTATTATATTAATTTTATTTTTAATGACTTTTTTTTTCATTTTGTTTTTTGTGTTTTCAAAATCTAAAAAATATTATAAAAAAATAAGTGAGTTGCCTTTAGAATAATAGAAAAAAAACAGGAATATTTTTATGAGATCCAAAATTCCTTCTTTTATTATGATTCCTTCTACTTTATCTATTATAATGTTTATGTTCTATGTTTTTTTAGGATATAACTATATAGGTCATCCAATAACTATATCTTTTTTTGTAACGGTAACAATTTTATTATTTATTTTAGATACTATTGATGATTTAATATTTCGCAGGAAAATAAAATTTTTAACAGAAAAAGAAAAACGTGCAATTTTTGAGGAAAATGAAGGAAATTATTTTTTTAAGCTTTATCAATTTATATTTGATGATCCTAAAAAGATAAATAATCAAGGAGTCAAAAAAATAGATCATGGATTTGATGGAATTATAGAATTAGACAATAAACTCCCAATGTGGTGGATTCACCTCTTTTTTCTTACAATTATTTTTTCTTTCATTTATTTTTTTTCTTATTTATTTACAGATTTTTCTAATCCTTATAAGGAATATGAAATAGCTTATAAAAAGCAGTTAGAAGAAATAGAAATTTTTGAGAAAAAAAAACCTCAAATTACTATAGAAAACGCTTTTTTTGACAAAAAGTTTGTAGATAGTGGAAAAATTCTTTTTGAAGAAAATTGTGCTACTTGTCATAAATCTGATGGAAGTGGAAACATAGGGCCTAATTTAACAGACGATTACTGGATAAATATAGTTGATAAAAATTTATATAAGAATATATTTTCTATAATTTGGAATGGAAGTCAAAATAATCCCACTATGCGAGCTTTTGGAAAGTCAGGAGAAATTAAAGGAAATGATATTCAAAAAATATCTAGTTATGTTTATTTCATAAATAAAAAATCAAAAAAACCTATAAAATATAAAGAACCTCAAGGAAAAAAAATCATGGATTGGAACTAATTGATAGTTATCATGTTTATTGATAATATTTTTTTTAAAACGTTTTTTAAATTTGAATAATGAAAATAAAATTTTCATGGGAAATAGGAATTGTCCTATCTTTATTTGTTTTTATAGTTTTTATTATTTATACTGCATTTTTTTTTCCTCATGTAGGAAGTCAACTTGTATCAGATAAATATTATGAAGAAGAAATAAAATATCAAGAAATTATAAATGAAAAGAAAAATGCATTAAAACTTCCTAAAAAAATTAAAATATCCATTTTATCTTCTGGAATCAAGATCATATTTCCACAAATTCTTATAGACGATAAGAATAATGTTCATGGTTTTTTTACTTTATTCCGATATTCGTCTAAAGATTTAGATATTTCACGTTCTTTTGAAAAGATAAAAAATTCAAATAAAACATTCTTTATTCCTAAAAAACTATTGAAAAAAGGATATTACAAACTTATAATTAGATGGAAATCTAATGAAAAAAAATATTTTCTTGAAAAGAATTTTTTTTGGTCATGAAAAAAACATTATAACGGTTTATTTTACTTTCAATTCATTTTCTGTTTTCAAAATTATTTTATTATATAATGAGAAAAAATATAAGTAGTTTTCGTGAAGAATCCTTAGACTATCATAGTCAATTCCCTCCTGGAAAAATACAAATTACTCCTACTAAAAAATACAGTAGTCAAAGAGATTTATCTTTGGCATATTCTCCTGGAGTTGCAGAACCTTGTAAAGAAATAGCTCGTTCAGCTAACGAAGTTTATAAATATACTTCCAAAGGAAATCTTGTCGCTGTAATTACTAATGGGACAGCTGTATTAGGTCTTGGAGACATTGGAGCGTTAGCATCTAAGCCTGTTATGGAAGGAAAAGCTCTTTTATTTAAAATATTTTCCGGAATCGATGTTTTTGATATAGAGATAGATGAATCTGATCCAGATAAGTTCATAGATGCAGTAAAAGCTATAGCTCCAACTTTTGGAGGAATTAATTTAGAAGATATAAAAGCTCCAGAAGCTTTTGAAATAGAACGAAGACTTAAATCAGAACTAAATATTCCTGTAATGCATGATGATCAACACGGAACAGCTATTATTTCAGGTGCAGCATTAATTAATGCTATTAACTATGTTGAAAAAAATATTCATCATATAAAAATGGTGGTGAATGGAGCAGGAGCTGCAGCAATTTCTTGCACAAGAACTTACAAACAACTTGGAGTAAATCCTAAAAACATTCTTATGTTTGATAGTAAAGGGTTATTACATACTTCAAGAAAAGATTTAAACAAAGAAAAAAAAGAATTTGCAGTAAATACTTCTTCTATTCAAAAATTAGAACAAGCAATTCAAAATGCTGATGTTTTTATAGGATTATCTATAGGTGGTATTTTAACTCCAAAAATGTTAAAAAGTATGGCAAAAGATCCTATTGTTTTTGCTATGGCTAATCCTGATCCAGAAATTGATTATAATTTAGCAGTAAAAATACGCCCAGACGTCATTATAGCAACTGGAAGAAGCGATTATCCTAACCAAGTAAACAATGTATTAGGATTTCCTTATATTTTTAGAGGAGCACTAGATGTTCATGCAAGGATCATCAATGATAAAATGAAATTAGCAGCTGTTCACGCCATTGCTTCTTTAGCAAAAGAGCCTGTTCCAGAACAGGTAAATATTGTTTATAATAAAAAAAATCTTTCTTTTGGGAAAGAATATATTATTCCTAAACCTTTTGATAATCGATTGATAACTCGTGTAGCTCCTGCTGTTGCAAAAGCCGCTATGGATTCTGGAGTAGCAAGAAGTCCTATTTTAGATTGGAAAATCTATCAAGAAAAACTACTTGATAGAATGGGATACGAAAGTAAATTACTTCGTATGATTCAAAATAGAGCACGTACAAATCCTAAAAAAATTGTTTTTTGTGATGGAATAGAATATGATATTATTAAATCTGTTCAAATACTTAATGAAGAAGGAATTGTTTCTCAAGCTATTGTTTTAGGAAATGAATATAGAATCAAACGATTAATTGATGAAAATAATTTAGATGTAGAATTGAAAATAATAGATCCTGAAAAAGAAGAAAATAAAAAAAAAATAGATTTTTATGCTAAAATTCTTTGGAAAAGAAGAAATAGAAAAGGATTAACTCTATATGATGCAAAAAGTCGCATGCGTACCCCTGATCATTTTGGAGCAATGATGGTGGATCAAGGAGAAGCAGATGCTGTGATTACGGGATACTCAAGAAGTTTTTCATTAAGTTTACGACCTATGTTAGAAGTTATAGGAAGAGCCGAATCTGTTCATAAAATAGCAGGAATGATAATTTTATTAACTAAACGTGGTCCTCTATTTTTAGCAGATACAGCCGTTATTCCAGATCCAACTATACAAGAATTGGCTAGAATAGCATTAATGGCTTCTAATGTCGTAAAAGCTTTTGATATAGAACCACATATAGCTATGTTATCTTTTCAAAACTTTTCATCTAGTTCTAAAACTTCTTCTAAAGTTTCTCAAACCGTTGCTTTTTTGCATAAAAAATATCCAAATTTAATAGTAGATGGAGAATTACAACCAGATTTTGCTTTAAATGAATTTTTGCTAGCTAGCAAATTTCCTTTTTCTAAACTTGTTAAAAAAAGAGCAAATATCTTTATTTTTCCTAATCTTGAATCAGGAAATTTAACTTATAAATTTATTAGAGGATTAGGATTAGGAAATGTTCAAACCATCGGTCCAGTTATGTTAGGAATGCGAAAGCCAGCACATGTAATGCAAATGCAATCAAATATAGAAGAAATCGTAAATCTGACTACTTTATCTGTAATAGATGCACAAATAAGAAAAAATTAAAAATATGTGTTTTAAAAAAAACTTTTTTTCCAAAAAGAATTTTAACTTGTTCTTTAAAGAAAGAAGAAACAGAATTAGATGTAGTATAAAAGATAGGAGGATGAAGAGGATCATCATCATTCCATGTTTTTTGAATAGAAATAGTATTTTTATTAGAGTTATTAAGATATAATAAATTATTATCATATAATTTTTTTTGTATATACTGAACGACTATCTTTTGTACATCAATTATATGAACTTTTCCGTGAAAAAAATTATTTATTTCATTTTTTATAAATAGATAATGAGTGCAAGCTAACAATAATGTGTCTATTGATTGAAAACGATTTAAATAAAATTCAACGATAGGATTCATATTTTTTTTTTCAAATCCATTTTCAATAATAGGAGCTAACAAAGGAGTAGCTATTTGTTGAATTACATTCTCTAAATCTAGATGATGAAAATATTTTTTTATTTCTTTTATAAAAAAATTTGAACGTATAGTAGCAGGAGTTCCCATTATTCCTATTCTTTTTATAGAAGAAATTAATGTCTTATTTTTTATTATAGGTTCTATAACATTAAATATTAATAATTTTCTCCCAAATTCTTCTTGAATATTATTTAAAGCATTGGATACTATTGTATTACAAGCTACCACTATCGCTTTACACTTTTTTTTGTATAGAAAAGAAGCAATTCTCATTGAATATTTTCTAATAAATTCTTTAGATTTATTTCCATAAGGCATATTTTCAGTATCTCCAAAATAAATAATCCATTCATTAGGCATATGAATTTGAATTTCCTTAGCTATAAGAAGTCCGCCAATTCCAGAATCAAATATTCCAATTGGAGATGATGGAACTTTTATCATTTCTTTAAATGAAAATTTTTACTTAATTTGTTTTTTAACCTTGCAGCTTTATTCATATGGATTATATTTCTTTTAGCTAACTTATCTATCATAGATAGTATTTTGTAAAATTTTTCTTTTTTATTTTCTTTTATTAATTTTTTAATAGCTGTTCTTGTACTTTTATACAGATATCTGTTTCGTAGCCTTCTGACATGATTTTGCCTAATTCTTTTTATAGCAGATAAATGATTTGCCATAATTTAATCTGTTTTATGTTTTATAGCCCATAGGGGAATCGAACCCCTCTTTTCAGGATGAAAACCTGATGTCCTAACCAATAGACGAATGGGCCTTTTCTAAAATCTTATTTAGGACAAATTAAATTTTTTTTCTCTTTAATACAAGTTACAAGTATTTTACTTACATTTGTTTATAATGTTTTACGTTTAGTTTTAATTTTTGTTATTTTATATTTTTTTCATAACACACATAAGAAAAAGTAAAAATTATTCCGATTTTAAAGAATATAAAAAATTCTAAAATTGTTTTATTCGTGTTGTTCTATTATCATTTTTTTTCTATCCCTTTATTTGGTGGTGGGAATATAAAATATAATCAGAAAAAATATGAAAAAATTTCTTTTAGAAAAAAAAAACAAAAACCATTCTTATACTCAGACAAGAAAAAATCAATCAAAAATCATTTCTTATACTCAGACAAGAAAAAATCAATCAAAAATCATTTCTTATACTCAGACAAGAAAAAATCAATCAAAAATCATTTCTTATACTCAGACAAGAAAAAATCAATCAAAAATCATTATCCAATTTTGGATAACAAACTTCTTTTTAAAAAAAAAACTGATTCTATTATTCAAATAGCTAAAGACTATATAGATACTCCATATAAATATGGAGGGACCAACAAAAAAGGAATTGATTGTTC
This sequence comes from Blattabacterium cuenoti, assembly GCF_014251255.1. Lineage (NCBI taxonomy): Bacteria > Pseudomonadati > Bacteroidota > Flavobacteriia > Flavobacteriales > Blattabacteriaceae > Blattabacterium > Blattabacterium cuenoti. The sequence continues at coordinate 243,627 of NZ_CP059182.1, forward strand.
TGCTTTCATAAAAAATATTTTTTATTCTCACAAAATATTATTGCCACGTGTGTCTTACCACCAAGCTAAAAAAGGTTTTTTCGTCCCAAAAAAGAAAATAGAAAAAGGAGATCTATTATTTTTTGCAACAGGAATCTCTAAAAAAATTAATCATGTGGGAATGGTGATTCATGTTGAAAATCATAAAAGTATATTTTTTATTCATGCTTCTACATCAAACGGAGTAACAATTTCTCAATTATATCAAAAATATTGGAATAATAAATTTATTACAGCAAGAAGAATTCTTCAATTGTCAAAATAATCAATTGAAAATCCTAAATGTTTTAAATCTTTCCAAAAATCAGGATATGATTTATCGACAACATCTGGTTCCTCTATTTGAAGAGAATAACATAATCCAAGTGGAGAAAAAGACATAGCCATTCTGTGATCTTGATAAGTTTTTATTCTTATAAATGAATTTATTTTCTTTGAAAAAAAGTCTTTTATTTCTAAAGAAGAATTTGTAATATGTATTTTTATTCCTAATTTGAATAATTCATTTTTTAATGCTTGTAATCTATCTGTTTCTTTGATTTTTAATGTTTCTAATCCTTTTAATATACATTTTATCCCTAATGATGCACAAGTGACCACAAGAGTTTGTGCAATATCTGGAGTTTTATTTAAATCTAAATCAATAAATTTTAATGGAGTAAAATTGGATTTTTTATTTAGAAAAATTTTTTTTTTACTAAAAATAGTGGATATTCCAAAATATTTTTCGTAAATGAAAGAGACTTCTTTGTCTCCTTGTAGACTTTCATGAGTGTATGATTTTAAAGCTATATTGCATTTTTTTGATATAGCGGCCATAGAATAGTAATATGAAGCAGAACTCCAATCTGATTCTATAGAAAAACATTTTTTAACTTTTTCTTTTCCTGGAAAAATATGAATTATCTTGTTCTTCCAAGAAACTTTTATTCCTACTTGATTTAATAAGTCAAAAGTCATTTTGATATATGGAATAGATGTAATTTCTTCTTTTAAAGAAATTTTCAATCCTATATCGAATTTACTGGCTATTAACATCAAGGAACTAATATATTGACTACTAATTTTTGCATTAATATCAATTTCCCCTCCTAATATTTTTTTTCCAATAATTTTTATTGGAGGGTATCCTACTTTTTCTAAATAATAAATTTCTGAACCTAATTTTTTTAAAGCATCTACAAGAACGGATATAGGTCTCTCTTTCATTCTATTGGATCCTGTTAAAATTACTTTTTTTCCTTCTTGTATAGAAAAATAAGAAGTTAGAAAACGCATGGCCGTTCCCGCATGATGAATATCTATTAAAGAATTAGAAATAATATGATCATTCAAATTTTTTTTTAAAATTTCTGTATCCTGACAATTAGAAAGATTTTCTATATGAATATCATTTGGATAAATAGCTTTTAAAATTAAAAGACGATTCGATATACTTTTAGATCCTGTTATAGATATAGAACCATATAGTAAAGAATTTTCTAGTTTATGAATAGTAATATAAGAAGACATATTTTTTATTTTAATTTTTCATTATTATGGTGTCTTTTATGATCTCTTATTTTCTTTTTTTTTAACTTTTTATTAAAAGATTCTTCCAAATTAATTCCCGTTTGATTTGCCAAACAGATTAAGACAAATAAGACGTCTGCTAATTCTTCTCCAAGATCATCTATTGTATTATTCTTTTTGCATTCTTTTTTTTGAGATTGCTCTCCATAATTTCTTGCAATAATTCTAGAGACTTCACCTACTTCTTCAGACAATAAAATAGTGTTAGTTAATATATTAAAATAACGTACTCCATGATTTAGAATCCAATGATGAACTAATTTTTGTATATCTTTTATTTCCAAGATGATTTTTTATTTATGATTGATATATTGATTCTTTTTTTTTAGAACTAATATTTTTTTTACATGATTTATGATTGATTTACGATCGATTTTATATTTCTTTAACAATTCCATTGGTTTTCCACTTTCTCCAAAAGTATCATTTACTGCAACTATACTTTGATAAACAGGATGTTTTTTTTGGTTAGTATTGGTCGTAATAATTCTAGCAACACTCTCTCCTAATCCTCCTAAATAATTATGTTCTTCTGCAGTAACAACACATTTTGTTTTCTTAATAGAATTTAAGATCGTTTTCTCATCTAATGGTTTTATTGTATGAATATTAATTACTTCACAATTAATTTTTTCTTCTTCGTATAATATTCTAGCTGCTTCCAATGATTCCCAGACTAAATGCCCTGTACTAATGATAGTGATATCTTTTCCTTTTGTTAAAATAATTGCTTTTCCAATCTCAAATTTTTGATTCAATTCTGTAAAATTAGCGACAGAAGGACGTCCAAAACGGAAATAAACAGGACCTGAGTAATCAGCTATCGCTAAAGTGGCGGCGTAAGTTTGATTGTAATCACAAGTATTTATAACGGTCATTCCAGGAAGCATTTTCATCATTCCAATATCTTCTAGACTTTGATGTGTAGCTCCATCTTCTCCTAAAGTTAATCCAGAATGTGAGGCACATATTTTTACATTTTTACAAGAATAAGCAATGGATTGACGTATCTGGTCATAGACTCTAGATGTGGCAAAATTAGCAAATGTTCCAGCAAAAGGAATATATTTTCCAATGCTAAGTCCAGCTGCTATGCTTATCATATTTGCTTCTGCAATTCCAATTTGGAAAAAACGTTCAGGAAATTCTTTAGAAAATTGATTCATAAATAAAGAGTTAGTAAGATCCGCACACAATGCAACAATTTTTTTATTTTTTTTTCCTAAAAAAGTCAAAGCATTTCCAAATCCAGCTCTAGTTTCTTTCAATCCTTTATTTTCATATAATTTCATAATTTTTCATTTTTGTTATTGGAAAATCTCCTAAACTGTCAGGAACAGGAAGTTGAGAAAGGGCTTTTTCCAATTCTTCTTGATTAGGAGATTTTCCATGCCATAAATGATTTCCTTTCATAAAATCGACCCCATACCCCATTTGGGTATGTAAAATAATTAAAATAGGTTTTCTTTTCCCAATTTCATTTTTTGCTTTTTTTAAAACATTAATAACTTTTTCTATATGGTTTCCTTTTAATTCTTCTAAAACTATCCAATCAAAAGATTCAAATTTTTTTTTAAGATTTCCAAGAGATAATACTTTATCAGTAGGTCCATCTATTTGTTGTCTATTGTAATCTACAGTTGCTATATAATTATCTATATGTTTAGCTCCTGCATATAAAACAGCTTCCCATATTTGTCCTTCATTTAATTCTCCGTCTCCATGTAAACTATAAACTATTTTATTAAATTCTTTACTGAGTTTTTTTGATAATGCTGCTCCAATGGCAACGGACATTCCTTGTCCTAAGGATCCAGAAGAAATTCGTATTCCTGGAAGACCTTTTTGTACAGAAGGATGTCCCTGTAAACGAGAATTTAATTTTCTGAAAGTTGATAATTCTTTTATGGAAAAGAAACCTGTACGAGCTAATATACTATAATAAACAGGAGATATATGTCCGTTTGATAGAAAAAAAAGATCTTCTCCTTTCCCATTCATAGTAAATTTTTTAGGATTGAAAGACATAATTTCTTTATATAAAGCTACCAAATATTCTGTACATCCCAAAGATCCACCAGGATGTCCTGAATTAGCGTTATTGATCATTCTTAAAATATCTCTTCTTACTTGAGTACATAAATCCTTTAAATCATTTACATTCATATTCTTATTCTTAAATTTTATTTTCTTTCTCCATTTCAATAACATGAAATTATTGAATTGTTTTTTTTTTGAAAAAATTTTATTTCTCTTTCTTTTCTTACAAAAATGTAAAATTTTTACATGAAATTTATAGAATTTCAAAACACAAAAATAACAATTAATTATGAGTATTTTAAATAAAAAAGCAAGATTTCAATATCAATTTATTGAAGAATATATAGCTGGTATACAATTATTTGGTACTGAAATTAAGTCTATAAGACAAAATAAAGCAAATATCACGGAAAGTTTTTGTCAAATAAAAAATGGAGAATTATATTCTATTAATATGTATATATCTGAATACAAATTTGGAACAAATTGGAATCATAAAAGCAGAAGAGAAAGAAAATTATTGTTAAATAAAAAAGAATTAATGAGGATAGAAAAAAAATTAAAAAATCCTGGATTAACTGTAATTCCTACTAAATTATTTATTAATGAGAAGGGATTTGTAAAATTACAAATAGTTTTAGCAAAAGGAAAAAAAGTATATGATAAACGTGAATCTATACGAAAAAAAGAAATGATTCGTGAATTAATGAAAAAGAAAATAAGTTATTAACATTATTAATAACAAAAAAAAAATTAAAAGAATAATAAAAATTTATTTAACTCTTTATATAAGATTACACTATATTTGTTGGTATTCAAAGAAATTATATAGTTTTATGAAAAACGTCAATTTTTTTATTATTACTTTATTTATTTTTCTTTCATTTTTTTCGTTTTTATTTTCTCAATCTTATACTAAAAAGTATAAATGGTTTATTAAAATAAGATCGCATGATATAAATTATTATCCTATTCCTAAAAATAGATCTATTTTTACTGCCAAATCAACTTTATTAGATTTTTTTGAAAAAAAAAACAATACAATTAATCCTTTTTTTTCCGATGTAGAAATCGGATATTTTTTCAATAGAAGAATAGGTTTTTATTTGAATAGTATGTTAGGAATGGTTGATAATCAGAGATGGAATAAAATGGATTATTTTTTTGTGAAATTCATTCATGGAATGAATATTCATCTATTTTCAAAATATAAAATTGATCCTTATTTGAGATTAGGAGGAGGATATCATCAATATAATTACGAAAATAGCATGTTAAAATTAAAAACTGACAATTCAAATTTCTATAAGTTAAATCAAAAACATTTTGTTCTGTTTAATGGAGGATTGGGAATAAATTTTTGGATTGTTTCTAATGTGGGGTTAAATGTTCAAAGTGATTACAATTATGTTATTTCATATCTTTCTAAAGACTATTTGAATTTTTGGGGACATTCTGTGGGATTAACATTTCGTTTTGGAAACAATGATGATCATTATGATGATGATTATATTAAAATTAAAAAAAATGAAAAGGAAAAACAAAAAGAAAATAAAGAAATTACTGATATAGAAAAAGAAAAAAAAGAAGAAAATACTACTTCTACTACGACACTTTCTTCCCCTCTTGACCTTAAAGAAAAAACACTTACTAATACTACTTCTACTACGACACTTTCTTCCCCTCTTGACCTTAAAGAAAAAAAAGAAGAAAATACTACTTCTACTACGACACTTTCTTCCCCTCTTGACCTTAAAGAAAAAAAAGAAGAAAATACTACTTCTACTACGACACTTTCTTCCCCTCTTGACCTTAAAGAAAAAAAAGAAGAAAATACTACTTCTACTACGACACTTTCTTCCCCTCTTGACCTTAAAGAAAAAAAAGAAGAAAATACTACTTCTACTACGACACTTTCTTCCCCTCTTGACCTTAAAGAAAAAAAAGAAGAAAATACTACTTCTACTACGACACTTTCTTCCCCTCTTGACCTTAAAGAAAAAAAAGAAGAAAATACTACTTCTACTACGACACTTTCTTCCCCTCTTGACCTTAAAGAAAAAAAAGAAGAAAATACTACTTCTACTACGACACTTTCTTCCCCTCTTGACCTTAAAGAAAAAAAAGAAGAAAATACTACTTCTACTACGACACTTTCTTCCCCTCTTGACCTTAAAGAAAAAAAAGAAGAAAATACTACTTCTACTACGACACTTTCTTCCCCTCTTGACCTTAAAGAAAAAAAAGAAGAAAATACTACTTCTACTACGACACTTTCTTCCCCTCTTGACCTTAAAGAAAAAAAAGAAGAAAATACTACTTCTACTACGACACTTTCTTCCCCTCTTGACCTTAAAGAAAAAAAAGAAGAAAATACTACTTCTACTACGACACTTTCTTCCCCTCTTGACCTTAAAGAAAAAAAAGAAGAAAATACTACTTCTACTACGACACTTTCTTCCCCTCTTGACCTTAAAGAAAAAAAAGAAGAAAATACTACTTCTACTACGACACTTTCTTCCCCTCTTGACCTTAAAGAAAAAAAAGAAGAAAATACTACTTCTACTACGACACTTTCTTCCCCTCTTGACCTTAAAGAAAAAAAAGAAGAAAATACTACTTCTACTACGACACTTTCTTCCCCTCTTGACCTTAAAGAAAAAAAAGAAGAAAATACTACTTCTACTACGACACTTTCTTCCCCTCTTGACCTTAAAGAAAAAAAAGAAGAAAATACTACTTCTACTACGACACTTTCTTCCCCTCTTGACCTTAAAGAAAAAAAAGAAGAAAATACTACTTCTACTACGACACTTTCTTCCCCTCTTGACCTTAAAGAAAAAAAAGAAGAAAATACTACTTCTACTACGACACTTTCTTCCCCTCTTGACCTTAAAGAAAAAAAAGAAGAAAATACTACTTCTACTACGACACTTTCTTCCCCTCTTGACCTTAAAGAAAAAAAAGAAGAAAATACTACTTCTACTACGACACTTTCTTCCCCTCTTGACCTTAAAGAAAAAAAAGAAGAAAATACTACTTCTACTACGACACTTTCTTCCCCTCTTGACCTTAAAGAAAAAAAAGAAGAAAATACTACTTCTACTACGACACTTTCTTCCCCTCTTGACCTTAAAGAAAAAAAAGAAGAAAATACTACTTCTACTACGACACTTTCTTCCCCTCTTGACCTTAAAGAAAAAAAAGAAGAAAATACTACTTCTACTACGACACTTTCTTCCCCTCTTGACCTTAAAGAAAAAAAAGAAGAAAATACTACTTCTACTACGACACTTTCTTCCCCTCTTGACCTTAAAGAAAAAAAAGAAGAAAATACTACTTCTACTACGACACTTTCTTCCCCTCTTGACCTTAAAGAAAAAAAAGAAGAAAATACTACTTCTACTACGACACTTTCTTCCCCTCTTGACCTTAAAGAAAAAAAAGAAGAAAATACTACTTCTACTACGACACTTTCTTCCCCTCTTGACCTTAAAGAAAAAAAAGAAGAAAATACTACTTCTACTACGACACTTTCTTCCCCTCTTGACCTTAAAGAAAAAAAAGAAGAAAATACTACTTCTACTACGACACTTTCTTCCCCTCTTGACCTTAAAGAAAAAAAAGAAGAAAATACTACTTCTACTACGACACTTTCTTCCCCTCTTGACCTTAAAGAAAAAAAAGAAGAAAATACTACTTCTACTACGACACTTTCTTCCCCTCTTGACCTTAAAGAAAAAAAAGAAGAAAATACTACTTCTACTACGACACTTTCTTCCCCTCTTGACCTTAAAGAAAAAAAAGAAGAAAATACTACTTCTACTACGACACTTTCTTCCCCTCTTGACCTTAAAGAAAAAACACTTACTATCCCAGATAATGAAAAAAATTGCTGTGAAGGAGAAGAAGATCAAGATGAAGATCGAATTCCAGATAAAAAAGATTTATGTCCTGATCAATTTGGATTAAAAAAATTTCATGGATGTCCTGATACAGATTCAGATAATATTCCAGATTATGAAGATAAATGTCCAAAAGAATTTGGAAGAAGGAAAAATAATGGATGTCCTAATCAGAATATAATTTTTAGACCTATTTTATTTAATACTGGTCAACATACATTATCTTCTAATTCTATTTCTATTCTTAATGAAGCAGCTGAAATTATGATAAAAAAAATTCCTAATTCAAAATTTTATATAATTGGATGCACAGATATTCATGGAAAATCTTCCTTTAACAAAACTTTAGCCATGAAAAGAGCTTCTTCCGTTTTTAAATTTTTAGTTTCTAAAGGAGTATCTCCTTATAGGATAAAAATGAAAAGATTTATAAAATGTAAAAATAAAGGAAAACGTGTTGAAATCATTATAAAAAAATAAACTAAGAATTAAGAAAAAACCTCTCGATCAAGAGGTTTTTTCTTAATTCTTCTTAGAAAGAGAAAAGGAAATATAAAGACTCAATTGATAAAGAATAATCAAAGGAATTAAAACAATTATTGTGCTTAAAATATCTCCAGGAGTAATTGCAGAAGCAATAATAAATATGATTAAAAAAGCATGTTTTCTATACTTTTTTAAAAAGGAATAAGATAACAATTCTATTTTTGTTAAGAAATATATAAAAACTGGAAAAAGAAAAGTAATTCCCATAGATAATATAGAATGCATCATAAGAGATATGTAATCAGATAAATCAAATACATTTCTTGGAAATGAACTTATTTTAAAAGAATAACCAAAATAAATTAAAAACGGACATAACACAAAATAACCGAAAAAGATCCCTAATGAAAATAAAAATGTAACAATTGCAATGATTTTTTGAGAATATTTTTTTTCTTTCTCAGAAAGAGCAGGTTTTATAAACTTCCAAAATTCATAAAAAACATAAGGAAAGGACAAGATAATTCCTCCTATAAAACAAGTCCATACATATGTATTAAATTGACCGAATATTTTTCTATTTTGTATTTCCAAGTTTTTAGAAAAATGGAAAATGGATTTTTTTTTGAATAAAAAATTTTCTAATTTGGAAAACATGCGATAAGTAATAAAATCCGTTTTTGCAGGACCAAAAAGAATATAATCAAATAGAATATGTTTATTATTCATTAATAAAACCATTGCTATTATAATAGCACATAGACTGTGAATCACATGTTTTCTTAATTCTTCTATATGTTCCAAAAATGGCATTTCTTTTTTCATATGTAAAAAATGAAACAGATTTAAAACAAATAAGATAAAAAAAACAAATCCAAATTGAACATAATAATTTGTCAGTTATTTGAAAATTTTTTATTACATGAAATGTGGAATTATTGGACTTCCAAATACAGGAAAATCAACACTTTTTAATATTATTTCTAATAATGAAGTTTTATCAGAAAATTTCCCTTTTTGTACCATAGAACCAAATTATGGAATCGTAAGTGTTCCAGACAAAAGATTGTATGAACTCAAAAAGATCATTAATCCAATAAGAATAATTCCATACAAAATAAAAATTGTAGATATTGCTGGATTAATTAAAGGTTCCCATAAAGGAGATGGATTAGGAAATAAATTCTTATCTCATATTCGGGAAACAAATATTCTCATTCATATGATCCGATTTTTCACTGATATTAGTGTTCTTCATGTAGAAAAATCTATTGACCCTATTCGAGATAAAGAAATCATTGATTTAGAATTACAGTTAAAAGATTTAGAAACAATAGAAAAAAGATTAGATAAAATGAAAAAAAATAAAATCGATCAATCTTATATTCTATTAAAAAAAGTTTTTTCTTTTTTAAAAGAAGGAAAAAATATTAGGATGTTTCCTTTTAAAAGTCATGAAAAAGAATACATAAAAAATTTGCATTTATTGACAATAAAACCTGTTATATATGTATGCAATATAGATGACAATCAAAATTGTTTTTTTCTAAAAACTATAAAGGAAATGGGAAAAAAAGAAAAATCTCATACGATAATTTTATCGTTAAAAAACAAATCAATAATAAAAAAAAATAATAAAGAAAATTTCCATGAATCTGGAATTTATAAATTAATAAAAAAAGCATATGAACTATTAAATCTGCAAACTTTTTTTACAATAGGAAAAAAAGAAATTCGCGGATGGTCTATTCCAAATCACTGGACTGCTTATCAAGCATCTTCTGTAATACATACAGATTTAAAAAAAGGATTCCTATGTGCAGAAGTCATTCATTACAATGATTTTATCAAATATGGTTCATTAGAAAATGCAAAAAAAGCAGGAAAAATGTTTTTAGCAGGAAAAAATTCTTTTCTCCAAGATGGGGATATTATTCATTTTCGATTTAATAAATGACAAATTTTATTTTGATTAATTTCTTTTAAAATTTCAAAAATTAATTGTATAGTTTTCTCTACATCTTCTTTATGAATCATTTCTACTGTCGTATGCATATATCTGAGAGGAATAGATATTAATGCAGATGCGACTCCTTTATTTGAATAAGCGAAAGCATCTGTATCTGTTCCAGTAGATCTAGATGAAACTAAACGTTGAAAGGAAATTTTTTTACTTTTAGCAGTATTAATAATAAGTTCTCTAAGATTTTTTTGTATTGAAGGTGCATATCCAATAACAGGACCTTTTCCACATTTAACATCTCCTTGGATTTTTTTATCAATCATAGGAGTAGAAGTATCATGTGTAACATCAGTAACTATAGCTATATTAGGTTGAATTGTATTGGAAATCATTTTAGCTCCTTTTAATCCTATTTCTTCTTGAACAGAATTTACTACGTATAATCCAAATTCAAAATTATGTTGATATTCCTTTATCATTTTTGCGACTTCGGCAATTATAAATCCTCCTATTTTATTATCTAACGCTCTAGAAACAAAATAATTCTTGTTCATAATAAAAAATTGATCAGGATAAGTTATTACACAACCAACATGAACTCCCATTTGAGAAACTTCTTTTTTATTTAAAGCACCTATATCCACGAATAGATTATCTATATTTGGGGATTTTTCTTCTAAAAATTTTCTTGTATGAATAGCAGGCCAACCAAATATTCCATGTATATATCCGTTTTCTGTATGTATAATGACTCTTTTAGATGGAGCTATTTGATGATCTGATCCTCCATTTCTAGATACATAAATAATTCCATTATCTGTTATATAATTCACATACCAAGATATTTCATCTGCATGTGCTTCAATAATTAATTTATATGAAGAATTAGGATTAATTATCCCTACTGCTGTTCCATATAAATCCGTTTCTACTTTCTCTACATAAGTAGAGATGTAACTTTTCCATATTTTTTGTCCTTCATTTTCATCTCCTGTTGGAGAAAAACTATTTAAATAATTTTTTAAAAATTTTAGAGACTCTTCACTTATAGAATAAAAATCTTTTTTTTTCATGACATTAAATTAATACAACCTTTAAATACAAATTTAACAGAACCAGTTAAATAAATTTCTTTATATTTGTTTTGTGTTTTTTGAAATGAAACCCACAATTTTCCTCCAAAAGTATGAACTAAAAATTCTTGATGAGTGTTTTTTTTTTCTGAATGATTTTTTTTTATTTCATTTATTTCATATGCTGCGATTACAGAAGCAACAATTCCTGTTCCACAGGATAAAGTTTCATTTTCTACACCTCTTTCATAAGTACGAACTTGTAAAATGTTGTTTTTAAGTATTTTTACAAAATTTACATTAACTCCACCTATTTTAGAATAAAAATTGTGAAATCGTATAATTTTTCCACGTTTGAAAACATCTATTTTTTTTATGTCTTTTTCTTTTATAAAAAAAATATGATGTGGAGAACCTGTGTTCAAAAAAACATGATTATTAGAATTAGCAACTTTTTTTATCATATTTCTATCTATATCAAGTAACTTTACAGAAATTAAATCTTTATTTTTTATTATTCCATAATGATATCCATCTACAGCTTTGAAATAGATTTTATTTTTTTTTGTGATTTCTAATTTTCTTGAAAAAGAAACGGCACAACGTCCTCCATTTCCACACATTGTGCTTTCTTTTCCATCAGAATTATAATATTTCATATAAAAATCACTTTTGGAATCATTTTTAATGAAAATAATTCCATCTGCTCCAATTCCAAAATGTCTATCACATAATTTTTTTAAAAAATGATTTTCTTTCTGAATCTGTGTTTCTTTGTTTTTGTTTCTAATATCTATTAAAATAAAATCATTTCCTGTCCCCTGAAATTTAAAAAAATCTATTTTCACAATAATTCAATTCACAATAATTCAAAATAATTCAATTCACAATAATTCAAAATAATTCAATTCACAATAATGAAGTTAATAGATAGAAGTTAATATAATTTTTTAAACTTTTTTACTAAAAAAAAGTTTAATTTTTATTTATTATTGTTTCAACAAATTTATATATTTGTGTTGTATTTGTTTATATGTATTGTATATTGATTGATTACAAAGATCTAAGATTATAGTTTATTATACAAACTTTCAAAAGTTATGATTATGAAGAAAATAATCACTTACATTATCATTAGCAGTTTAATGAGTTCAGTAGTAACTATTGCTGCTTACAAAAAATATTCTAACGAAGAATCTTTTCCTTTTCCATCGTCATCTGTCATTTCCCCTTCTTTGATGAAAACGTCATCAAATCCTTCAGCCTCTTTAGTTAGTAGTTCTGCTACTACAACAGGATACCCTGATTTCACTAGAGTTGTGGAAAAAACTATACATGCAGTAGTTAATGTAAAAAATTATTCTAGAAAATCTAATGTAAGAGGAAATGGAAGAATGGATCCGTTTGACTTTTTCTTTGGATTTCCTGATGATTCCTTTGGAGAAAAAGAAAAAACTTCTCAAAAAAATGATTTTATAGGACTTCATGGATCTGGAGTGATTATATCTCCTAATGGATATATTGTAACTAACAATCATGTCGTAAAAGATGCAGACAAAATAGAAATAACTCTTAATAATCAAAGATCTTATAGAGCAAAATTAATTGGATCAGATCCTAGTACAGATATTGCATTGTTAAAAATAAATGAGAATAATTTGCCTTTCATTTATTTTTCAGATTCTAATAAAGTGAAAGTGGGAGAATGGGTTTTGGCAATAGGAAATCCTTTTGATTTAAATTCTACTGTTACTGCAGGAATTATAAGTGCTAAAAATAGAAGTCTAGGAATTTTGAGAGAGGAGAATCAAGCTGCTATAGAATCTTTTTTTCAAACAGATGCAGCGGTTAATCCTGGAAATAGTGGAGGAGCATTAGTTAATACAAATGGAGAATTAATTGGAATTAACACTGCTATTTCTTCAAATTCTGGAAATTTTATAGGATATAGCTTTGCCGCTCCTTCTAATTTAGTGAGAAAAGTTATACAGGACATCAAAAAATATGGAACTGTGCAACGTGCATTTTTAGGAATTAAAGGAATGGATCTTTCTCAAGATGAATATTTAAAAGCTTATAATAATGAAACACACAAAAATATAAAACAACAACAAGGTTTTTTGGTTGGAGAAGTTCTTAATGGAAGTGGTGCGTATGAAGCAGGAATTAAAAAAGGAGACATTATTAAAAGTATAAATGGAAAGAGAATACAAAATCTTGCTGATTTATCATTTATTGTGGGGACAAAACATCCAGGAGATAAAGTCAAAGTAAGTCTTATTAGAAATGGAAAAATAAAGAGTTTTGATATAACTTTAAGAGATTTACAAGGAAGAAAGAAAATTAGAAAAAAAGAGGAAATTAGTTCATATGAATTACTGGGAGCAACTTTTGAATCTGTTGGAAAAGAAGACAAAAAATATTTTGGGATTAATCACGGAATTAGAATAAAAGAAATAAATCCAGGTCGTTTAAGTAATATGGGAATGGAAGAAGGAGATATTATTTTATCTATTAATGGAGAAAAAATGGAAACATCTAGTGATGTAGATCAAATCTTATCTCGTCTTTTAAAAAAATGTTCAGTAACAGATGTGACCATAAAATCCATTAAACAAAATGGACAAGTTTATATAGTAGGATTTGAAATTAATTGATTTTTTTACAGTAAAGAAAAATTGCAATTATTCCAAAAATACCGTTTGGCAGCCAAATGAATAAATAAGAAGGAAAATAATCTTTTTCTGAATATATTTTCGTAATTTCTATGAAAAAAACATATAAAAAAGCTAATATGATTCCAATCATAAGATTGTTTTCTGTTTCTCCTTTTTTTTTTACTGATGAAATAGATAATCCTAAAATAGTAAAAATTAAAGTAGAAAAAGGCAAACTTGTTCTTTGATAATATTCATTTAAGTGGGAATTAATATTTTTGGATCCTCTTTTTCTTTCTATTTCAATAAATTTTTTCAATTCAGGAGTGGTCATAGTTTCTGCTATATATTCTTCAGGAAGGAGTTCTTCTGGAGAAATAGAAAAATATTTCTCCAGATAAATTCCTTTTGAAGTTGAAGAGAAATCTTTATTATTATTATTTCTTATATAGGTTTCTATATAATTAGATAAAATATATTTCCTATATTTTATAGACCAAAAAATGGTTTTAGATTTTAGAATATATACTAATCTTTTTCCATTAAATTTTTGATAAACACATTCATATCCAATATTTTTTTTTCTTGAAAAATTTCGAATAAAAATATATTCATTTTTAGATATTTGAGTACTTATTGTTCGAATGTTTCCATATTTATATTTTTGACTTGCCAAATATTTATAATGAAATTTATTTTTTATTTTATTAGATAAAGGCAAAAGAGAATAGTTTATTGTAAAATTCCCCAGTCCTATGATAGAAGATGAAACTAGATAAGGAATTGTTATTCTTTTGAAACTAATTCCGCTTCCTAAAATAGGAATATATTCTGAATATTGAGTTAATCTAGAAGAGAAAAATATAACAGATAAAAAAAGAGCAATAGGAGAAAAAGTATTAGCTAACCATATCGACCAAAATGGATAATAATGGATTAAAGCTTCTTTAATAGATCCTTGGTTACTTTCTAATCTGTGGATTCTGTAAGTTAAATCAATAATAACAGATAGTACTTGTATTGCAATAATAATAAATAGAAAAGTGAGAAGAACATTACGAATGATATAACGATCAAGTATTTTCATTTATAATCTTTTTTTTATAAAAATATAAAAACATGTATGATTTATTTTTCTTAGAACTGAAAAATTCATCTAATTTTGATTCCTATGGTTTTGTTTGTATAACTTAGTATCTGAATGGATCAGATCAGTATCCTCTAACTAACTACTTATATTATGTTTTGAGACTACTGACTATAATAATGAAAAAGGGAGCAATCATAACTAACAATAATTCCTAAATTTAGGAATAGATTTTTTTATCTAAAAAAAAAAGATGATTTGATCATAATTGATAAAATAAATCAAACTATTTTATAGTTTTCTTATTTCTTATATGATTCAATATAAAAATCATTATAAAAATGAAGTTTCAAGTTTTTTTTAAAAAAAATAAAAAATTATATTGTCTTTGTCTTTTTTGAATTCAAAATAAAAAATGAATTTACGGCATGATTTTTACTCTCATAATCCAGTTCTTTTGAAAGAAAGTATAGAGAATTTGATTACAGATAAAAATGGAATTTATGTAGATGTTACCTTCGGTGGAGGTGGACACTCTTATGCTCTTTTAAAGAGATTAGATAAAAGAGCAACTTTAATTGCTTTGGATAAAGATAAGGAAGCAATTAAAAATAATTTTATAAAAGATGAACGATTTCATTTATTTCATGATAATTTTATTCATATTAAACATATATTAAATTGCAATCATATTAAAAAGGTATCAGGGTTATTAGCAGATTTAGGAATTTCTTCTTTACAAATAGAAAATCCTCTTAGAGGATTTTCTTATAGATTAAGAAATTGTATTTTGGATATGAGAATGAATCAAGATGATCCTTATTCTGCTCAATATATTATTAATAAATATTCTAAAGATAAATTATTTCATATGTTTTATGAGTATGGAGAATTTAAAAATGCAAAAAAAATTGTAAAAAAAATATTAAGAGAACGTTTTAACAAACCTATTAAAACAACATTTGATTTAAAAAAAATTTTTTTTCTAAAAAAAGTATCTTTTAAAGAGAAAAAAAATTTTTTTTCTAGACTTTTTCAGTCTCTACGAATAGAAGTTAATAATGAAATCAACTTTTTAAAAAATTTATTGATAGAATCTTCTAAAATTATGCAAAAAGGAGGGAGAATTGCTATTATTTCATATCATTCAATAGAAGATAGAAT
Organism: Blattabacterium cuenoti; assembly: GCF_014251255.1. Lineage (NCBI taxonomy): Bacteria > Pseudomonadati > Bacteroidota > Flavobacteriia > Flavobacteriales > Blattabacteriaceae > Blattabacterium > Blattabacterium cuenoti. The sequence continues at coordinate 259,613 of NZ_CP059182.1, forward strand.
TGTAAAGTCTTTTTTTAAAACAGGTTTTTTTCTTAAAAAAAAAGGAATTATAAATATTCATAATGATATGATTCCATTCAGAATGATACATAAAAAAGTTATTAAACCAAATAGATTAGAAATTATAAATAATCCAAGATCTAGAAGTGCTAGGTTAAGAATTGCTGAAAAACAATAAAAATATTTTTAATTTGTTAATTAAAATCAAAATAATCATAAAATGAAGAAAAATTTTTCTATCAAAGACATCCTGAAAGGAAAATTTTTAGTTAAAGGAAATGCATATCGTAGCTGGAACTTTATTGTTTTTCTGACGGGGCTTTCTTTAATAAGTATTACTAGTTCTCATCTCATGGACAGAAAAATTAGAAAAATGACTAAGATTAGTGAAGAAATAAAAGAATTAAAATCTGTGTATGCAGATGTACATAGTCAATGTATGAAAAGACAATTAGCATCTTCTTTAAAAAAGAAATTAGATAATAAGTTGAAATACTTAAAAGAACCACCATACGAATTAATTTTAGAGGAAAAACAAGATATGTATAGTTAAGTCTTTAAAGAAATGATGAAACAAAAAAGATATATTTCATTATATAAGTCTTATTTAATTGGTTTTCTATTCATGTTTCTTGCGGCAAGAATTATTTTTAATTTATTCCAGATTCAAAATTCTTCAGAAAAAAATAGAAAATTTGTTATTAGAACCAATTTAATTAAAGCAAAACGCGGAAATATTTATGCTTCTGACAATAGTCTTATAGCTATGTCTGTTATTAAATATGATGTTCATATAGATTTTAAATCTATTTCAGAAAAATTATTTCGAGAGAATATTTTTTTTTTATGTGATTCTTTGGAATGTTTGTTAAAAAAACCAAAATCTTTTTTCTATAAAAAATTTAAATCAGAAAAAAAAAAGGGAAATAGATATTTTTTATTAGGAAAAAATTTGGATTATACATCCTTAAAAAAATTACGTGAGTTTCCTATTTTCAATCAAGGACAAATACGAGGAGGTTTTATTGTGGAAAAGAAAATATGTAGAATTTCTACATTGAAAAATGTAGGAGAAAGAACATTAGGATATGATGACCATAGAGGAAAAGCTGGATTAGAAGGTGCCTTTAGTAAATATCTTAAAGAAAAAGATGGAAAAAGATTAGAACAACGTATTAGTTATAAAGTATGGAAACCATTGAAAAATGAAGTAGATCCAGAAGATGGAAAAGATGTTTATTCTACTATAGATATATCTTTGCAAGATATTGCTTACCATGCATTACTTAAAGAGTTATCCATTTCCCGTGCAGAACATGGATGTGTTGTTCTCATGGATGTAAAAAGTGGAGAAATTCCTGTTATGGTGAATTTGGAAAGGACAAAAAAAAATACTTATGAAGATTTAAGAAATTTTGCCGTATGGGAAGGAAATGAACCTGGATCTACTTTCAAGACTATGTCTATTCTTGCTGCTTTAGAAGATAAAAAAATAGATGTAAATATGATTGTCAATACTGAAGGAGGTGTTTTCAAATTGAAAGGGAGAGAAATACGTGACACCCATTATAAAGGAGAAAAAAAAATGACTCCAAAACAGATTTTGGAACGTTCCTCAAACATAGGAGTGGTAAAAATTATTTTGGATCATTACAAAAATGATATAAAAGGATTTATAAAACATTTATACAAATGGAAACTAAATCAAAAAATAGGAATAGATATTCCAGGAGAAAGTGATCCTTTCATTCCAAAACCTGGAGAAAAAAATTGGAGTGATTTAACATTACCATGGATGACTTTTGGATACAACATAAAACTAACTCCTTTGCAAATTCTTACTTTTTATAATGCTATTGCAAATGGAGGAAAAATGATAAAACCTCTTTTTATTAGAGAAATAAAATTTCATGGAAAAAGCATAAAAAAATATACAAAACCTATAATCATAAATCCTTCTATAGCGTCAAAAACATCTTTAAAAAAAATTCAAAACATGTTAGAAGGAGTTGTAAAAAATGGAACAGCTAAGAAATATTATCATCCAGAATATCCTTATGCAGGGAAAACTGGAACTACACAATTAGATTATTGGAAAAGAAAATTTTTAACGACTTTTTATAAAAAAAATAAGAATAAAACAATTTTTAATAAAAAAAATAAAAGAACAGCTTATTATTATAATAGTTCTTTTGTAGGATATTTTCCTGCTCATGCTCCTAAATATTCCTGTATTGTTGTGATTTCAAAGCCGAAAAAAAGATATTATGGAATAGAAGTCGCAGTTCCAATTTTTGATAAAATAGCTAGATACATTTACACAAGAACAGAAAAAAAAATGTTTTCCAAAACAAATAAAGCAAATATTGATTTTTTGAAAAAAATTAAAGAATCTAAAAAATACTTTTACTCTACTATTATTGAAAAAGGAATTATGCCTAACCTTCTCTCTGTTCCTGGAAAAGAAATCATTCCTATTTTGGAAAATAAAGGGTTAAATATAAAATATAATGGAATAGGAAAAGTTCTTCATCAATCAGTGAAACCAGGAGAAAAATTGAAAAAAAATCAAACAATAGTTCTTGAATTAGAAGAATGAAAAAAAAATTAAAACATCTTTTAGAAAAAGTCAATGTATTAGAAATAATAGGAGATTCTTTAAAATGGATAGAAGGAATTTCTATGAATTCTAAAACAGTCAAAAAAAATATGATTTTTGTTGCCAATAAAGGCAAAAGAATAGATGGACATCAATTTATTATGGAAGCGATCCAAAAAGGCGCTACTGCTATAATTTGTGAAAAAAAACCTTTTCTCTTACACAAGAGTGTAACCTATATCCTTGTTCCAAATTCTACGGATTCTTTAGGAGTAATTTCTTCTAATTTTTATGATCATCCTACAAAAAAAATAAAATTAGTAGGAATTACTGGAACGAATGGAAAAACTTCTGTTGCAACCATACTTCACCACTTATTTTATAAGATGGGAGAAAAATCTATTCTTATTTCTACCATGGGGATAAAAATTTTATTAGAGGAATTTTATACTATATATCCTCATACCACACCTAATATTATTGAAATCAATAAATATTTAAATCTATCTATACAAAAAAAATGTAAATATGCATTTATGGAAGTTAGTTCACATGGAATTCATCAAAAAAGAATTTCAGGATTATTATTTACAGGTGGAGTATTTACTAATATTACACATGATCACTTAGATTATCATAAATCTTTTGAAAATTATCTTTCAACTAAAAGAGATTTTTTTGAAAAATTTTTGCATAAAAATTCTTTCGCATTAATTAATTCAGATGATAAAAATTCACATAAGATCATAAGAAATGTTTTGTCAAAAACTTATTTTTATGGAGTAAAAAAAAAAGCAGATTATAATATAGAAATTTTAGAAAAAAATATTCATGGAAACAATTTGATGATTAATGGACAGACTTTTTTTACTCGTTTGATTGGAGAATTTAATGTTTACAATTTATTAGCAAGTTATGCAACAGCTATGCTATTGGGAAAAAAAGAACATGAAATATTGAAAATCATAAAAACAATACAACCTATAAAAGGACGTTTTGAACAATTTGTCTCTCATTCAGAAAGACGTATAATTGTTGATTACGCTCATAATCCAGATGGATTAAAGAACGTTTTAAATACTATTAAGAAAATGAAAAAACAATATGAAAAATTAATTTGTGTAATAGGTTGTGGAGGAAATAGAGATAGAAAAAAACGTTCTTTAATGGGAAAAAGAGTTTATGAAACATGTGATATATCTATTTTCACATCAGATAATCCTAGAGAGGAGGATCCAAATCAAATTTTGAAAGATATGAAGAAATTCAGATCATATCTAAAAAAATCTGCTATTATAACTGTTATAAATAGAAAAAAAGCTATTCAAACTGCAATTCAAATTTCAAAAAAAAAAGATATCATTCTTATAGCAGGAAAGGGACACGAAAATTATCAGGAAATAAAAGGAAAACGTTATCCTTTTGACGATATGCAAATCGTTAAAACATTATTAAAATGAAAATATTAGAGGTATATAAGTATGATGATTTTTCATAGTTTTTTTTTTAATATTCTTGATTATTCTTTTGTAAATTCTATTTCTTTAAAATTAAGATCAGGAATTGCTTTTGTTTTGTCTCTTTTTATAGCATTAATTTTGAATAGAAAAATTATTCTATGGAATTATAGAAAAAAAAGAATAGGAGAACATATACGAGACCTTGGGTTAATTGGACAAAAGGAAAAAGAAGGAACTCCAACAATGGGGGGGGTTATAATCATAATTTCTGCATTAATTCCCACATTTTTTTTTTCTACATTGAAGAATGTATACGTGATAATTTTGATTGTGACTACACTATATATGGGATGTCTTGGTTTTATAGATGATTACATAAAAATCAAATATAATAAAAATGGACTTAATGTCATTGGGAAAATATTTGGTCAAATAATTTTAGGAATTTTTATTGGAAGTATTATGTCTTTTCATAAAAATATTACTATTTTAAAAAAAATAGATCCTATAAAAATCGTTCAAAAATATTCTTCAGTAGTAGAAAAAGAACATGCTTTGAAAACAACTCTTCCTATTCCTAGGATTGTTCATAACAATGAGTTTGACTATGCTTGTCTTTTGAAATGGTATAATAAGAAATGGGAAAAATATGCATGGTTGATTTTTATTCCTATAGTCATTTTCATGACGATCTCATTATCCAATGGGGCTAACCTTACTGATGGAATGGATGGGTTAACAGCTGGAATTTCTTCTATTATTTTACTCACATTATTTTTAATAATATCTATTTCTAGAATATTATCTTATGAGGATATTCCTAATATCAGAGAAATATTTGTATTCTCTTTTTCTTTTTTAGGATCTTTGATTGGATTTCTTTGGTATAATACATATCCAGCACAAATTTTTATGGGGGATACGGGAAGTTTAACTATAGGGGGAGTTATTTCTACACTGGCGTTTCTTACTAGAAAAGAATTAATACTTCCTATTTTATGTGGTATTTTTTTTATAGAAAATATTTCTGTTACAATACAAGTGTTGTATTTTAAATGTTCTAAAAAAAAATATGGGACAGGAAGAAGAATTTTTCTAATGGCTCCTTTACATCATCATTTTCAAAAATTAGGATATCATGAAAGCAAAATTGTCAATCGTTTTTTTATTATACAAGTGATTCTTTCTATGATCGTATTGGGTTTGTTCATTATATAATGATGACAATAATGGAAAAGAAATTAATAGTTGTATTGGGAGGAAGAGAAAGCGGAGTTGGAGCTGCTTTACTAGCTAAAAAAAAGGGGTTTACTCCATTTGTATCTGATTCTGCAGTTATTCCAAAAAAATATAAAAGAATTTTAATAGAAAATAAAATTTCTTTTGAGGAAAATGGACATACAGAAAATTTAATAGCTAAAGAAGCACTCAAAGTAATAAAAAGTCCTGGAATTTCTTCTGTAAAAAATCCATTGATAAATAAAATTAATCACTTGAAAATTCCTATTGTTTCTGAGTTGGAATTTGTAAAAAGTTATCTGAAAACTTCTTATGTTATTGGAATTACAGGAAGTAATGGAAAAACGACAACCAGTTTCATTGTTTACAGAATTCTTAAGAAAGAAGGTCTTCGTGTAGGAATAGCAGGAAATATTGGACGTAGTTTCTCACGGGAAGCTCTAAAGAAAGAAAAAAAAGATGTTTATGTTTTAGAATTGAGTAGTTTTCAACTAGATGATTTTTTAAAATTTCGTTCTAATATTGCAGTAATATTAAATATTACAAGGGATCATTTAGATAGATATAATAATATTGAAGAGTATATTTTTTCAAAATTTAAAATTGCAACCCTTCAAAAAAGGGAAGATTTTTTGATTTACAATTACGATGATCCTATGATCAGAGAAGGATTGAAAAAATATTCTATTCAATCCAAATGTATTCCTTTTTCTATTAAAAAAGAATTACATGTGGGAACTTATATAAAATGGAATAATATTTTTTTTAAGAAAAAAGAAAATGAAGAAAGAGATATTTTAAATGTAAAAAATATTCCTTTAAAAGGAGATCATAATCTTTATAATATTATGGCTTCAATCACCATATCAGAAACATTAAATATTCAAAAAAAATCAATAATCTCTACTATATCAAAATTAAAACCTATCAAACATAGGATGGAAAAAGTATTAAGTATTAATGGAGTGCAATTTATCAATGATTCTAAAGCAACAAATGTCAATGCTGTTTTTTATGCATTAAAAAACATGAATCCTCCTATAATATGGATTGCGGGAGGAAAAGATAAAGGAAATGATTATAGAGAACTTGTCCTCTTGGTTAAAAAAAAAGTCAAAGCAATAATTTGTTTAGGAAAACAAAATAAAAAATTTGTAGATTTTTTTAAAGAAATCATAGATATTATTGTGGAAACGGATAACCTGAAAAAGGCTGTTCGTATTGCTTACACTTTATCTACTCGTGGAGATAATATTATTTTATCTCCTGCATGTTCTAGTTTAGATCTTTTTCAAGATTATAAAGAAAGAGGAAACAAATTTAAACAAGAAGTAAGAAATCTTTTCTATGAAAAAAATAGATATTTTTTTTAATAGATATATCAAAGGAGATAGATATCTGTGGGCTTTTATCACTTTATTAGCTATATTTTCTTTTTTACCAGTTTACTCTGCGAGTACAAATTTAGTGTCTATATATGGAGGAACAAATACAGTATTCAGTTATCTATTCAAACATGCTATTTTTTTGTTAGTAGGATTCTGCATTCTTTTTTTTACTCAATTCATAGACTACAAATATTTTTATCATCTTTCTATCTTTTTAATGCCTATAGTGTTCATATTACTTGTTTTTACTGTTAGTCAAGGAAGAGAAGTCTATGGCGTAAATGCTTCTCGTTGGTTGCATATTCCTATTATTAATATCTCTTTTCAAACTTCTAATATTGCTGGAGTTGTTCTCTTTATTTATTGCGCTAGATTTTTATCTCAAGAAAATAAAAAAATAAATTTTTTGAATTCTTTTTTTCCTTTAATTTTTCCTATATTTTTTATTATTGGACTTATTTTTCCATCTAATGGATCTACAGCAGCTATTGTTTTTATTTCAGTTTTAATTTTACTTTTTATAGGAGGATATCCATTTACAGGAATTATAGGTATTTTATTAATGGGAATCATAGCTGCAAGTATATACATTTATTTTGTACTAAAATGGGGAGAAAAAAATCCAAAAAATAGAGTTTATACGTGGAAAAGTCGTATCGAAAATTTTTTGGATCACAACTCTGAAGAGAGTTATCAAATGAAACAATCCAAAACAGCTATTTTTTTAGGAAATAAATTTGGACGTGGTCCTGGGAAAAGTGTTTTAAAAGCTTTTCTTCCTCAATCTTCTTCAGATTTTATTTATGCTATTATTATAGAAGAATATGGATCTGTAGGAGGAGTTATTCTTTTGTTTATTTATCTCCTTATTTTGCTTAGAATTATGATAATTGCAACAAAAGTACAAAATTATTTTTGTACTTTATTAGTCTTTGCTGTCGGGTTTCCGATTATCAATCAAGCACTGATTAATATGGGAATCACCGTTGGATTATTTCCTGTCACAGGACAAACTTTACCATTAATTAGTGCTGGAGGGACTTCTATGTGGGTTACTTTTTTTAGTTTTGGAATAATACTGAGTGTTAGTAAAATGATAAAACATCCTGATACGTCTGATCATAATAGTAAGAGAAAAGAAACAGATGTTTCTACTCCTCCTACTACTAAAAAAAAAGATTTTTATTATAAAAATATGAATTAATTCATGAAGAATATTTCTCCTAGAATTATTATTTGTAGTGGAGGGACCGGAGGGCATATTTACACAGGGATAGCTATTGCAGATGAACTTAAAAATAAAATTCCAGAAATCAATGTTTTATTTATTGGATCTAAAAAAAACATGGAAATGCAAGAAATTCCTAAATGTGGATATCCAATAGAAAGGATTTGTATTTCAGGTGGAAAAAGAAAACTTTTTTCTTCTTCAGGGTTTATTTTATTTATAGAATTGATATATAGTTTTTTTTTAGCCAATAAAATTATTAAAAAATTTTCTCCTGATATAGTTGTTGGAACAGGAGGATACGTGAGTTTTCCAACATTATATGCTGCAAAAAAAAATAGAGTTCCCATTCTTATTCAAGAACAAAATTCTTTTCCTGGGTTAACCAATAGAATATTTTCTCGTTATGCAAGAAAAATATGTATTGCTTATGAAGAATCCAAAGAATATTTTCCAAAAGAAAGAACTATAATCACTGGAAATCCAGTTAGATCTGGAATATTACAATTACCAAGTAGAGAAGAAGCTTGTTTTCACTTAGGATTAAAAAAAGAAAAACCGATTATTTTATCTATAGGAGGAAGTCAAGGTTCTAATAGTATTAATAATGCTTGGATAAAAGGATTAAAAAAACTGATACATCTAGATATACAATTGATTTGGCAATTAGGAAAAGTAGATATTCATAGAGTAAGAAAAAATGGAATTTCTCATCATCATAATTTTATTTTAATGGAATTTATTGATAATGTTCCGATGTGTTATGCAGCAGCAGATATCATTGTATCTAGAGCTGGGGCTTTAACTATATCAGAGATATGTTTAATAGGAAAACCTTATATATTAATTCCTTTACCTTGGTCATCAGATGATCATCAAAATAAAAATGCTAAAATATTAGAAGAGAAAGAAGCTGCTTTGATAATAAAAAACGAGGATATAGATGAAAAATTAGTGGATTCTACTATTCAACTTCTTAAGAATTCTAGTATGAAAAAAAAAATGAGTAAAAATATCTTCCAATTAGGAAAACCTAAAGCAACTAACGATATTGCAAATGAAATATTACAGATTATTTTATGAATATTATTAATCAAATTGATTCTTTTTACTTTTTAGGAATAGGAGGAATAGGAATGAGTTCTTTAGCCAGATATTTTCATAAGATGGGAAAAACAGTTTCTGGATATGATAGAGATAAAACCCTTTTAACAAAAAAGTTAGAAAAAGAAGGAATATCAATTCATTATCATGATAACATAGAAATATTGCCTAAATGGATTCATTCCAGACGATGTTTAATTGTTTATACTCCAGCTATTCCTGATAATCAAAAACAATGGATTTTTATAAAAAAATATGTAAAAAATATAAAAAAACGTTCTCAAGTATTATCTTTAATAACAAAAAATAAAATTTGTATAGCTATAGGAGGAGCACATGGAAAAACAACCACTTGTACTTTACTAGGACATATTTTATATAGTTCTGGAAAAAATGTAACTGCTTTTTTGGGAGGAATATCTGAAAATTATCAATCGAATCTTATATCTAATGGAACGGAAATTTTTTTAGTAGAAGCTGATGAATTTGATCGTTCTTTTTTATATTTATCCCCAAATATAGCATGTATTACGTCTTTAGATCAAGATCATATAGAGACTTATCCAGAAAAAGAATCCTTGATAAAGGCTTACGTAGAATTTTCTAATAGAATAAAAAGTCCATATGAAAAAATATTTCTTTGCAAAGAAGAATCTTTTTCATCTAAAAACGCTATCTATTATTCTGTAGAAAGAAAAGCAAATTATTATTCCAATCATGTTTATGTAAAAGAAAATAAATGGTATTTTGATTTTCATACTCCAACAGAAACATGGAAATCTCTTCCCTTACCGATTCCAGGAATACATAACTTAAAAAATGTGACAGCCGCATTAGCTATATCAGATTTTTTAAAAATAAAAAATGAAGATGTTAGAAAAGCTTTATTTTTATTTAAGGGAATTAAAAGAAGATTTTCGATTCATTATCAATCTATAAAAAAAATATATATAGATGATTATGCACATCATCCTACAGAAATTAATGCTCTAATTACTACTGTAAAAAAATGTTTTCCAGGAAAAAAAATATTGGGAATTTTTCAACCACATTTATTTAGTAGAACTAAATACTTTGAAGTCGCTTTTGCTAAAAGTTTAGAAAAACTTGATCTTTTGATTTTATTAGATGTTTATCCAGCCAGAGAGTTCCCTATTGATGGAATTAGTTCTAACCGTTTATTAGATAAGATTCAAATGAGTTCTGAAAAAAAAGAAGTTTCTACTATAAACAAAGTTTTAAAAAAAATTAAAAAAAAAAATTTTGATATTCTTCTCACAATAGGAGCCGGAAATATTGATATTTTAATCCGTCCTATAAAAGAATGGTTGTATAAACAATATGGATAGATGAAAAAAAAAATAATATTTATCACTATTTTATTAGTATATATAATTTTTATGATATTTTTTTATTTTTTTTCTCAAAAAATACATATAAATAGAAATTTTAAAAGATTCAATATAGTTATTAATCCATTATCATCTAATGATCATTTTGTAAATGAAAAACTTATTAAAAAAATTCTATTTTCTAGAATAGAAAAAATTGAAAAAAAAATCGGTCAATTATGTATATTAAGAATGGAAAAACAATTAAATGATTACCCTTTTATAAAAAAATCTGAAGTGTTTATTGATGTGGATGGAACCCTAAATATTAAAGTTTTGCAAAAAGAACCTATTTTAAGAATAAAAAATGGAAATAAAGAAAAAGAATATTATCTGACTAAAGAAGCGGAAAATTTAGAACTTTCTTCTTTTTATTCATCAAAAGTGATTTTAGCAAAAGGATCTTTTTCAAAAGAAGAAAAAAAACATTTAGCTAATTTAGTCAAGGAAATCAATTCTGATGAGTTATTAAAAAATCAAATTATTAGTATCAAGAAAACGGCTCATAATTTATTTTTTTTAATTCCAAAAATAGGAAATCATCAAATTATATTAGGGGATCTGGAGGATTTTAAAAGTAAATTAAATAAATTAAAAGCTTTTTATAAGCAATACTTAAATAAAATAGAGATCAATCAATATAAAAGTATTGATTTACAATATAAGGACCAAGTAGTCGCTAAAAAAAGATAAATTTATGGAATATCAAGATATAGCTATAGGTCTTGATGTAGGTACTACGAAGATTGTAGCTATGGTAGGAAGGAGAAATGAATATAATAAAGTTGAGATTTTAGGTATAGGGAGATCTAAAAGTATAGGTGTTCATATAGGTGTTGTGAACAATATCACTCAGACAATAGAAGCCATTCGTGAAGCTGTGTCAGAGGCAGAACATAGTTCAGGTTTAAAAATTAAAGAAGTAGTTGTTGGAATTGCAGGACAACATATTAGAAGTCTACAACATAATGATTATATTACAAGGTTAGATTTCGAAAATGTTATTAATCAAAAAGATATACAAAAATTAATAGATCAAGTTCATCAACTGGTGATGCTTCCAGGAGAAGAAATAATTCATGTTCTTCCACAAGAATACAAAGTAGATAGTCAAGCAGAAATAGTAGAACCTATAGGAATGTATGGAAGTCGTTTAGAGGCAAATTTTCATGTAGTGGTAGGACAAATTTCTTCAATTAGAAATATTGGAAGATGTGTAAAAGCAGCAGGATTGAATTTGGCAGGAATGACTTTAGAACCTTTAGCTTCTGCAGAAGCTGTATTAAACATGGAAGAAAGAGAAGCTGGTGTGGCTTTAGTGGATATAGGAGGAGGGACGACGGATATTGCTATCTTTAAAGATAACATTATTAGACATACAGCCGTTATCCCTTTTGGGGGAAATGTAATCACTGAAAATATTAAAACAGATTGTTTAATTATTGAAAGACAAGCAGAATTGCTAAAAATAAAATTTGGATCCGCGTGGCCTGGTGAAAATAAAGAAACAGAAATTGTTTGCATTCCTGGATTAAGAGGTCGTGATCCTAAAGAAATTTCTTTAAAACGTCTTTCCCAAATTATCCATACAAGGGTATGCGAAATTTTGGAACAAGTAAATATAGAAATAAAAAATTATGGAAATGAGGAACAAAAAAAACGACTTATAGCAGGATTAGTGATGACAGGAGGAGGATCTCAATTAAAGCATATTCGTCCTTTAACAGAATATATTACGGGAATGGATGTTCGTGTAGGATATTCAAATGAGCATATTGCAGGAGGAGAAAATGGAATGATAAGTAATCCAGAATATGCAACTTCTATAGGACTGGTTATTAAAGGATTAGAAGATAATAAAATTTGTACAGAAATGATTTCTAGATATGATGAGGAAAATTCTTATGAGTTTTTTCCGATTTCTAATCGTAGATCTAATTATAACAAGGATTCTTTTCAAAAGAAGAAAAAAAATAAAAAAAAATCTAAATCTTTTCTTGAAATTTGGGCAGATAAATTCCGTCAAATATTGAATGATACAGAATAATAAACAATGAAAAAAGAAGATTACATACAAAAAAACAACAACGTTCAATTTGGAATTCCAAAAAATCGTTCCGCTGCAATCAAAGTTATTGGTGTAGGAGGGGGGGGAAGTAATGCTTTAAGCTATATGTTTGAACAAGGAATTACTGGGGTCGATTTTATAGCATGTAATACAGATGCACAAGCTCTCAATAATAATCCAGTCCCTGTAAAAATTCAATTAGGAGCTTCTATTACAGAAGGATTAGGAGCAGGAGCAGATCCAGAAGTAGGAGAAAAAGCGGCTTTAGAAAGTCTAGAAGAAATTAAAAGTATTTTAGATTCTAATACAAAAATGACTTTTATCACAGCAGGGATGGGAGGTGGAACTGGAACAGGTGCAGCTCCAATTATTGCAGGAATTTCTAAAGAAAAAGGGATTCTTACTGTAGGAATTGTAACAATTCCATTCCATTTTGAAGGAAAAATGAGGTTACAACAAGCCCAAAAAGGGATAGAAGCTCTCAGAAAAAATGTGGATTCTCTCATTGTCATTAATAATGATAAATTGAGAGAATTATATGGAAATTTAGGATTTAAAGCAGGATTTGCAAAAGCAGATGAAGTGCTGACTACTGCGGCTAAAGGAATAGCAGAAGTTATTACTCACCATTATAAACAGAACATCGATTTGAGAGATACTAGAACCGTTCTCAAAGAAAGTGGAACAGCGATTATGGGATCAGCAATTTCTGTAGGAGAAAATAGAGCCAAAGAAGCCGTTGTACAAGCGTTAGATTCTCCATTACTGAATGATAATAAGATAACGGGAGCAAAAAACGTTCTTTTGCTAATTGTTTCAGGAAAAATTGAAATAACTATAGATGAAATAGGAATTATCAGTGATTATATACAAGCAGAAGCAGGAAACAATGCGAATATTATTATGGGGATAGGAGAAGACGAAAATTTAGAGGAAAGTATTTCAGTGACAATAGTTGCTACTGGATTTCCTACTGAAGTTCAGAGAGCTATTCACCACGAAGAAAAAAAAATATTTCATAGGTTAGAAGAACCTTCTAAAAAAAAATTAAAGAAAGTAGAAGAAATTCATTCTTATACTAAAAAACGAATAGACTCTTTTCCTTCACAAAAAAAATATCCTCAAGATATAGGAATTTCTTCTTATAAAAAAGGAAACTTATCATCTAATCAAAAACAAAATATTTTTAATCAAGCTATTACTTCTTCTCCTTCTTCCAGCAGAAGTAGTAATTTTGTGGAAGAGAAACATAAAAAATATATGATGCTAGAAGATCATTTTGATCTTCCTATTTCTTCGGAAAAAAGAAAGAAACCATTCTTAAAAGATAGAATGAAACATTCTCATCCTCATATGAATAAGAATCATAATTCAGAAACAGAAAATAATAATTCATAAAAAATGAGGATCTTAATAAGAAAAATTAAGAAAATTCTATATGAACCATTCTCCTAGTATTCCCAAAGGGACCAGAGATTTTTCCTCAATGGAGATGAATAAACGAAATTATTTAATTCAAATTATTAGAAATTATTTTGAACTTTTTGGATTCTATTCTATAGAAACACCTTCTTTTGAAAATATTTCCACTCTTATTGGAAAATATGGAGAAGAAGGAGAATATTTAATGTTTAAGTTACTTCATTCAGGAAATTTTTTAAAGAAAAAAATTTCAGACTTTTTTTTAAAAAAAAATAAAGAAACTATTATTGATAGTACAAAATATTTAACGGAACAAATATCCAATAAAGCACTTAGGTATGATTTAACAGTTCCTTTTGTTCGTTATGTAGTCATGCATAAAAATGAAATTCTTTTTCCTTTTAAAAGATATCAAATACAACCTGTATGGCGTGCAGATAAACCACAAAAAGGAAGATTTAGAGAATTTTATCAATGTGATGCGGATATCATAGGGTCTTCTTCTTTATCTTTATGGCAAGAAATAGAATTCATTCAACTTTGCGACAAAATTTTTACGAAATTAAAGTTTCCTATAATCATTCATATTAACCATAGGGATATTTTAGGAGGATTATTGGAAATTTCTGAAATAGAAGATCATTTATGGAAAAATTTTACGACTTCTTTAGATAAATGGAATAAAATAGGAAGAAATTTAGTAAAGAAAGAAATGCTTAAAAAAGGAATTTCATCTGCTTCTTTCGAAAAGATAGCATATTTTTTTGAAATGAAAGAGAATTTTTCAAAAAAAAGGAAACTTTTAAACGTTGCCTTCCAATTTTCTAAAAAAGGAAAAAAAGGAATAGAAGATCTTAGTTTTATTTTTAATAAAATAAAAAACATTTCTTTAAAAAAGACAAAATTAGAATGGAATATTTCTCTAGCCAGAGGAATGAACTATTATACAGGAACAATATTTGAAATATTCCCAACAAATAGTGATGATTCTTATTCTATTGGAGGAGGAGGGAGATATGACCAGTTAGCTAGTTTTTTTGGAATGAAAAACATTTCTGGAGTAGGAGTTTCCTTAGGGTTAGATAGAATTTATTTAGCTATGGAAAAAGAAAATTTATTCCAAACTATTTCTAATTTTCCTTCAAAAGTATTGTTTATTAACTTCGGAGATGAAGAAGTTCTATATGCATATAAAATGATCAATTTTTTGAGAGAAAAAGAAATTTCTACTCAATTGTATCCAAATGCGGTGAGAATCAATAAACAATTTAAATACGCCAACGACAATAATATTCCATTTACTATCAGTATAGGGAAAAATGAAATGGAAAAAAATAAAATAAGAGTAAAAAATATAAAAAAAAGAATAGAAACAGAATATGACAATATAAATGATGTGGCTAAACTGATAAAAAATTCATCAGAATGAACATGTTATATGGTAAAAAAAAAGAAAAACACATCCTCATTCATCAAATACACCATTTATTAATGATAAATAATTTTTTTTGAAACTTTTTTCTTCCAAAGAACATAACCTCCTATAGCCAATAAGAAAAGAAAAATAAATAAAAAACCTGTTAAAAAAAGCCCTTTAAAAAAATAAAGAGGGACAGAAATAATGTTTCCAATTATCCAGAATATCCAACTTTCTACTTTTTTCATAGACATTTGATACATCCCAGAAAAAAAAATACCAGTTGTCAACACATCAACCCAATCAGAATTGGATTGAAGTTTTCCATTATTGAAATAATAATAAACTATTGTACTCAAAATACAAGTAGATACAAACAATAAAGCTGTATAGCAATAATCTTTTTTATCTGAAAAAGATATAGAAAAATTTTTTTCTTTTTTCCTGTATTTCCATACATACCATCCATACAAACTCATTCCTGTATAATATAGATTGATAAGACAATCTCCATAAAGAGAGTTGATAAAAGTTATATAACAGTATATCACTGTACTTCCAATTCCTATTGGATATAACCATATATTATTTTTTTGTGCGAAAATGACACTCAATATACTAAATGTTGCAGCAGAAGATTCTAAAAAAATCTGGAAGAAACTCCTATTTTGATAAGGATATAAAAAAATATGAATCCATTCATTGATCATAACCAAATCAATTTATTTTTTTTATTTATCTATAATATAAACAAGGTAATGCTCATCTATTTTTCTATAAAAAGCAGAAAATCTCTTACTATATGATTTTTTAAGAATCCAACACGATATACAAAAATCTTTGTTTATGCAAAAAGGAGAAACTTTATAATGATCCAAAAAACTTGACGAGAGACCTCCTTCTAATTTATATAAACTTTCTTTGATCCCCCATATAATATGAAGATATTCTTCTTCTTGGTTTGGATGTATAAAAAGAGATTCATCCTCTCTAATAAATTTTTCTTTTACTTTAATTATTTTATTTTTTCTGAATTTTTCTATATCTATTCCTATATGGTAGGAACTAATTGCTATAGCTATTTTTTCAAAAGAATGACTTAATGAAATATACTTTTTTTGAGGAAAAAGAAAAGGTTTTCTTTTCTCATTGTAAAAAAGATTCATAATTCCTATATATCTTAAAGCATAACGAACTCCTAAAAATTCTTTTTTACGTTTTTTTGATAAAGAAAAAAAAATTTTTCTTTCTTTTTCAGAAAGAGTAATTAATTCTTTAGAAAATAGAGTTTCTAAATTGAACCATTTAAAAACGATAATTTTCGTATGAAATTTATTCAGTAGTATCATAAAAATGAGTGATGTCGTAGTAGAAATTCATAAAAATTATTTTCTAATAAGATTAAATCTCGTCATTTTTTGTACTATTGTGAAAATATCAATCTCAAAAAATTGAGAGAAGAACAATCTTTTTTTATGAAAAAAAAAATTTCAAAAGCATTAGAAAATGTTTTTATTACTACTGTTGATAATGAAAAAAAAAATATTATTGAAGCAGGAATAGTAAAAAATATAGATTTTCTTGAAGAAGAAATCATAATTCATCTCCACTTATCTAATCCTACTATGCACATAAAAAAAAAATTAGAAAAAGATATTGACCAATCTATAAAAAAAAATCAGAATGTAAATGATGCAACAAAGATTAAGATAAAAATAGAAACTGTATTATTAGATGCTACTAAAAAAACAATCAATGGGATAAAAAATATAATTGCCGTTGCTTCTGGAAAAGGAGGAGTAGGAAAATCCACAATAGCAACTAATATCGCTGTTTCTTTAGTGAAAATGGGATTTCATGTAGGATTGTTGGATGCAGATATTTATGGACCTTCTATTCCTTTAATGTTTAATATAAAAGAAGATATGATTTCCTCATGTATCGTCATAAAAAATGGAATTCATAAGATGAATCCTATCATTCGTTATGGGGTAAAAATTTTATCTTTAGGTTTTTTTTCAAAATCTGGACAGGCTATTGTTTGGAGGGGGCCTATGGCTACTAAAGCTTTAAGACAATTTATTCATGAAACTGATTGGGGAGGTTTAGATTTTTTAATTGTAGATTTACCTCCAGGAACAGGAGATATCCATTTATCCCTTTCACAAGAAATTCCATTAAAAGGAATTATTATAGTTAGTACTCCTCAAAAAATAGCTTTATCTGATGTCCATAGAACTGTAGGAATGTTTCGGATGAAATCTATTCATGTTCCAATACTTGGAATCATAGAAAATATGTCTTTTTTTTTGAAAAAAAAAGAAGAAAAATGCTTTTTTTTTGGAAAAAATGGAGTAAAAAATTTTTCTAAAAAAATGAATATTTTTTTTCTTGGAGAAATACCTATGATACAAAAAATACGAGAATCCTCTGATTTAGGAATTCCTATTGTTTTAGAAAACAATGAAATAAGAAAAATTTTTGGAAATATTACGAAAAATATAATTGATAAATT
The DNA here is from genome assembly GCF_014251255.1 of Blattabacterium cuenoti. Taxonomy (NCBI): domain Bacteria; kingdom Pseudomonadati; phylum Bacteroidota; class Flavobacteriia; order Flavobacteriales; family Blattabacteriaceae; genus Blattabacterium; species Blattabacterium cuenoti. Next base: position 277,444 of record NZ_CP059182.1, read on the forward strand.
ATCATAAAAATATATTTATTCAATAAAAAATTAATAACAAAATTTTATAAATTCTTTTACAATTAATATTAGAATAGGGATAGATTTTTCAGTTTCTTGAAAAATGGAATTAGTTTGATATTTTTTATTATGTTGATTCGATAAGCCCATTATAATAATGGAGATAGCAAATACTCGTAAACTCATATATCTAGCTGTAATCACATACGAAATGATATTATTCATTCCAACACTATCTCCACCCATGGATTGTATCATTGCATATTCTGCAGGGGTTTTATAGTTTGGATAAGGAAAAGCAACATATACTCCTTTTTGTATGATAATATTATGATTCATCGCTATATTTTCTGCTATTTCAAGCATTTTTTTATCATATGGTTCTTCTGTAATTCCAAAAAAAGAACTATTCAAATGATGATTTTCTTTTAAAGAAAAAAGAGATTTATCTGGTGGAAAAAGATTGATATGATCTTTAACCAACATGACATCTCCCATTTTGTAATTGGGATTCACTCCTACAGAAATATTGATTAGTATTAATTTATCTATGCCTATATTTTTACACAAGACAACAGGAAAAGTATTTTTCTCCTTTTCTTCATAAGAAGAAGACAAAGAAAAGGGTTCTATTAAAAAAACAACTTTTTTTTCTTCTATCTCTCCGAAAATCAATTCTCCACATAAATTTGAAAAATTTGGAATTTCTTCGTAAGAAATACATATAGGTTTTTTTATTATTTCCTTTACAAGTTTATTAAAAAACTGGCTTCCTAATAATAGAATTCCAAAATCAGGTTTTGTTTTGATTTTATTTTTTATATATATTGTTGATTTTTCTAAAGTCATAAATGAAATTTTTTTTATTTTTTTCTCAAAAAATTATTGACGACATTTTTCCTATCCTAAAGGAAAAGGTAAATAAAAATAAAACAAAGTAAAATTGATTGAAATAAGATATACATTTTTTAGTATTTATGTTTTTTAAATGAGTAGTGAGTTAAGTTATTTTCACAATAGGATAATAGAATAGTAGTTATTGGTTTTTTTTTTTTATCATCGTATAACATTTACTTCTCTAGATAAAACAATCCCTAACTTGTTTTTGATGTCTTTAGTTATTTTTTCTGAAAAAGAATATATATCTATTCCACTCGCCTTTCCATAGTTGACTAAAACTATAGGTTGTTTTTTATAGACTCCCACATCTCCTATTTTTTTTCCTTTCCATCCAGTTAATTGAATCAATGAACTAGCAGATAATTTTACTTTTTTTTTAGAAATAGAATATCCAATAATAGTCGGGTATTTATTTTTCAATTTTTTGAATTCAAAAATTCCTACTATAGGATTCATAAAAAAACTACCAGCATTTCCAATTTTTTTTGGATCGGGAAGTTTTCTTTGTCTAATGTGAAGAATTGCCTTCCTCAAGTCATGAGTATTAGGTTTTTGAATATTCATTTTTTCTAATTCCTTTTGTATTTCAATGGATGATGTATTCAATTCTTGATGTTTTTTTTTTAATAAAAAAAGGACTGATAAAATCAGGAATTTATTTCTGTATTTTTTAAAAAAAGAATGACGGTATTGTAGTTGACATTCTTCACGTGTTAATTCTCTAATTATTCCATTGTCTGTTTCATAGACTTCCACTTTCAATAAAGTATCCTTTATTTCCGTTCCATATGCTCCAATATTTTGAATAGGAGCTGCTCCAACTGTCCCAGGGATAAAAGATAAATTCTCTAACCCACTGAATCCTTTTTTTATAGTCCAATTGACAAATTCATTCCAATTTTCTCCCGCAAAAGCTTTCACTATTACTTGATCGTTGTTTTCCTGAATGATATTTTTTCCTTTTATTCCCATTTTTATTACTAGTCCCTGATAAAAATTTTTTAAAAAAAGAATATTACTTCCATTCCCCAAAAAAAATTTTGGAATAGATGGATATTTACAAAAAGTTTCTTGGATATCTTCTATCCCTTTCACATTTACAAAATAATGCGCATACACATTGATTCCAAATGTATTAAACTTTTTTAAAGAAAAATTTTTTTTAATATTTAACATGCATATAAACATTTTTATAAAAAAAATAAATAAAGACAATTTTGTACGTAAATATTGTATGATTAAATTTATCAATTAATATAAAATTGTTTTTCTTTATGAAAATGAAAAAAGTAGGAAGTTTTTTTTGGGGAGTCATCCTAGGAACAATGGCAGGGTTCGTCGTTGGAATTCTGTTAGCTCCAAAAAAAGAGAAAGAGTCTAAAATTAGAAATATATTAGGAAAAAAAACTGAAGAATTGATAGAAAATTTACAAAATATAAGCAAAAAAATAGGAAATCAAGTTGATCAAATCAAATCAAATTTTGAAAAAAAATGGAGCAAAAATAAAATTGATAAAATGGATAAAGTAGAAGATGAATTGGGGACTTAATAAGTGTTTCTTTTTTATCCTATTTAAAAATTTTTTCAATAAAAAGTTGACATTTTTTAAAAAAAAAGCAATAAAACTGTTCGTCTCCATCATGACAGAAATTTTTTTAAATTTCCTTTTACTTATGTTTTTCATAATTATCCTTTTTGTAGGAAGTTTTTCTTTATCTTTTTTCTTATCCTATTATTTTGGAAATTATGTTGTAGGGTTTGGAGTTATAACTATTTTATATCTTTTTATTTTTCTATTTTTATTTTTTTTCTGTAAAAATATTATACGTATTTGTATAAAAAATTCATTAAAAAAATCAATATTTAAATTTTTTGATCCAAAATAAAAACTCATGAAGAAATCAGAAGTGATTTATGGGATTCATCCCCTGATAGAAGCAATTCAATCTAATAAAAAAACTATTAGTAAACTTTTTTTTCAAAAAGGACAACAACCAAAATCTAATACTTATAAAAAATTAATAAATCTTTCCAAAAAAAAAAATATTCCAATTCAAATTGGAACAAAAAAAAAATTTTCTCAATTGAGAAATAAAAATCATCAAGGAGTTTTTGGAATTTTATCTCCAATAGCCACTTATCATATAGAAGATTTACTTCCTATGTTTTATGAAAAAAGAAAAAACCCTCTTTTGCTCATTTTAGATCGTATTACTGATGTTAGAAATTTTGGATCTATCATTCGTACTGCTGCATGCGCAGGAACAGATGCTATCATTATTCCAAAAAAAAATACAGCATTAATAGGATCTGATTCTATCAAAACTTCCTCAGGAGCTTTATTTAAAATTCCAATATGTAAAGAGAAAAATATTCATAACACAATAGAATATTTAATGTCCTACGGATTAAAAATTGTTTCTGCTACAACAGAAAAAGAGAAATCTAGTATCTATTATAATGTTGATTTTTCAGGACCGATAGCACTAATCCTAGGAAATGAAAAAAATGGAATTTGCAAAAAATATTTAGAACTTTCTTCAGAAAAAGCAAAAATACCAGCAGTAAAGAAAGGAATATCATCTTTAAATGTATCTGTCGCTTGTGGAATTCTTTTATATGAAATCTTTAGACAAAGACATTTTTTATAAATTTAAAAATCATTTTGAAATTGTTTTAAAAAACGAATATCGTTTTCGAAACAAATTCGAATATCATCTATTTGATAAATTAGTAGAGCGAGTCTCTCTATGCCCATTCCAAAAGCAAATCCAGAATAAATTTCTGAGTTAATGTGAACGTTTTTCAAAACTTGTGGATCTATCATTCCACAACCCATTACTTCTAACCATCCTGTCTTATCATCACGATAGATATCCACTTCAGCACTAGGTTCTGTAAATGGAAAATACGAAGGACGAAATCGTATTTTGACTGATTTTCCAAAAAGAGAATTTATCAAATATTGAATGATTTTTTTTAGGTCTAAAAAAGATACTTTTTTATCTATATAAAATCCTTCTGCTTGATGAAACATAAAATTTGAATGAGATGAAATTGTTTCATTTCTATACACTTTCCCTATAGATAAAACACGAAAAGGAGGCTTATGTTTTTTCATATATCGTATTTGCACAGAGGAAGTATGTGTTCTTAACAAAATTTCTGGATTTTTACATAAAAAAAATGTGTCCTGCATCTCTCTAGATGGATGATCTACAGGAATATTTAAAGCTGTGAAATTGTGCCAGTCATTTTCTATTTCAGGTCCCTCAACATAAGAAAAACCAATCATTTTAAAGATGTCTAGAATCCTATTTTTTACAATAGATATGGGATGTAAAGACCCTATTTCTAGAGATTTTCCTGGAATTGTAGGATCGAATTTTAAGGTTTTTTTATTTTCTATGAGGTTTATTTTTTGAAAATGAAGTATTTTATCTTGAACATTTTTTTTTAATTCATTGATAATTTTTCCAATATTTTTTCTATTTTCATGTGGAATTTCTTTTAATTTTTTAAATAAAAAAGTTAAAATTCCCTTTTTTTTACCAAGAAATTTAATTCTAAAAAATTCTAAATCATTAGATGTTTTAGCTTGAAAACACTTGATCTCCTCTCTTATTTGATCCATCTCTTTTTGATCCATAAAATTTTTATTACATTATAATTTCGTCAATAATTTTTTCGTCCTTCATATAACGAATGATAGCTTCTTTAATAAAAAAAGATTGTTCTTCTTGATTGAAGAATGGAATATTTTTTATCAATAAATAATGAGGCCATCCTTCTCTATCTCTTCCAATAAAAACATAATAACCAAAAGGTTCTAAAATTCTACATATTGCAATATGCAAAATATTGATTTTATCTTCTCTACTGAAAAATATATTTTGACCTTTGCCTAGTTCTTGAATTCCTATCAAATAAATAATTCCAATGAGATCAATTTTTCCCTCTATGCAAAAATGATTTCGTATGTATAAAATAACTTTATTCCAATTGAAATGAAATTTTTGTATAAATTCTTTTTTCATTTTACTAAAAACTAAAAATAAAATAGTTATTATTTATGACTGTTTCAGATATTATGATTATAATTACAATTTTATATGGTGGATATCAAGGATTTAGAAAAGGGTTTCTTTCTCAGCTATTTTTAGCTATGATATTTTTTATTCTGATTTACAAAGGAGTAGATTTATTTAATTTTTCTTCCAATGTCTTAATAAAGACAGTCAATATAAGAAATAAAGAACCTATTTTGACAGGATATTCTCTAGTCATTTCATTTTTTATGATAACGATTATAGCTTTTTTAATAAAAAAAATCATAGAATTTTTTTTATCCATTACATGGATGAATCCCATTGATAAATGGATGGGTGGGATCCTAGGCATGATTAAATATTTTTTTTATCTATCAATATGTCTTTTTTTTATTAAAGAAACAAATAAAAAAATAGATTTAGTTCCTGATAATTTTCTTAAAAACTCTTTTGAAAAAGAATTTCAATATTTTTTCTCTATCTATAAGAAAGGTCCACTCTTTTTTTTTAGAAAATTGGAAGAATTATACTTCTTATTTTCAAATTGGATCAAAAAATGATAAAATGGATAGGAAAAAAATAAATGAATCTAAGAAGAATCAGAGGAGGACTAGGAAGAAATCAGATGATATAAAAATATGATTATGTATGAAAAAAGAGAGTCTAAAAAAAACGTTTTTTTTTTGTTGAAATTAGAGGATCCATAATAGGTCTTATACAAGGAAATGATATCTTCTATATTTTCTGTAATTTTTTTTGATTGTAAAAGCACATCCAACATTAATAGAGTATTTTTTGTTCCATATTTTTTATGAATAATTCCCATTACCTGTTGATTGATTTGTTCCTCTATTTTTCTTAAAATTTTAATTTTTGTAGTAGGATCATTCCCTTCTTTTCTATTATTATATGTTCTATTTCTATTATCATCTATTGTTATTTTTTTTATAATGTTGAAATGTTCAATCATAAGATGCTCAAGTATCACTAAATTTTTCTTTTGTTTATATTTTAAAGGTTTATGACTATTCATCACATGAAATAAGGTTCTATTAGTAATAATCTCTGCAGATTCAATGATTTCTTTCGTTTTATTGCATATATGAATATAAAGAATCCCAGCAATTGGTTCACTGTTTCTTGTCTTTCTAAGAACTCTAATTAAAGAATTATGGATTTTAGAAAAATTTTCTTTTACTTTTAAAAGTATTTTTCTACTCTCTCTAAGATTTTTAAAATTTTCTTGAGTAATTCCTTCTATACTCTTTTTGTAAAGATTTTCTATAGATTCAAGTATAGGTTCTAAAAAATAAGAAGTTTTTTTTAAACTTTTTACTAAAGTGAAGTCCTCTATTCCAAGAATACCTTTTTTATCTTCTATTTTTTGATCTATTTTAGAATTTTTATAACTCTTATAAAAAACAAAAAAAATTGAAATAAGAAAAAATATAAGGGCCCATATTTTTAAATAATACAGAAAATATGCAGTTATTCCTGCCATTATAAAAGCTATTAACCCTGTTAAAAACCAACCTCTTATAACTTTTAAAACCCCTGACACTCTATAAACAGCACTTTCTCTATCCCAAGCTCTATCTGAAAGAGAAGTTCCCATAGAAACCATAAAAGTGACAAAAGTTGTAGATAGAGGAAGTTTCTGAACAGTTGCTATAGAGATCAATATACTAGATATGGTCAAATTAGCAGAAGCCCGAACCAAGTCAAAAGCAACATTGTCATCTTGTTGTTTTTTTTGCTTAAAATTTTTTTCTATTTTAACCAGAAATCTTTTTGGAAAGAATTTAAAAAATTTATTTCCAAAATATAAAAAGAACCGAACAATTCCTCTAGAAAAAGAATTTGATAAAAACTTTTCTGTTCCTTCATTTTGTCTACTTAAATTAATTTCCGTACTGGTAATTGTTTTGGTTTTATTGGAAAACCAAAGTGTTAATATCATAATAACCCCTGAAAATATCAAAACTAAAGATGGAACCTTTACATTTCCAGATAAACTTTTCATATTAAATTCTTCTGCAGGTGGACTTCCTGCTTCTTTCCATATATTATAAGATTGTATACTCGCTATAGGAATTCCTATAAAGTTGACTAAATCATTCCCAGAAAATGCCATTGCTAATGAAAATGTCCCATATAAGACGACAAATTTTAAAATATTATATCCTATAGAAACAAAGAGATTTGCTACAATAATACATGTAGAAAATAATACAAATAAAAAAACAAAAAAATGATTGTGAATCCATTTGATAAAATGTCCTATAATTAAGTAGAATCCCCCCGTAAAATTATCTAATCCTTGTAAAGTACTATGCAGTCCTTTGACAATAAGAAAATAGGTCATACTACTCAATGAAATAGCTGACCATATGATTACATACTTTAATCTATTTTTATATTCAAAACTTAATAAAAATCGTACAAAATAATGAATAAAAGCACCAGAGACAAAAGAAATTATAATAGATAAAAAAATTCCTATACTGATTGTCAATGTTTTTTCTGATTTAATGTATTGACTTAAATAATGAAGAGGGACATTGTTGTAATACATTTTGATTATGGAGATACTGAATGCTCCACCTAATAAACAAAAGACCATAGAGACTGTAGTAGAAGTAGGTAATCCTAATGTGTTAAAAATATCCAATAAAATAATATCGGAGATCATTACAGATAAAAAAATAAAAAGAAGATCAGAAAAATAAAAATAAGAAGGATCAAAAACTCCTTTTCTTGCGACTTCCATCATTCCACTTGATAAAAAAGCACCCAATAAAATGCCTAAACTAGAAAAAATCATGATTGTTTTACGAGAAGCAACCTGAGATCCAATAGCGGAATTTAAAAAATTAACGGCATCATTAATCAAACCCACAATAAGATCAAAAATAGATAATACAAAAAGGATGACTATAATTGATGGATAAAAAAGTTTCATAAAGAGGTTAATATTGTATTAATTAATAATCAATTTCACGAAAAAAACAAAAGTATCTCATTTTTATAGGTTGTTTTTTTTTATAATTTTTTATGTGATTTTACAATTTTTTTAAAGATTCTTTTATGAGATTTTCTACTGTAGAAAATTCTGGATGTTGCTCTAAAATTTCATCCAAAACTTTCTTAGATTCTTTAGTAGAAAAACCAAGGACGTTCAAAGCACTTAAAGCTTCTTTTTTGATTCTATCAGGAAATAAGTTTTCTTTCTTAACGTTATTATTTTCTGTTTTTTTCTTAGGAGGAAGAATGACTTTAGTAATTTTATCCTTTAGTTCAATTATAATTCTTTTTGCCGTTTTTATTCCGATTCCTTTTACTCTATTGAATGTTTCTATATCTTCTATAGAAATAGATTTTTCTATTTCATATGGAGTTAAGGAAGACAATAAAATTATAGCAGAATTTGGACCAATCCCATTGACAGAGATCAAATATGAAAATATTTTTCTCTCTTTTTTATCAAAAAATCCATACAAAACATGTTGATTTTCTTTTATAAAAAGATAAGTATATATGTGTATTTTTTTTCCTTCTCTTTCATTTAAGAATGAAGAATAGGTATACGAAGAGATATGAATATAATATCCTATTCCATGACAATCTATTATTAAATAAGATTGATTTTTTTCTATTAACTTTCCTCTTAAATGTGTTATCACCTTTTAAATTCTAAAGAAAAAAAATATTTTTCATAAAATTATTTTATTTTTTTCTAAAAAAAATTTTAATAGGGACTCCTCTGAAATCGAAGTGATAACGAATATTTTTTTCAATAAATCTTTTATAAGATTCTTTTATATATTGAGGAAAATTAGAAAAAAAAATAAATTTTGGTGTATTATATGTGGGAAGCTGAGTGCAATATTTTATTGTTATCAACTTTTTTTTTCCAGAAAGAGGAGGGTTTTTTTGCATAATGGGTAACATAACTCTATTTAATAGATTTGTTTTTAATCTGTTTTTACGTCTTTTCAAAACTTGATAAGCTGTAGGAATAATCTTGTTAATTCCTACTTTATTTTTCGCAGATATAAAAAGAATAGGAACATTCTCAAATGGAGCAATTTTTTTTCTAATAAAAATTTCGTAATTTTTTTGTAGAGAAAAATTTCTACTTAAATCCCATTTATTCATAAGAATTATGATTCCTTTGTAATTTTTTTCAACTAGTCGGAAAATATTCGTATCCTGTGCTTCCCATCCACGAACAGTATCTCCCATCAAGAGACAAATATCTGTATATTCAATCGTTTTTATTGTTCTCATAGTAGAATAAAATTCAAGACTTTCACTAATTTTTGATTTTTTTCTAACCCCAGGAGTATCAACTAAAATACATTTATATCCACATTTTTTGTAGAAGACATCTAAACTATCTCTAGTGGTTCCAGAAATATTTGTTACAATATGATGGTTTTTTTCTAAGAAAGAGTTAATTAGTGTCGATTTTCCTACATTTGGACGACCAATGACAGAAAAACGGGGAATATCCTCGTTTTCCTTGATTCTTATTTTTTTTTTTCTTCCTTTCAATATTTCTATTAATTTATCTAATAATTCTCCCGTCCCACTGCCATTGATAGCGGATATACAGTAATAATTACTAAATCCTAACATAAAAAAATCTGTATCGTAATACATGTATTTTCCATTATCTACTTTATTCACTACTAATAAAATAGTTTTTTTTAATTTTCTTAATAATTGAGAAATTTCTTTATCCGTATCTAAAATTCCCATTTGGATATCTACTAAAAATAAAATAACATCCGATTCTTTTACAGATATGAAAATTTGGTTTCTAATTTCTTTTTCAATGACATTGTTCTTCTTTTTTTCAGAAGTATATCCTCCTGTATCTACTATAGAAAATGGAATTCCATTCCATTCAGAATTTCCATAAATACGATCTCTTGTGACACCACTTTGGACATGAACAATTGCTTTTTTTCTTCCTACAAGACGATTAAATAGTGTCGATTTTCCTACATTTGGACGACCTACTATAGAGACGATATAACTATAACTCATAATAGATATTCTTAACGTTTTATGATTTTTAAAAGAAATTAATTATGTAAACAAAGGTAAAAATTTTTCATTAGTTTCATTCATAGATTCTTAGTCAAAGTGTATCTTGCTAAAAATTGAAAAAAAATAATGCGTTTCGATATTGTTAGCGTTATTCCTGAAATTCTAAAGGGCCCATTCTCCAATTCTATTTTAAAAAAAGCCATAACTAAAGGGGTCATTGAAGTTTATGTTCATGATTTAAAACAGTATGGAATCGGAAAACGTAAGCAAGTGGACGATTATCCTTATGGGGGAGGAGATGGAATGGTTCTTAGGATAGAGCCTGTATATCAGTGTTTTTACAATCTTTTATCAGAAAGAAATTATGATGAAAAAATTTTCATGACTCCTGAGGGAAAAGTTTTCTCACAAAAAGATGCTCAAGAATTCACTCAAAAAAAAAATATTCTTATTCTTTGTGGACGTTACAAAGGGATTGATCAGAGAATTAGAGATCACTTAATTTCCAAAGAAATATCTATTGGACATTATGTTTTATCTGGAGGAGAACTTGCGGCAGCTGTAATAGTAGAAGCAATAGTTAGATTGTTACCTGGAGTCATCAATAATCCAGATTCTATTCTTACGGATTCGTTTCAAAAAAACATTCCACCTCCTCCTCTTTATACTCGTCCAAGAATCTATAAAGGTTGGGAGGTTCCAAAAATTCTTTTATCTGGACATCATAAAAAAATAAAAGATTGGCAGAATAAGAAATCTTTGCAGGATAAGAATAAAAAGAAAATAAAATTTTGATCTAATGGATTTTCCCATAAATTAATCTTTGAACCACTTTATTGATTTTTTCGAAATCAAATTCTTTTATCACATCTTGCATCATTTTTCTAATCTTTTGATTACACAAATTTCCTATACTTCCTTCATGAGAATGAGAAAATATCCCATTCGTAAATGGCTCAAAACATCCATTTTTGATATCCATCCCAACTTTATGATAAGCTTCTCTAAATGAAAAACCTTCTTTGACTAATTTATTAACAACTTCTACACTGAATAAATATTTATACTTATCCTCTTTAAGGATATCATTTCTCACTATGATATTGTTTAACATATATCTAAATATAGAAAAACATTTTTTTAATTCATCAAATATAGGAAGAAATCTTTCCTTAACAATTTGAAAATCTCTATGATATCCTGAACACAAATTGGAAGAAATCAAAGAAATTTCATTTGGCAATGAAGAGATCCTATTACATTTCGCTCTGATGATCTCAAAAACATCTGGATTTTTCTTATGAGGCATGATACTAGATCCGGTAGTAAGATGATCAGGAAAACTAATGAAATTGAAATTCTGACTTAAATATAAACAAATATCTTGAGACATTTTACTCAAAGTTATCGCAAGAGAAGAAAGTGATTCTGTAACTATTCTTTCCATTTTTCCACGTCCCATTTGAGCATATACGACATTATAATTTAAATTTTCAAATCCTAATAACTCAGTGGTCATTTTTCTATTTAAAGGAAAAGAAGATCCGTACCCAGCTGCGGATCCTAAAGGATTTTTGTTGGTGATACGATAAGCTGTTCTAATTAACAACATATCATCTACCAAGCTTTCTGCATAAGCAGCAAACCAAAGACCAAAAGAAGAAGGCATAGCTATTTGATAATGAGTATAACCAGGAACTAATACGTTTTTATATTGTTCACTTAATTCTAATAATAAGTCAAAAAAAGAAGAAACAATAAATACAATTTCTTTGATTTTTTCTCTAACAAAGAGTTTCAAATCTACCAAAATTTGATCATTTCTAGATCTACCACTATGAATTTTTTTCCCTACTTCTCCCAAACGATCTGTTAATAATAATTCTATTTGAGAATGAATATCTTCTATTCCTTCATCTATTTTTAAATTATTTGTTAATATTTCGTTTGTGTAAATATTTCGTAACTCTTTGATTAAAATTTCTAAATCTTTTTTATTTAACAATCCAATATTTTCTAACATCATCACATGAGCTATGGTTCCGATAACATCATGTGGAGCCAGAAGTATATCTAATTTAGAATCCTTTTCTGAAGTGAAATCTTCTATTTCTTTATTAAGAAGATTATTTTTTTCCCAAATTTTCACGTAATAACATTTTTTATATTTTCTCTATCTTTGATTGCATGATGATGCATCATGCCTACAATAGATGATTGGTAGGGTAAAACTATAAATTTTTATGGAAATAGGGAAAATTTATTCTAATAAAATTCATGGATTATGAACAAACATAATAATAAAAATACAGATTCTTCTTCTAAAACATATAATACGGATACAACGTATACGGCAGATAGTATCCAATCTCTAGAAGGAATTGAGCATATAAGACTTAGACCTTCTATGTATATTGGAGATGTAGGAATTAGAGGTCTGCATCATTTAGTCTTTGAAGTCATAGATAATTCTGTTGATGAAGCATTAGCAGGCTTTTGTAATAAAATATGGGTAACTATTCACAAAAATGGATTTGTAACAATATTAGACAATGGTCGTGGAATCCCAATAGACATTCATAAAAAAGAAGGAAAATCTGCTCTTGAAGTAGTTATGACGAAAATTGGTGCAGGTGGAAAATTTGATAAAAATTCCTATAAAGTTTCTGGAGGGTTACATGGAGTCGGAATATCCTGTGTTAATGCTTTATCAAAAAAACTTATAGCCACAATTTATAGAAATGGAAAAATTTATCAACAAGAATATTTCAAAGGAAAACCTCTTTATAACGTAAGAAATTTAGGAGAAACTAATATGCAAGGAACAAAAATTCATTATCTAGCTGATAGTTCTATCTTTAGTTCTATTATATATCATTATGATATATTGTCAACACGTTTGAAAGAATTATCTTTTTTAAATAAAGGACTTCACTTATTTTTAACAGACGAAAGAAATAATATAGAAAAAAATCATTCAAAAAAAGAATATTTTTTTTCTAAAAATGGGTTAAAAGAATATCTACCTATTCTAGATAAAAATCAAGAATCATTAACAAAAAATATTATTTTTATTGAAGGAAAAAAAGAAAATACTTTTGTGGAAGTAGCTATGCAATATAATACTTCTTTTAAAGAAAGAATTTATTCTTATGTAAATAATATCAACACTTGTGAAGGAGGGACACATCTTTCTGGGTTTAGGAGAGCCTTAACCAGAACATTAAAAAAATATGTAGAAGGATATGGTGGAATTCTTTCCAATAAGGAAAAAGTGGAATTGACGGGAGATGATTTCAGAGAAGGAATCACAGCGATTATATCTATTAGAGTTATGGATCCTCAATTTGAGGGACAAACCAAAACAAAATTAAGCAATCACGAAGTGGGAGGAATTGTAGAGAAAATTGTAGGGGGAATGTTTGCTACTTATTTAGAAGAACATCCTGTTGATAGAAAAAAAATTATTGACAAGGTGATATTGTCAGCTAAAGCACGTCAAGCTGCTAAGAAAGCACGTGAATTAATACAAAAAAAAAATACTATTCATAATAGTATTTTACCTGGAAAGTTAGCAGATTGTTCTTTAAACAATCCAGAAACTTGTGAAATTTATTTAGTAGAAGGAGATTCTGCAGGTGGAACAGCTAAACAAGGGAGAGATAGAAATTTTCAAGCTATTTTACCTTTGCGAGGAAAAATACTAAATGTAGAAAAAGCAATGCAATATAAAATATTCGAAAATGAGGAAATAAGAAACATATTTACTTCTTTAGGAGTTTCTATTGGAACAGAAGAAAATCAAAAAATTTTAAATGTAAAAAAACTTAGATACAATAAAATTATCATTATGACAGACGCGGATATAGATGGAAGTCATATTTCTACTTTGATTTTGACATTATTCTTTCGTTATATGAAACCTTTAATAGAAAAAGGGCATATTTATATTGCAACACCCCCACTTTATTTAATCAAAAAAGGGAATCATTCTCAATACGCTTGGAGTGATCAAGAAAGAGAAACTATTTTCAACAGATTAGGAGGAAGAAAACATGTCAATGTTCAACGTTATAAAGGATTAGGAGAAATGAATGCAGAACAACTTTGGGAAACAACCATGAACCCTAAAAAAAGAACTCTACGAAAAGTTCATATAGAAAATCATTCTGAAGCAGATAAAATATTCTCCATTCTTATGGGAGATGAAGTCCCTCCACGTAGAATTTTTATAGAAAACAATGCGATACATGCAAAAATTGATGTGTAAGAAACATTTCTATTTCCTTTTTTTGTTTTTTTTACACAAAAAAATAAATTAATGAATTATACCCAATCAATCCTATTAGGGATTATTGAAGGGCTGACAGAGTTTTTTCCTATTTCTTCTACAGGACACATGATACTTGCAGCTTCTCTGATGGGAATACTGGAAAAAAAAATAACTAAATTATTTCTAATATCTGTTCAGTTAGGAGCTGTTTTATCGGTATTCTTTTTATATAGAAAACAGTTTTTTTTTCAAAAATGGGATTTTTATCTAAAAATTTTTATAGCAAGTCTTCCTATAGGATTTTTCGGTTTTTTATTGAATGATAAAATAAATTTATTTTTAGAAAATACACTTATGGTGTCCATCTCCCTTTTTATAGGAGGACTAATAATTCTAAAAGTAGAAAATTATTATGAAAAAAACTTTACTAAAAGTAGTAATAATAATAACAACATCACTTATTTGAAAGCTTTCATTATTGGATTGTGTCAATGTATGGCGCTTATTCCAGGAGTCTCTAGAAGTGCAACGACGATAGTTTCTTGTATGTTACAAAATGTTCATAGAAAAAAGTCTATTGAATTTTCTTTTTTTTTATCCGTTCCTGTTATTGGAATTGCTACATGTAAAAAGTTACATGACTTTTATTTTCGTTTTCTTGATTTCCATTCCTTCAACAGATTATTTTTCACAAATACAAATCCATGTCCTCCATTCTTATTGCAAGAAATAGGATTATTAGTTATTGGAAATATAGTATCTTTTATTACAGGAATGATAGCTATCAAGTGCTTTATGACATATATAAAAAAAAATAATTTTAAATTATTCGGATATTACAGAATCATTTTGGGAATTGTTTTTATAGTTATTCATTATTTTATGAATAGTCCATTATTTTTTGGAAAGTTTTGATTCAAAATCTTTCAGAATTTATCAATGGAAGGCTTTTATTAATAGATAAACCATGGGGGTATACTTCTTTTGAAGTAATTAAAAAAATTAGGAAAAAGATTAGGAGTTTTCTTTCTCCTACTACTCCCATGAGGAAAAATTCATTCAAAATAGGACATGCAGGAACTTTAGATCCTCTTACGACAGGACTTTTAATTGTTTTGACAGGAAGATATACGAAACAAGTAAATCACATTCAAAATTACAATAAGATTTATACAGGAATTCTAAAACTTGGATGCGAAACTCCATCATTTGATTCAGAAACAGAAGAATGTAATTTTTCTTCTTTATCTCACATTACTCCTGAATTGATTCAACAAGTTTCTAAAAAATTTTTAGGGGAAATAGATCAATTTCCTCCCTCTTTTTCTGCTTTAAAAAGGAAAGGAAAACGATACTATGAATATGCTAGAAAAGGAAAAGAAGTAAATCATATGAAACCTAGACGTGTAAAAATTTATCAGTTTCATCTCCTAAAAATTAGAATTCCCTATATCAAATTTTTCATAGAATGTGGGAAAGGAACTTATGTTAGATCTATAGCTAAAGACTTTGGGAAAGTCTTAAAAAGTGGAGCATATTTACTTTCTTTAAGAAGAGAACAAATAGGATCTTTTTCTATGAATAAACCTATAGAACTAGAACTTTCAAAAATTATAGGATTTCCATGTCACATGGAATAATTATTGAATTTTATATTTTTTTTTGTACCACATATGAAATTTTTCATGTGCTTCTTCATTAGTTAATCCTCCTTTTTTTACTCCTTCTAATAAATGTATTTTTAGGAATACGCCATTTTTAGATAAAATAGATTTTACAGTTTCTGTAGGTTGTGCTCCTTTCATTAACCATGATATAGCATTTTTTATTTTTAAGACTGTTGAAGGAGGATCCGTATGAGGATTGTAAGTTCCTAGTTTCTCAATAAATTTTCCATCTCTTGGAGAACGAGAATCTGTTACAACTATATGATAAACAGGTCTATGTTTTTTCCCAATTCTTTTTAACCGTATTTTTACAGACATAGTTTTTATAATTTTTTGACTTAATTTTTTTATTATAAAACAAAATTATTGAATATGATTTTTTTATCAAAAAAATTTTTTGTGTGAAGATATGAAAATCTATTATATAACGATCACTCTCCTCACTCTCCCTATCCCTATCCTTACTTTACTAAAACCTAAAAGGAGGAGATAATTATAATGTTTTTGAAAAAAAATGGTATATATTTACATTTTTCATATTTTATAGACCCGTTGTGTAACGGTAGCACAGCAGATTTTGGTTCTGTTAGTTGGGGTTCGAGTCCCTGCGGGTCTGTTACTGTATTTTTTGGGGAAGGGAAAAGGTAAAAATATGTTGTATATATTTACTAAGACATACTTTCTTATTGAGATATGTTGAATTTTACAAAATGAGTATTGGAATGAAAGTAAAAAAAGAAAAAATTTTACTAATAGCATTTTTAAGTGTTTTAGCATGTGTGTTGATACATTTATTAAAATCCTTTTTGGGATTGGAAAAATTTACTCTTTGCATATTAAGATATTTTGTCATATCTCTTTTTATGTTATATGCCTTTATGAAAAAGGATTTAACAACTTGGATTTTGTTATCCATCATTATAGGAATAGAAGTAGGACTAGATTTTCCAAAAATAGCCATAGAACTGAGATTTTTGTCTCAAATATTTTTGAGAATGATTAAAACAATTATAGCTCCAATCTTATTTTCCACTTTAGTTGTTGGGATAGCGAGTCATTCAAATATTAAACAATTAGGGAGTATGGGGTGGAAATCCCTTCTTTATTTCGAAATAGTTACGACCCTCGCATTGTTCATTGGTCTTATTGCAATTAATTTATCTCAAGCTGGAGTAGGAATTGTAATGCCATCAGGAATCACGGAACAACAACTCCCTAAAGTTGAAAATAGAACTTGGCAAGAGACTGTCCTTCATGTTTTTCCAGAAAATTTTATAAAATCCATATATCATGGAGATGTATTACCTATTGTCGTTTTTTCCGTTATTTTTGGTATATCTATGGTCTTCTTGGATGAAAAAAAACGTACCCCTATATTACTCTTTGCAGAGAGTCTTTCAGAGATCATGTTTAAATTTACGAAGATCATTATGTATTTTGCTCCTATAGGAGTAGGATCCGCTATTGCTTATACAGTAGGACATATGGGATTGGATATATTATATAATCTTTTTCAGTTATTATTAACACTTTATATTGCTTTATTTATCTTTTTGATATTTGTTTTATTCCCCATTCTTTTATGGATAAAAGTTCCTTTAAAAGGTTTTGTGAAAGCTTTAACTGAACCTGTATCACTAGCCTTTGCGACTACAAGTTCAGAATCTGCTTTACCTCTACTTATGGAAAATTTAGAAAAATTAGGCGTTCCTAGAAAAATTATTGCTTTTGTTATTCCTACAGGGTATAGTTTTAATTTAGATGGAACGACTCTTTATCTATCTTTAGCGACTGTATTCGTTGCACAAGCTTCTGGAATTCCTTTAAGTTTTAGTCAACAAATATTTATAGGGTTAACGTTAATTTTAACTAGTAAAGGGGTCGCTGGAGTTCCTAGAGCCTCTTTAGTCATTCTTTTAGCAACTGTAGCATCTTTTGGATTACCTACTTGGCCTATTTTAGCTATTATAGGAATAGATGAATTAATGGATATGGCTAGAACGACCGTAAATGTTATAGGAAATGGATTAGCTAGTTGTGTTATAGCTCGTTCAGAAGGAGAATTAGACGATAAAAAAATGTTAGATTATCTCAATAAAGATTGAGAATTAATGAATTATTTTTTATTCTTTTTGTTTTGAATTTGAAGGATTTTTTTTATAGAAAAAAAAAATATTCTATAGATACAAATGGAGTAGTTACAAAAAAGAGTTTTTCCAATATTGCTCTAATAAAATATTGGGGGAAACAAAAGAATAAAATTCAAATTCCGTTGAATTCGTCTATTAGTTATTCTCTAGAAGATGTTTACACGGTAACACGATTGATTTACCATCTTAAAGAAAGAAAAAAAAGAAATTTTTCTGTAAGAGTTTTTTTTTCAGGAAAAGAAGAAAATCGTTTTATTCCAAAAATTTTAGAATTTTTTCATAGAATTTCATTTTATTGTTCTTATTTACGAGATTTTCATTTCGTGATAGAAACAGAAAATACTTTTCCACACAGTAGTGGAATCGCTTCTTCTGCTTCTTCTATGAGTGCTTTAGCTTTATGTATCATGGAAATAGAAAGAAAATTAGTTTCTTCTTTGAAGGAAGATTTTTTTTTAAGAAAAGCTTCTTTTTTAGCTAGATTAGGATCCGGTAGCGCTTGTAGATCTATTTATCCTGGACTTGTAGTTTGGGGGATTCATAAATCCATAAAAGGAAGTAATAATCTTTATGCTATCCCCTACCCCTATCAAGTTCATCCTATTTTTACCGAAATGGTAGATACTATTTTAGTCATAGATGAAGAGCCTAAAGAAATATCTAGTTCCAAAGGACATCAATTAATGAATAATAATCCTTATGCCAAAGAGAGATTTAAATGCGCCCATAAAAATATGGAGAGACTGATCTCTATATTAAAAGTAGGAGATTTACAAGATTTTGGAGAATTAATAGAACATGAAGCTTTGAGCCTTCATGCCATGATTATGACCTCTCATCCCTATTTTTTATGGATGAAGCCAAATACACTTAACGTTCTTTATAAAGTATGGGATTTTAGAAAACAAAGCAGAAAAAATATCTATTTTACACTAGATGCAGGAGCCAACGTTCATCTTTTATATCCTATTCAAGAAAAAAAATTCATCATGAAATTGATAGATAATGATCTGTTATCTTACTGTAAAAAAATTATAGAAAGTTTTTGTAAATAAATTCATATCGATCATGAATTGATGAATATGATGAAATTGTCTATATTTGACTTACAATTAAAATAAGAGAATAAATGGTGGACGTAGCTCAGTTGGTTTAGAGCATCAGATTGTGGTTCTGAGGGTCGCCGGTTCGAATCCGGTTGTCCACCCTCCTTAGGATTAGGAATTTAATACTTGTTTTATTCTTGTCAAAGCTTTTATGATTTCTTCTTCTGTAGAAGCATAAGAAATACGTAAACTTTCATTATCGCCAAAAGCGCTTCCACTAACAGTAGCTACTTGAGCTTTTTCAAGTAAAAACGTTGATAATTCATCAGAATTATGAATAATTTTTCCATTAAATTTTTTACCAAAAAGATCTGAAACATTTGGAAAAACATAAAAAGCTCCATCAGGGTTATTAAATTGGAATCCAGGGATTTCTTTCATCATTTCCAAAATTAAATTTCTTCTTTTTTTAAATTCCTTGATCATATATCCAATTTGATTGGGTGAAGCTTGTAACGCAGAAATAGCTGCACGTTGCGCGATAGAATTAGCACAAGATGTTGTTTGTCCTTGTATTTTATCACAAGATTTAGAAATCCATTCTGGAGCTCCAATATATCCAATTCTCCATCCCGTCATAGAAAAAGCTTTAGATAACCCATTCATTGTAATGACTTGATTCTGAATATCAGGAAAAACACCAATACTGGTATGTTTTACTGAGTAACAAATGTGTTCATAAATTTCGTCAGAAAGAATGATGATTTTGGAATGTTTCTTAAAAACTTCTACTAAGTTTCCTAATTCTTGATAGGAATAAATACTTCCTGTAGGATTGCAAGGGGTACTAAAAATAAATAATTTCGTTTTAGGTGTAATAGCTTTTTCTAACTGTTTTGGATGAATTTTAAAATTTGTTTTCATAGTTGTTGGAATAATTACAGGAGAAGCTTCACACAATTTTACCATTTGATAATAACTCACCCAATAGGGAGATGGAATAAGAACTTCATCATCTTTATTAAGTAAAGATAAAAGAACATTCATAATAGATTGTTTCCCACCGGTAGAAACCACAATTTGAGACGTAGAATATTTTAATCCATTATCACGTAAAAACTTTTTGCATATTGTTTCTCTCAGTTCTAAATATCCAGAGACTGGAGTATAATAATGAAACCCTTCATCAATCGCTTTTTTTGCTGCTTTTAAAACAAAATCAGGTGGAAAAAAATTAGGTTCTCCCAAACTTAAATTAATAATGTCATATCCTTTTTTTTTTAATTCTCTAGCTTTTCCAGACATAGCTAAAGTTTGCGAATAAGATAGATTTTTTAATCTATGGGATAATAATCTATTTTTCATAGATAGAAAATTTGAAATGATTACAAATCTAAATAAATTTGATTTATATTATTTATTATTTTGATTCTTATCTCTTATCCATCATTTCAATAATAAAAATTGTTTCTCAGTATGGAATTGATTCAAAAATATTTTCCAGATTTATTGAATAAACAAATTGATCAATTATCATCTTTAAAAAAATTATATGCATACTGGAATGCTTCTGTAAATGTGATTTCTAAAAAAACATTTCACGATTTTTATCAAAAACATGTCCTTTTTTGTTTAGGAATTGCTAAAGTTTTTCCTTTTTTTTATGGATCCCGTGTTCTGGATTTGGGAACGGGAGGTGGATTTCCAGGAATTCCTTTATCCATAGTTTTTCCTTGTACAGAGTTTATATTGGTTGATTCTATTAATAAGAAAATAAAAATTGTAGAGGAAATTATAAAAAATTTGCATTTAAAAAATGCACATGCTATTTGTATACGTGCAGAAAAATTAGAAAATAAATTTGATTTTGTTGTGAGTAGAGCTGTAGCAAAAACATACAAAATACAGAATTGGATTAAAAATAAATTTCGATATAAATTGAATCCAATCATTCCAAATGGATCCTTATTTTTAAAAGGAGGAGACCTTGATAAGGAACTAAAACAATTTCCTCATGCAGTAGAATATCCTCTATCTCATTATTTTAATGAACCATTTTTTATTACTAAAAAAGTGATTTGGATTTCTAATCAATAAAATAAAAAAAAACAAAAATAAATATGAACCCTAAAAAAATATTTCTAGAAAAAATAAAACAAAAAGGAGGATGGGTCAATGCTCATGCTCATTTAGATAGAGCTTATACTTTAACAAAAAAAAATTTTCAATACTCTTATTCTTCTCTTGAGAAAAAATGGTATTTGGTTGATGAAATAAAACGTTTAGCAACAGAAGAAGACATTTATATTCGTATGGAAAAAGCTTTGGAATACTTTTTAAGACAAGGAACACAAGCTTTGTGTACTTTCATTGATGTCGATGAAATTATTGAAGACCGCGCCTTAAAAGCCGCAAAAAAGTTGAAAAATAATTATGGGAATTCTATCCGTATTCTTTTTGCAAATCAAGTTCTTAAAGGAGTTTTGAATAAAAAATCTAAATATTGGTTTGATAAATCAATAGAATTTGTGGATATCATTGGGGGATTACCTGCTAAAGATTCTGGGAGAGAAGATGAACATCTTGATATTTTACTTAATACAGCTAAAAAAAATGGAAAGTTAGTTCATGTTCATGTAGATCAATTTAATACGGATAAAGAAAAAGAAACTGAAAAACTTGCAAAAAAAACTATTGAACATGGAATGCAAGGAAAAGTAGTGGCTATTCATAGTATTTCTTTAGCAGCGCATACTAGAAAATATCGTTATGAAATATACAAATTAATGAAAAAAGCGAATTTAATGGTAATCTCTTGTCCTATTGCTTGGATAGATCACACTAGAAGTGAACGTTTGACTCCAAGTCATAATTCTATCACTCCAGTAGATGAAATGGTTCCTGAAGGAATCATAGTTGCTTTTGGAACAGATAATATCTGTGATATATACAAACCCTTTTCTGATGGAAATCTTTGGATAGAATTACGTGTGATGTTAGAAGCTTGTCATTATTATGATATAGATCATTTGATTCAAATCGCTACAGAAAACGGATTAAGAGTATTAGGACTCCTTCCTAAATAAATAACTTAACTCCTAACTCAACTCATAAAATATGAGTTGAGTAAAGAAGAAACACAAAAAAAAAATAGATTGATTCCTTTACTTTTTTCCTTCTTTTTCTGTCCGCATTTGCGGAAAAAATAATACTTCTTGAATCGAATTTTGTTTGGTGAGTAACATGACCAATCTATCTATCCCAATTCCAATTCCTGCAGTGGGAGGCATTCCAAATTCTAAAGCACGTATAAAATCTTTATCAAGAAACATAGATTCATCTGTACTTTTTTTTTCTGAAAATTTGATTTGTTCTCGAAAACGATCCAGTTGATCTATGGGATCATTCAGTTCTGAATAGGCATTAGCAATTTCTTGTCCATTAATAATAAGTTCAAAACGTTCTGATAAATTTTCTTTATAACGATGTTTTTTAGTTAAAGGACTCATTTCTATAGGATAATCTATAATAAAAGTAGGATCTATGTAATGTTTCTCACATTTTTCTTCAAAAATAGTTTCAATCATTTTTGCTTTACTCATTTTTATATTCTCTTTTATATTTAGAATATTCAACTGTTTACAAACTTTTCTTAAGTCCTTCTCTTCCATTTTTATAAGATCAAATCCCGTATGTGTTTTAATAGCGTCTAATATAGGAATTCTTGGAAATGATTTTTGAAAATCAATATTTTTGTTTTCTATAATAAAAATATCTTTTTTTTGAACTACTTTATTGTAAATACACTTTATCAGTTCTTCTGTAAATTTCATCATCCAGTAATAATCTTTATAAGCAACATAAAGCTCTAACACAGTAAATTCTGGATTATGAATTCTATCCATCCCCTCATTCCTAAAATTTTTAGAAAATTCATAGACTCCGTGAAATCCACCAATTATAAGTCTTTTCAAATAAAGTTCATTAGCAATACGTAAATACAATGGAATTCCAAGTGAATTATGATAGGTTACAAAAGGACGAGCCACAGCTCCTCCAGGAATGGATTGTAAAGTAGGAGTTTCCACTTCTATATATCCTTTCTTGTCTAAAAAATTCCTCATTTCCCGTATAATACGAGTTCTTTTTAAAAAAATTTCTTTTACATGATCATTTACAATAAGATCGACATAACGCATACGATAACGTTGTTCCGTATTGGAAAAAGCATCATATATTTTTTTGTTCTGATCGACTTTAACTTGTGGTAATGGACGCAAAGATTTAGATAATAAAGTTAATTTATGAACATGGATTGTTATTTCATCCATTTTTGTTTTAAATAAAAAACCTTTTACTCCAATAATATCTCCTATATCTATAAGTTTTTTTAAAAAAATATTGTAAGAATCCTCTTTCCCCATTTTTTCTGAATCGAAATGATTCTTATTCAAATAAATTTGAATACGACCTGTATGGTCTTGAATCTCTCCAAAAGAAGCTTTTCCTAAAATACGTAAACGAATTAAACGTCCCGCAATACTGATAGTTTTTTTTTCTGTAAATTTTTTTTGTATATTAACAATAGTAGTTGTAATGTAATATTCTTCTGATGGATAAGGGTTGATCCCTAACAATTTTAGTTGATCTAATTTTTTTCTACGTATAATTTGTTGTTCTGATAGTTGTTCTGATAAATGAAGCATAGAAATACTTAATTTTTTTCCTTGCAAAGGCCCCTAACTATAACTAGAAACTACTAACCTAACTAAGGTACATTTGTTTTTTTATATAATTAAATTTTTCAAAAAAAAAAGAAAAAAAGAAATATGAAAAAGAAAATCCTATTCGAAGATTTAGGAAAAAAAGGATATAAAGAAACTTGGGATTATCAAAAATTTTTATTTGATGATCTCATACAAAAAAAAATAAAATTTTCTAAAAAGTCTCCACAAATTCATGTCGGATATTTGTTATTTGTGGAACATCCACATGTATATACTATAGGTAAAAATGGAAAAAAAGATAAACATTTATTAGTCTCATCAGATTTTTTAAAAAAAATAAATGCCACATTTTATCAAACAGATAGGGGAGGAGATATTACTTACCATGGTCCCGGACAGTTAGTCGGATATCCTATTTTAAATATGGATTATTTTTTCACAGATATTCATAAATATTTACGTTTTTTAGAAGAAGTAATTCTTCATTTTTTACTAAAAAATTATGGAATAAAAGGGATAAGAGAAGAAGGAAAAACGGGAGTTTGGTTAGAAGAAAAAAACGGAAAATCAAGAAAAATATGTGCGATAGGAATTAGAATCAGTCGTTGGGTAACAATGCATGGATTTGCTTTGAATATAAATACAGATTTACGGTATTTTAATTATATCATTCCTTGTGGAATTAAGAATAAAGAAGTGACTTCTTTAAAAAAAGAATTAAAAAATAATCATCACATTTCTTTTTCAGAAGTGAAGCTTTTAGTCAAAAAATCTTTTCAAGAAATTTTTCAGGTAGAATTCATTTCATGAATAGATTGAGCAATCATAATCCCATCTTTTTCATCTATTTCTTTTAAAATGACATCTTGTAATGTATTTATAAATGTTGGAATAAAAGAAATTTTTGTTCTAATATAATTTTCTGTATATCCATACAAATATTCATTATTAGAGTTTTTTTCAAACAATACCGTTTTTTTTGTATGAATTTGTTTTTCACAAAAAAAACGATATTTTCTTTTTGAAAGAATTCTTAGTATTTTGTTTCGTTTTTTCTGTATTTTTTTAGAGACGTGATCCCCTTGCTGGGTATTATAATACGATTTTGTATTCGGTCTATGAGAATAGGTAAATATGTGAAAAGATGAAATATCTAGTTTTTTCATGAAATGATAAGTTTCTAAAAAATATCTATGTGTTTCTCCAGGAAATCCCACAATAACATCTGAACCTATATAAGCATTTGGTATTAAATGACGTATTGTTTTTACTTTTTCTTGATAAAGCTCTTTTCTATAACGTCTCTGCATTTTTCCCAAAATATAATTACTTCCAGATTGGAAAGGAATATGAAAATGAGGAACAAAATGTTTACTTTTTGACAAAAATTCAATACATTCATTTTTTAACAAATTAGGTTCTATTGAAGATAACCGAATTCTTCCCATTTCTATTTCTTTTATTTGATTGATTTCCTGTATCAAATCAAAAAAGGTATATGTCCGACGTTCATTTTTATGAAATATTTTTTTTCCATAGTCTCCAATGTTAATTCCTGTTAATACAATTTCTTTAACTCCTTTTTTTAAAAGATATTTGATATTTTTTAATATAGTTTCTATACTCTCAGAACGAGAAGGACCTCTTGCTATAGGAATGACACAATAACTACACTTGTAATCACATCCATCCTGGATTTTTAAAAAAGAACGAGTTCGATATCCAATAGAATATGATGAAAAATAAGAATAAGAACATGTTTCCTTTGAAAACAGAATCTTTGCAGGAGAATTTTTTTTTGAAAAATTGATTTGATTCAAATAATCTATGATATGAAATTTTTCTTCATAACCTAACACGAGATCAACTCCGATTATTTCAGAGACTTCTTTAGGATAAAGTTGAGCATAACATCCTATTGCAATAACAAAAGCTTTTTCGTTTTTCCTCATAGCATAACGGACAATACACTTAAATTCAGTCTCCGCATTTTTTGTGACAGAACAACTATTGATCACATAAATATCTGCAAACCCATTGAAAGAAACATGTTCATAATTCAAATCAGAAAATTTTCTTGCAATCGTAGAAGTTTCTGCGTAATTTAGTTTACAACCTATCGTATAAAATGCAACTTTTTTTTTCATAAATTAGATTTAGATTCTATAGATAGACTCCGCAGATAAGCATATTTGATCATTTTGAGTTTGAGGAAAAATAATCTATAATTCCACTATGATTAGCTTTGATAGCACGTTTTCCTTTTGTCCAATTTGCTGGACATACTTCTCCTTTTTTTTCATAATACTGAAGTGCATCTATCATACGAATTGCTTCATTGACATTTCTTCCTAAAGGAAAGTCATTAATTAAAAGATGTCGTATAATTCCTTCTTTGTCTATTAAAAACAATCCTCTATAAGCAATAAGTTCTCCCGTTGCTTTCCATTCCTCATGATTATGATTGCAAATCCAATCTCCAGATAAAACTCCATAATTATGGGAAATAGTTTTATTTACATCAGAAACAATAGGATAAGTAACCCCTAATATTCCTCCTTTTTCTTTTGGCATTTGCAACCAAGTCCAATGAGATTGTTCTGTATCCGTAGAAATCGCAATAATTTGTACATTTCTTGATTCAAATTCCTTGATTTTTTCTTGAAATGCATAGATTTCTGTAGGACAAACAAAAGTAAAATCTTTTGGGTAGAAAAAAAGTAAAACGTACTGACTCCCTTTAAATTGTTCTAAAGTAAAATTGTGGACAATATCTTTTCCATTCAATACTGCGCTAGATGTAAAACTAGGTGCTTTTTTTGCAATTAATGTATTCATTTTTATCTAATTTTAGATGACGAATTTACCAAAATTCTTATTAAGAGTCAAAAAGATAATGATGATTGGGTTTATTTGTAAATTTCATACATACCTATGTAATTTTTTATTCAGTTCATTTTTTCTATTTGTTAGATGCATTATTTTTTTTATAATATGATTTCTCTTTTCATCATCACTTTCTATATTTTTTTGAAAATGCATAATTTCTTGTTGAATTGATTTCAAAATATATTGTAATTGATATCTCAATAACATGTCCGTGAGATATTTGTCTATGTTCTCTTTTTCTGAAGAAACTTCAATTCCTTTTTTATCCCATTTGGATAATGAATAACAGGATTTTTTATTCTGTTTTTTTGAAATTTTTAATTTTCCATTATTTCTATTGCATATTTTATCAAATAATTTCTGATTAGAATCCAAAGCAAAACGTAACCCATGGCATTCAAAAATATGCAATATTTCTTCAATCACTGTAATTTCTTGTTTTCCTTTTTTTATTATTTGATTTCCATGATTTAAAATAAACTGAATCAACTTTTCTTCCATGAGAAGAAGGTTGTTCTTAGGACTCCTAAGAACAACCTTCTTCTCATTCAAAAATTTTCTCTTTTTCTTTTTAAGACTTCTTATTCTTTGAAATTCAGAAATTAGAATTTCTTGACGAAGTTCTAATACTTTTGAAGCTTCTTGTAAATATAATTCCTGTTGGATCACATTAGATATTTTTGAAATACTATTCAAAATATTTATAACTAAAAATGATTTTTTAATTGGATCATCCTTGTGAAATTTTTCATATACTTTTTTTTTGAAAGAAACAAAATTATAACTATTTTTTTCTATAAAATCTTTCAATTGAGAAGAGGAATATTTTTTTGAGAGAGAATCTGGATCTTCTCCATCAGAAAGAAATAATATACGAAGATTCATTTCTTGTTCCAGAAACATATTTATTCCTCTTAAAGAAGCTTGAATCCCAGATTTATCTCCATCATAAAATAGAACGATAGTTTTCGTAAATTTTTTTATCAATAAGATTTGATCAACAGTAATAGCAGTTCCAGAAGAGGAAACAACATTTTTTATTCCAGATTGATGTAAAGAAATGACATCTGTATATCCTTCTACTAAATAACAAAAATTTTCTTTTAAAATGGCTGTTTTTGCTTGTAATAAGCCATATAAAATTTTGCTTTTTTGAAATAAATTACTTTCAGATGAATTTAAATATTTTATAATAGATCGGAAAGAAGAACTTATTATATTCCTCTTCCTCCTCCTACTATTATTATTATTACTACTACTCTCAATCGTTCTTCCACCAAATCCTATAACCATTCCTGATAGATTATGTATTGGAAATATCACACGTTTACGAAAACAATCGAAATAATTATTCGATTTTTTATTCAAAACCGTAAGACCATATTTTTTTAAATCACCTATTTTGAATCCTTTTTTTAAGGCTTTTTCTGTAAAAAAACTCCAAGAAGAAGGTGCATAACCTAATTCAAATTCATGAATTATTTTCATATTAAATCCTCTTTGTTTTATCAAATAACTCAATCCCTTTTCTTTTCCTTCTTTTGTAAACCACAATTGATTGATAAAAAAACGTTTTGCATAATCTTGCATTAAGTATAAATTTTTTTTATGGTCTCTCTTTTTAAGATCTGTTTCTTCATGAATATTTATCTCGTATTTTTTAGCTAAAAAATGTAATGATTCGACATAAGTGAAATGTTCGTGTTCCATAAGAAAAGTTATAATATTCCCACCTTTTCCAGAACTAAAATCTTTCCATATTTTTTTTGTAGGAGAAACGATGAGAGAAGGCGTTTTTTCATTAGAAAATGGACTCAGTCCTCTATAATTGATTCCACTTTTTTTTAAGGAAACAAAATCTCCTATAACTTCTTCAATGCAGGAAACTGAAAATATTCGTTTTATAGTTTCTTTAGAAATCATAATTATTTTGATTGAATCAAAATTGAAAATAATAATAATAAATCAATTATTTATTGATTTCTAATTTCATTTTATGAATAATTTTTTTTGGATTAGAATTAGAAAAAATGGTAGTTCCTGCTACTAATATATCTGCTCCATTTTTGAATAATAAAGAAGCATTTTCTAAATTGACTCCTCCATCCACTTCTATCAATGCAGAAGAGTCTTTTTTTAATATTAAGTCTTTAGTATCTTTTAGTTTTTGATACGTTTGACTAATAAATTTTTGTCCGCTAAACCCAGGATTTACGCTCATTATCAAAACAAAATCTATATCTTTAATGATATCTTGCAAAAGAAAAACTGGAGTATGTGGATTGACTGCTACTCCGACCTTCATCCCATATTCCTTAATAGAAAAAATAGTTCTATTTAAGTGAATACAAGCTTCGTAATGAACATGTAAATGATCTGCTCCACATTCTTTAAATTGTTCTATATACCGTTCCGGGTGTAGAATCATTAAATGGACATCTATAGGTTTGGATGCATATTTTTTGACATATTTTATAAATAATGCTCCAAAAGAGATATTAGAAACAAAAGAAGAATCCATAATGTCAATATGGAACCAATCCGCTTCACTTTTATTCAACATTTCTATATCACGATATAAAAAAGCTAAATCTGCTGAAAATAGAGATGGAGCTATAATTTTTTTCATATTAGAATCAGTTATAGGTTCGTTATTTATTATTTAATTGTGAAATCATAATTTCACTAATTCCTGTATTAGAAAAACCTCCATCATGATACAGATTTTGCATTGTTACTTTTCTTGTCAAATCAGAAAAAAGTGTAATAATGTAATTTGCACAATCTTGTGCAGAAGCGTTTCCTAAAGGAGACATTTTCTCAGAAAAAAGAAAAAATTGGTTGAATCCTTTAATTGATTTTGCTGCTTTTGTAAAACTAGGAGATTGTGAAACGGTATTTACTCTTACCTTTTTTTTGGTTCCCCAATGATAACCAAAATTACGTGTAATACTTTCTAAATATGCCTTATAATCAGACATATCTTCATAATATGGAATACTTTTTTGAGAGGCTATGTATGTCAGAGCAACAATAGAACCCCATTCATTCATGGCGTTTTTATCCCAAGCAATTTGCATGATCTTATGATAAGATACTGCAGAGATATCCCATCCCTTCTTTAAGAATTCATAATTAAGAGATGTATAATGGCATCCTTTTCTAATATTTATGGACATAGCAATGGAATGTAAAATAAAATCTATTCCTCCTCCAAAATGATCCAATGTCTTATCAAAAAGAATATTCAGATCTCTAACAGAAGTAGCATCAGCTGGAATTACCATAGATTCTGTTTTATGAGATAAAATATGAATTTTTCCCATTCTTAAAGAAGAAGGAGTATTGGTTAATACAAAAGACGCTTTTTCCTCATAAGCACGTTCTGCTACTTTCCAAGCAATAGAATTTTCATCCAAAGCCCCAAATATAATTCCTTTTTTTCCCTTCAATAGATTGTAAGACATAATATAACTCTTAGTTCAAAGAAAAATTTAACTAATAAAAATACCTATTTTTTGACATATTAAAAACTTCCTTTAGGATAGAGAAATAGTCCAATTTTTCCCATGTAAAAAGTTCAACTTCTTGTTTTTTTTTATTTCCTTCTATATCCGAAAAAGACTTACATACTTTTCTTGGGTTCTTTCCCATATGCCCATAAGCAGCAGTTTCTTCATATATAGGATGACGTAATTTTAATCTTTTTTCTATAGCGTAAGGTCGTAAGTCAAAAATTTTCTTTATTTTGACTACGATCTCTTCATCTAGATAATTAGATGTTCCATAAGTGTTCACAAAAATTCCTATGGGTTCTGCTACTCCTACAGCATAGGATATTTGTATCAATAATTCATCTGCAATTCCTGACGCAACAAGATTTTTAGCAATATGTCTAGCTGCATAAGCTCCAGATCTATCTACTTTAGAAGAATCCTTTCCAGAAAAAGCACCTCCTCCGTGTGAACCTCTTCCTCCATAAGTATCTACGATAATTTTTCTACCGGTAAGACCTGTATCTCCATGAGGCCCACCAATAACAAATTGACCTGTAGAATTTATGTAATATTTTGTTTGATCCGTAAACAATTTTTTTATTTTCTTAGAGAGGATATTTCTTTTAACCCTTGGAATTAATATATTTTTAATATCGTGAACAATACGTTCATGCATTTTTTCTTTTGTATCAAATTCATCATGCTGAGTAGAAATGACGATAGAGTGAATATGAATAGGAACATTTTTATCCGAATACTCTAAAGTCACTTGTGATTTTGCATCTGGACGTAAATAAGTCATTTCTTCTCCTTCATTTCGTATGAATGAAAGTTCTTTCAATAAATTATGTGACATTTCTAATGTTAAAGGCATATAATTTTCTGTTTCCTTAACCGCATATCCAAATACGATTCCTTGATCTCCAGATCCTTGTTCTTCTTTATTAGAACGTTGAATTCCTTTGAATAAATCTATAGACTGTTCTTGAATAGAAGAAATCACTCCACAAGAATCCGCATTGAATCTATATTCATTTTTAGTATATCCAATTTTTCTAAGGAGATCACGTGCAATTTTATGAACATTCACCCAAACTTTAGAATTCACTTCTCCAGACAATACAATTTGACCTGTAGTCACTAAAGTTTCTATAGCGACTTTTGCTTCTGGATCATATGCCAAAAAATGATCTAATATAGCGTCCGATATTTGATCGGAAATTTTATCAGGATGTCCCTCTGAAACAGATTCACTAGTAAATAAATAAGTCATTTTTTTTAGGATGTATTCTTTTGATCCTATTCTCCTAAATCTTAATCTTTACTTTAATTAATTCTATTTTGAATATTAATGGACTCTTTGTGTAAAAGTTTGAAAACTCCTTCAAGGAGTTCTTTAGAAAGTCCTAAACTTGTTCCTAAGTTGATAGATTTCTTCAGAAGATCACACCATCTATTTGGTTGTAAAATAGCTATATCTGACTCCTTCTTTAGGGATCCTAATTGTTTAGAAATTTTCATCCTTTCTGATAAAAGAGCAATTAGATTTTCATCTAATTCATCAATGAATATTCTTAAAGAATCTAAATTTTTTTGAATTTGATTTTGATTCTTCTTAATTGAAGAGCAATTCATCAACTTTTTTAATAGAACTAAAAGTTCTTCTGGAGTAATTTGTTGTTGAGAATCACTCCAAGCCCTTTCAGGATCACAATGGCTTTCTATCATTAATCCATCATATTGAAAATGATAAGCTATTTTTGAAATATCCAAAATTCTTTCTTTATTTCCACAAATATGTGAAGGATCACATATCACAGGAATTCTAGGAAAAAATCTCCTAAATTTTGACAAAATATTCCAATTTGGCTGATTTCTGTATTTAGCCGATTTATATGTGTAAAAACCACGGTGGATCACCCCTAATTTTCTAACTCCTTTTCTAAATAAACGCTCTAAAGCTCCTATCCATAATTCTATATCAGGATGAATAGGATTTTTTACTAAAATAATTGGATCCTTTTCTCCTTCTAAAGAATCCGCTATTTCTTGAACAATAAATGGACTCGATGTACTTCTTGCTCCTATCCAAAGGATATCTATATCAAAAGACAACGCTAACTCAACATGTTCTGAATTAGCTATTTCCGTAGCAACCATGAATCCTGTATTTCTCTTTACATTTTTTAACCATTGAAGTCCTTCTTTTCCAACTCCTTCAAAATTATTTGGCTTAGTTCTCGGTTTCCATATCCCTGCTCTAAATACTTGCACATATGTAGGATCCAATCTCTTAGCTGTTTCTATGACTTGTTGTTCACTTTCTGCACTACAAGGTCCGGAAATGGTTAAAGGGTTCTTCCATTTTTCAATCCAGGATCTATCTATACTATTATTTAGAATATTTTTTTCCATCACAATAGATTATTTAATAATTGATTATACATATTTTTTATCTTTTATATTTTTGCATTTTTCATATATCTATCAACTTTATGAAAGTCTTTATTTTTTAATAAATCACGAAATATTTCTATCTGATTCAGATAAACATTTATAGCTTGAATTAAATTATTTCTATTAGAAATAAAAATAGGTAACCAAGTTTCAGGATTGCTTTTCGCTAAACGCGTAGTAGAAGTCAATCCACTTCCTATCATATTATTAAAAATTTTTTCTTCATTTTCATTTTTAAATTTTTTTAAAACTGTACTGGACAAAGCAAAAGAAATGACATGAGGCAAATGAGAGATGTAAGCAATATATAAATCATGTTCTTTAGAAGTCATATTATAAATTAGACGCATTTTCATGGTTGAATAAATTTTTTCTGTCATCTCTATCGCATCTGGAGCACTCAGTTCTGAGTCACAAATAACACAATTTTTTTTATAAAAAAGATCTGAATGAGCTGAAGTAGGTCCAGAATTTTCAACTCCTGCAATCGGATGTGTTGCTACAAAACGACTTCTTTTTGGATGTGAAAAAACACTATTACAAATATCATATTTAGTAGAACCAGTATCCAAAATAACTGTATCACTTCTAATTTTATTAAGAATACTTGGAAGTATTTTTTCTATTCCATCGACAGGAATAGATAAAATAATTACTGAAGATTGCAAAATAAGATCCTGTAAAGGAATAATTTCATCTACAATGCCAAGTTCCACAGCATGTGTCGCATTTTTATGATTAGAATCTGTTCCTATAAATTTATCTCCAAAATTGGATTTTCTTAATCCTAAACTAATAGATCCCCCTATTAACCCTAATCCTATAATTCCAATATTCATGAAATAATTCTATTTTTTGCTTTTTCCAAAGTGTTGACAGAACAACAAAGAGAAAATCGGACATATCCTTTTCCATTTTTACCAAATACACACCCAGGTGTAATAAATATGTGATAATCCTTGAGAATCCTGTCAGAGAATTTCTGATCATTTTTATCTAAATGAGTAATTCTTGACCAAACGAAAATTCCGGAACTTTTTTTCTTATATTCTAAACGAAGATGATCACATATTTCCCAAATAATTTTTCTACGTTTTGTATATTCTTGATTGAGTTTCTCAAACCATTCTGAATTTTGATTCATGGCTTCTATAGCTCCAATCTGGATTGGATAATACATTCCAGAATCCATTTGACTCTTTACTTTTATGATATTCTGAATAAATTCTTTTTTTCCTATTATCATTCCCACACGCCATCCAGCCATATTATAGCTTTTACTTAAAGAATTTAATTCTAATGCAACATTTTTGGCTTCTCTAATATTAAAAATACTCAAAGGAAATTCGTTAGTTAATAAACTATAAGGGTTATCATGAACTAGTAAAATATGGTTTTTTTTCGCAAAAGAAACAATTTTTTCTAAATCTTCAAAAGAAATAGTTGCACCTGTAGGCATATGAGGATAATTAATCCACATTATTTTTACTTTGGATAAGTTTTTTTTATTCAACAATTGAATATCAGGACACCAATTTTCTTTTTCATGTAGATCATAATAAATAATTTTCGATTCCAAAAGTTTAGATACTGAAGAATAAGTAGGATATCCTGGATCTGGTATTAAAACTTGATTTCCTTTATCCAAATAAGACATACTAATATGCATAATTCCCTCTTTAGAACCCATTAATGGCAAAATCTCATTGGTAGGATCAATATCCACTTGGTATGTTTTTTTATACCAAATAGAAATTGCGTTACGCAATTTTTCTATTCCAATATAGCTTTGATAAGTATTAGCATTTTCTAGTTTTGATGATTCTTGCATTTTATGGATAACACTATTTGGTGGAAGTAAATCTGGATTTCCAATCCCTAAATTAATTACTTGGATTCCTTTCTTCTCAAGATTTTGAATTTCTCTCATCTTTTTGGAAAAAAAGTATTCCGATATTTGATGTATTCTTTTTGAGACAATCATTTCTTCACTAGAGTCTAATTAATTCTACCATTTTTGTATTCTCCCATAATAGAAAGTTGATGAAGACATGAAATTTTTTGTAGATGTTCTTTCATTCTCTCATAATTTTTGATGCTTTTGAATACAATATCTACATAAAAAGAATATTCCCAAGGTCTTTCTATAATAGGAATAGATTGTATTTTCGTCATATTAATTCCAAGGCTAGAAATAAGACTCAAAATTTGAGATAAGCTTCCAGTAGTATGTAAAATTTTGAATTTTAGAGAAGCTTTGTTAAAATCATTTTCTTTTTTTTTTTTAGAAAAATTTTTAATAATAAAAAATCGAGTAAAGTTACTCGAAATAGTTTGAATACTTCTATAAATGATTTCCAATTCATATTCCTTAGCCGCATTCTCTGATGCTATTGCGGCCAAACCTTTTTTTTTACGTATAGAAATATATTTAGCAGCAGCAGCTGTATCATAATATTCTGATATTTTGATATTAGGATAAGCTCCTATAAATAATTCACATTGTAAAAGGGCCATTGGATGAGAATAAATCTCCTGAATCTCCTCTATTTTTTGTCCAGGAAAAGCCATTAAATGATGTTGTACAGGTATATATGTTTCTCCTACTATTCTTAAATTGTATTCAGATAAAAGACTATAATTTGTTAATATAGTTCCCGCTATAGTATTTTCTATAGCCATCACTCCAATATCTACATTGGATTTCGCGACAGAACAAGCAAGTTCTCTAAAACTTGAACATTCCATTAATTGATAATGACATCCTTCAAAATATCTGGAAACTGCTGCATGGTGAAAACATCCTTTTACCCCTTGTATAGCTATTTTTTTCATGAAAAAAAAATAATTCCCTTAGCAAAATCCAAAGTGGTCCTTGATTAATTAAAATTAAGCGGAAAAAAAACGCAAGCAAATATAAAAAATAATTTGATTATATGCAATTATTATCTACTTTTTAGTTCAAAATATTTTCCTATTCTTCTTGTGGAAGATGGAAGAAAGAAACTATTTCCACCCAAACAAAACATCAACTTAAAATTAAAACGGTTAACTTTATTTGAATGAGTTATTATTATTGAAATAATCATTTTTTTATGCTAAAAAAAAAGAGAGATTTGATGAAAGTGAAAGGATGGAGAAAAGAGAATAAATATCCTTCCCTTTCGGAAGTTTTCTCTTCTGTTTCTGTTCCTAAACAAAAAGGAATATGGAAAAAATTATTCGCTTTTACTGGACCAGGATTATTGATAGCTGTAGGATATATGGATCCAGGAAACTGGGCAACAGACATTTCTGGAGGAGCTAAATTTGGATACATGCTTTTATCCGTTATTTTTATTTCCAATTTTTTTGCTATCATTCTGCAACATTTAGCTCTAAAATTAGGAATTGTTTGTGAAAGAGATTTAGCACAAGCTTGTAGAGATCATTATTCCCCTTTGATTAGTTTTATGTTGTGGATTTTATGTGAAGTTGCTATTGCAGCTTGTGATCTAGCAGAAATCATAGGCTCTGTTCTTGCCTTAAAATTACTTATTGGAATTCCTATCACGTGGGGGGTGTTAATTACTATTATAGATGTTTTACTCATTTTATTTTTTCAGTATAAAGGATTTAGATATATTGAAAGTGTTGTTGCAATATTAATTTTTACAATTATAGTTTGTTTTAGTTTTGAAATAATTAGTTCTAAACCAGAATTTATTCCCATTATAAAAGGAATCATTCCTAATCCTGAAATCATTAAAAATTCACATTCTTTTTATATCTCCATTGGAATACTAGGAGCTACAGTGATGCCTCACAATCTTTATCTACATTCTAGTATTATACAAACAAGGAATTATCCACGAACTATTGAAGGAAAAAAAATGGCCATAAAATATGCAACCATAGATAGTACGTTATCTTTATCCTTAGCTTTTTTTATTAATGCAGCGATATTAATCGTATCTGCAGCAACTTTTCATAAAGCTGGACATACAGAAGTAGCAAATATTATGGATGCTCACAAACTTTTAACTCCTATTCTAGGATCTAGCCTTGCCGGTGTTTTTTTTGCTTTAGCTTTATTGGCATCTGGACAAAATTCCACACTTACTGGAACATTAGCTGGACAAATTGTGATGGAAGGATTTCTTAATATTAGATTAAAACCTTGGATAAGAAGGCTAATCACGAGACTAATAGCGATTATTCCAGCTATGATCGTTTCTATTATTTATGGAGAAAAAGGAACTGCAGAATTATTAATTATTAGTCAAATAATTTTATCAATACAATTAAGTTTTGCTATTATTCCATTAGTTAATTTTACAGGAGATTATGAAAAAATGGGATCATTTGTAAATAGTCTTTTTTTAAAGATCTTAGCTTGGATCATTACTTTCATCGTGGTTTTACTCAATTTCTTTTTATTATATGACATAATAAAAAATTAATCATTAATCTTATTTTTCTGCTGCTAATACTTCAAAATTTATAGTGAACTCCCGTTGACTATGTAAACGGATGCTCGCTTGATATTTTCCAATTTTTTTAATAACTCTATTTCCAGGAATTCTAATAAATTTTTTTTCAATAGAAATCCCTTTTTCATTAAAAACTTTCATAAGATCTTGACTTTTGATAGAACCAAAGAGTTTCCCCCCTTTACTTACTTTAGCTTTTATTTTTATAATTAATTTTTTTAATTTGTTTTCTATTTCTTTTGATTTTTCAATTAAAACACTTTCGTTTTGAGAACGTTTTTTTAAAATTTCATGAATGTTTTTTCCCGTTCCAGGGAAAGATAAAATAGCATATCCTTTAGGAATGAGATAATTTCTCGCATAACCAGGTTTCACATCTAACTCATCATATTGAAACCCTAAATTTTCTAGGTCTTTTTTTAAAATAATTTTCATTTTTATTTTGATTTATCTCAAATCATCTGTAACAAAAGGTAAAAGACCAATTTGTCTACATCTTTTTATAGCGGAATTTAATTTATTTTGATTTTTTTGTAAAGTTCCCGTAATACGACGTGGTAAAATTTTTCCTTGTGCATTAAGAAACTTTACTAAAAATGTAGGATCCTTATAATCTATATACTTAATATTTCTTTGTTCAAAATAACAATATTTTTTTTCTAGTTTTGTTTCTATTTTAAGAGGAGACAAATATCTTAAGTCACTATCTCCTCCTTGTTTTGGAGTATTATTTTTATTATTGATATCCTCTAAAATCATAATTTTTTATCATTTTTTAATATTTTTTTTCTTCTTCTTTCTGCATATTCTATTCCATATTTATCTAATCTAACAGTGATAAAACGTAAAATACGTTCATCTTGTCTTAATTTCAATTCTAAATCAGATACTAAATTAGAGCTTAGTAAAAATTCAAACAAATGATAACAACCACTTTGTTTTTTTTGAATAGGATAAGCCAGTTTCTTTAGCCCCCAATGTTCTTGATAAACAATTTTTCCATTTTTTTCTATAAAAAAATTTTCATACTCTTTTGCCGTTTCTTTGGCTTTTTCATCAGAGAGAATAGGAGTTATTATCATAATTGTTTCATAATGTTTTATCATCATTAATGTTGAATTTTTTTTTGCATAAATGTAATATATTTTTATGTTCTTTTTTCAACAAAAAGACCTTATTATTATTTAATTTTTTCTTTAATTTTTCTCATCATGTTCTCTATACGTCGTATACTTTCTTTTTTTCCTATCATTTCCAAAATGATGAAAATATCAGCCCCCTCTAGTTTTCCTACTAAAGCTAGTCTAAGTAATTTCATTATTTGATGTTTTTCTTTTTCGTTTTCTTTTTTGGTGAAAAAAAACAAGAATAATCTCAAATGAACAGATGAAAATTGGTTAATATTTAATAATGATTTTTTACAAAATTCTAATTGATCAATGGTTTTTTTGTGACAAACTTTATTAAAAAAACTTTTTTCATAAGAA